>NZ_CP101137.1:7427500-7680776 GCF_028473745.1 Streptomyces sp. M92
TCGCCCAGTTCCGGGAAGAGGGAGAGCGCCGCCGGCTGGAGGTCGTTGGAGACGGCCACGGCGAGCGCGGCCGGGTCGCCCTTGGCGAGGGCGTCGAGGACCGCCTGGTCGGCGACCGGCTCCGGAATGTCCAGGCCCTGACCCAGCCGGTCGAACTCACGGAAGACGGCCGGGGTCGACAGCCCCCGCGCGGCCAGCGCGAACACCCAGTGGAAGTCGCCGCCGACCTCCAGCTCCGCCAGCTTCTCGCCCCGCCCGGTGCCCAGCGCCGCCCCGCCGACCAGGCTGAACGGCACGTCGCTGCCCAGCTCGGCGCAGATTTCCAGCAGCTCGTCGCGCGAGGCGCCGGTGCCCCACAGGGCGTCGCAGGCGACCAGCGCGCCCGCGCAGTCGGCGCTGCCGCCCGCCATGCCGCCGGCGACCGGGATGTCCTTGGCGATGTGCAGGTGGACGTCGGGGGCGCGGCCGTAGCGCTCGGCGAGGGCGAGTGCCGCGCGGGCCGCCAGGTTGGTGCGGTCCAGGGGGACCTGGCCGGCGTCCGGGCCCTCACAGGTGACGCGGGGTCCGTCGGCGGCCGGGGTGGCGGTGACCTCGTCGTACAGGGAGACCGCGAGGAAGACGTTGGCCAGGTCGTGGAAGCCGTCGGGGCGGGCGGCACCGACCGCGAGCTGGACGTTGACCTTGGCGGGGACGCGGACCGTCACGCTCACTTGCTCGTCACTCCTCGTGCTGGGCGCTGCGCGCCTTGTGCTCGGCGATACGCGCGAACTCTTCCACGGTCAGCGCCTCTCCGCGCGCCCGCGGCGACACGCCCGCGGCGACGAGGGCCTCCTCGGCGGCCGCGGCGGACCCGGCCCACCCGGCGAGGGCGGCCCGCAGGGTCTTGCGGCGCTGGGCGAACGCGGCGTCGACGACGGCGAACACCTCGCGCCGGGACGCGGTGGTCTTCAGCGGCTCGGTCCGCCGCACGAGTGACACCAGGCCGCTGTCGACGTTCGGCGCGGGCCAGAAGACGTTGCGGCCGATGGCGCCGGCCCGCTTGACCTCGGCGTACCAGTTGGCCTTCACGGAGGGGACGCCGTACACCTTCGAGCCGGGTCCGGCGGCGAGACGGTCGGCGACCTCCGCCTGGACCATGACGAGGGTCCGCTCGATGGTCGGGAAGGTCTCCAGCATGTGGAGGAGGACGGGCACGGCCACGTTGTACGGAAGGTTCGCGACCAGCGCGGTCGGGGGCGGGCCCGGCAGCTCGGTCACCTGCATGGCGTCGGAGTGGACGAGCGCGAACCGGTCGGCGCGCTCGGGCATGCGGGCGGCGACGGTGGCGGGCAGGGCGGCGGCGAGGACGTCGTCGATCTCGACGGCGGTGACCTTGTCGGCCGCCTCCAGCAGGGCCAGGGTGAGCGAGCCGAGACCCGGTCCCACCTCGACCACCACGTCGTCGGGGCGTACCTCGGCGGTGCGGACGATACGGCGGACCGTGTTCGCGTCGATGACGAAGTTCTGGCCGCGCTGCTTGGTGGGGCGTACGCCGAGGGCCGCCGCGAGTTCGCGGACGTCGGCGGGACCCAGGAGGGCGTCGGGGGTGGGGCTGCTCACCCCGCAAGGGTAGCCGGGGGCGGGCGCGGGGCCGTCCGGGCCGAGCGGCAGGGACGGGCGCCGGGGACGGGCAGCAGGACCGGGCAGCAGGGACGGGCGGCAGGGACGGGCAGCAGGACCGGGCGCCGGGGACGGGCAGCAGGGACGGGCAGCAGGGACGGGCAGCAGGGGACGGGCAGCAGGGACGGGCGGCAGGGACGGGGGCCGGGGACGGGCGGCGGGCCCGGGGGCCGGGGACGGGCGGCGGGCCCGGGGCGGTCAGCTCCGCAGCCGGGCCCCGCAGTGCGGCCACGGGCTGGCGCCGCTGCGCACGTACAGCCTCTTCGCCCGGTACGTCTGCTCGGCGGCCGTCGCGTCCTCGGGCCGCCCCTCGCCGCCGAGGCTGTGCCAGGTGTCGGCGTCGAACTGGTAGAGGCCCCCGTACGTCCCGGAGGGGTCGACGGCGTGCGGGCGGCCGCCCGACTCGCAGGCGGCGAGGGCCTGCCAGTTCAGGTGGTCGGCGCCCCGCACGGACGCGGGACGGGCGCGGGTGCCGACCCGGACGATCTGCGGGCGCGGTTCGCGCACCAGCTCGGTGCGCAGCTCGCGCGGTTTCTGCCGGACGCCGTTGACGGTGCGCAGGGCGTAGGTGGTCCGCCGCAGACCGGGCCGTCCGGCCTGCTGGACGACCTCGGTGCCCCGGTAGAGGGTCGGGTCCTCGGTCCGTTGCTCGGCGAAGGGGACCGGGTCCTCGCGGACCTCCTGGGAGCCGGTGATCCGCAGCACGGTGACGGTCTGCCCGTCGCGGGGGAAGCCGGTGCCGGGGACGGAGGTGGTGTCCTCGCCGCGCAGGGTGACCCCGGCCTGCTCGACGGCCTCGCTCACGGTGGCGGCGTTGGTGCGGACGGTGCGGGCCCGGCCGTCCGCCAGGACGGTGACCACGCGTTCGGTGCGCACGTCCAGGGCGAGTCCCTCGCGTCCGATGCGCCGGGAGGCGGGGGCGGACAGGTACGCGCCCTGGGTGCGCACGCCGAGTTCCCGCAGCGCCCCCGCCACTGTCCGAGCGGTCGTCCACACCTGGCGGCGGCGACCGTCAAGAGTGAGCAGGACGGGGCGTCCGTGATGGACGGTGACCTCCTCGCCGCTGGTCAGAGCGGTGCCGGGGGCGGGGGTGATCACATCGTGGGCGCCCACCTGGACGCCTTCCTCGGCGAGCAGTTCGGTGACGTCGTCGGCGAAGGTGTGCAGCGTGCGCGGGGCGCCGTCGACGGTCAGCTCGACCGCCTTGTCCTCGGCGACGAAGGCGGTGGTGCCGCCCGCGAGGAACGCCACGACCAGGGCGCGCGGCACCAGGCGGCGCAGGGAGCCGTCCGTGGGCGCGGGCCGGCGTTCCCGGCGCCGGCGTGCGGCCCGGCCGCCGTCGGGGGCGGGGGCGGGTACCGGCACCGGGTGGGTGCCCTGCCGGGGCAGCGGGGGACGGTAGGTGTCGCCGTACGGCAGGGTCGGCGCGCTGTGGACGTCGTACGGCGCCCCGGTCTCGTAGGTCTCGAACTGCGTTCCGCTCACGCCGACACGCTCCAGGGGTCCGGATCGGGCCCCCAGAACCTAGCGGAGCGTTCGTCACTCTCCAAAGCCGGACGGGCACTCAGCGTGGCGAACGGGTGGGCCCCGTCTCAGTACCCGAAGGCGCGTGCGGTGTTCGCGGCCAGCGCGGTCGCCAGGGTGTCCTCGTCGACGCCGCGCACGGCGGCCATGGCACGCACCGTGACCGGGATCAGGTAGGGGGCGTTCGGCCGGCCCCGGTAGGGCACGGGGGTGAGGAACGGCGCGTCGGTCTCCACCAGGATCAGTTCCGCCGGGGCGACGGCGAGGGCGTCGCGGAGGTTCTGGGCGTTCTTGAAGGTGACGTTCCCGGCGAAGGACATGTAGTAGCCGGCGCTCGCGCACACCTCGGCCATCTCGGCGTCGCCGGAGTAGCAGTGGAAGACGGTGCGCTCGGGGGCGCCCTCCTCCTTGAGGACGCGCAGGACGTCGGCGTGGGCGTCGCGGTCGTGGATGACCAGGGTCTTGCCGTGCCGCTTGGCGATCTCGATGTGGGCGCGGAAGGACCTCTCCTGCGCCTCCTTGCCCTCGGGGCCGGTGCGGAAGTAGTCCAGACCCGTCTCGCCGACGCCCTTGACCTGCGGGAGTGCCGCGAGGCGGTCGATCTCGGCGAGCGCCTCATCGAGCGCCGCGCCCCCGCCGGGCTCGCGCGCCCCCTGCCTGGACCAGCCATCGGGGTCTCCGTGCACGATCCGTGGCGCCTCGTTGGGGTGCAGGGCGACGGTGGCGTGCACGGCGTCGTGGGCCGCCGCCGTCTCGGCCGCCCAGCGGGAGCCGGCGAGGTCGCAGCCGACCTGGACGACGGTCGTGACGCCGACCGACGCGGCCCTGGCGAGGCCTTCCGCCACCGTGCCCGACTGCATGTCGAGGTGGGTGTGAGAGTCGGCGACCGGCACCCGCAGAGGCTCGGGCAGCGGCGGCGCGTCGTTCTTGTCGGAGCGGCCGGAGGCGTTCGAAGGCATGCCTCCGATCCTACGAAAGCCCCGGCCGGGTCCCGGTGGGGTCAGCTCCCCTTGCGGTGGAGGTGCAGGGAGTGCAGGAGGCCGCTCAGGTGCCGGTTCCCGCGTCCGGCGGTCAGGCCCGGCGCGCCCGGCCCCGGCGCCTCGGGCGCCACCCGGCCGGCCGGTACCTGCGGCACCTCCAGCGGACCGGCGGGCGGCACCCGGTGGGATCCGTGGGAGGCGCCGCGTACGGAGGCGACCCGCCCCGGCCGCATGATCCGCACGACGTGGTTGTCGCAGTTGGCGCAGGTCGGCCGGGTCAGCGGGGAGGGCACGACGCGGCCGTCGGCGACATAGCGGACGAATTCGTTGCCGTCGGCGTCCCTGTGGTGCTCGATATCGAACGACTGCTCCCAGCCGTGCCCGCAGCGCATGCAGGCGAACGAGTAGGACTCGTGGACGACGGCAGTGGCTCCTGAGGCCGTTCCGGTCCGTGCCGCGCTCTCACTCGTGCTCATCCCGGCTCCTTCGGTCAAGTCGCCTTTCCTGCCCCCAGTGGACTCCTCCACCAGCCGGAAAGCACCAGGCAGTGCCGAGTGTTTGAGCCGATTTGAGCGGTCCTTGACGGAAGGGCCCGCAAGGTCAGGGCCGGGTCAAGCGCGGCCGGATCACGCCCCCGCGTTCTTCGCCGCCACCACCGCGTCGAACACCTCGCGCTTGGGCAGGCCAGCCTGTGCGGCGACCGCCGCGATGGCCTCCTTGCGCCGCTCCCCCGCCTCCTCGCGCACCCGCACCCTGCGCACCAGTTCCGCCGCGCCGACCTCCTCGGGCCCCTGCTCCGGGGCCCCCTCGACGACGACGGTGATCTCACCGCGCACCCCTTCGGCGGCCCACGCGGCCAGCTCCCCCAGCCCGCCGCGCCTGACCTCCTCGTACGTCTTGGTCAGCTCCCGGCAGACGGCGGCCCGCCGCCCGGAACCGAACGCCTCGGCCATGTCGGCGAGAGTGTCGTCGAGGCGGTGCGGGGCCTCGAAGTACACGAGGGTGCGGCGCTCCGCGGCCGCCTCGCGCAGCCGCGCGCGCCGCTCGCCGGCCTTGCGGGGCAGGAACCCCTCGAAGCAGAACCGGTCGACGGGCAGCCCGGACAGGGCGAGCGCGGTGAGCACGGCGGACGGCCCGGGTACGGCGGTGACCCGGACGTCCCGCTCGACGGCGGCGGCGACCAGCCGGTAGCCGGGGTCGGAGACGGACGGCATCCCCGCGTCGGTCACCAGCAGCACGCGCGCGCCGCCCGCCAGCTCGTCGACCAGCTCGGGGGTGCGGGCGGACTCGTTGCCCTCGAAGTACGACACGACACGCCCGCGCGGGGTGACACCGAGCGCCTGGGTGAGCCGGCGCAGCCGCCGGGTGTCCTCGGCGGCGACGACGTCGGCCTCGGCCAGTTCCTCGGCGAGCCGGGGCGGCGCGTCGCGCACGTCGCCGATGGGGGTGCCCGCGAGTACAAGGGTTCCAGTCACCTCCCCATCCTCCCAGCAACGCGTCGGGACCGGTCCGGGGCATGCGCGGGACGTGCACAGCGCGGTTCCCTACGATGGCGCGGTGACCAGTACCGCGTCCTCCACGGACACCCGGCAGGACCAGGCCCCGCACGAGCAGCGGCCGGCCTGGCAGCAGCGGCTGCGCCGCTTCGGCTACCCGGCACCGCCCGCGGCCGACGACGTCCGCGACCGGCTGGTGCCGCCGTACACGCGTCCGGGGCCGCGGCTGTGGGTCTTCCTCAACCTGTCGAAGTCGCGCGCCGAGCGGCTCGTGCGCTGGTCGGCGTGGGGCGGGCCGCTGCTGGTGGCGCTGTTCGCGGGGGTGCTGCGGTTCTGGAACCTGGGCAGCCCGAAGGCGGTGATATTCGACGAGACGTACTACGCCAAGGACGCGTGGGCGCTGATCCACCGCGGTTTCGAGGTCAACTGGGACAAGAACGCCAACGACCTGATCCTGAACTCCGGCGGCGACGTCCCGATCCCGGCCGACGCGTCCTACGTGGTGCACCCGCCGGTCGGCAAGTACGTCATCGGACTCGGCGAGCTGCTGTTCGGCTTCGACCCGTTCGGCTGGCGCTTCATGACGGCACTGCTCGGCACCCTCTCGGTGCTGCTGCTGTGCCGGATCGGCCGGCGCCTGTTCCGCTCGACCTTCCTGGGGTGCCTGGCGGGCGCGCTGATGGCGGTGGACGGGCTGCACTTCGTGATGAGCCGCACCGCGCTGCTGGACAGCGTGCTGATGTTCTTCGTGCTGGCGGCCTTCGGCTGCCTGGTCGCCGACCGGGACTGGGCCCGGGGCAGACTCGCCGCCGCGCTGCCCGTGGACGCCGACGGCCGGGTCCGCCCGGACGCGCACCTGGCGGAGACGTTCCGCTTCGGGTGGCGGCCGTGGCGGCTGGCGGCGGGGCTGATGCTGGGCCTGGCGGCGGCCACCAAGTGGAACGGCCTGTACATCATGGCGGCGTTCTGCGTGATGGCCGTGCTGTGGGACGTCGGCACCCGCCGGGTCGCGGGCGCCCACCGGCCGCACCTGGCGGTCCTCAGGTACGACCTGGGCTGGGCGTTCCTGTCGACGGTCCCGGTGGCGCTCGGCACCTACCTGCTGTCCTGGCTGGGCTGGATCCTCTCCCCCTCGGACGGCACCGGCGGCTACTACCGCGACTGGGCGGCGACCGACGGCGGGAACAGCTCCTGGTCGTGGCTCTTCCCGGACTGGTGGCGCAGCCTGTGGCACTACGAGACGCAGGTGCTGGAGTTCCACACCCACCTGACGTCGCCGCACACGTACCAGTCCAATCCGTGGAGCTGGATCGTGATGGGCCGCCCCGTCTCCTACTTCTACGAGTCGCCCTCGCCCGGCTCGGACGGCTGCCCGGCCGACGCGGGCGAGAAGTGCGCCCGCGAGGTGCTGGCGCTGGGCACGCCGCTGCTGTGGTGGGTGGGCTGCTTCGCGCTGCTGTACGTGCTGTGGCGCTGGGTCTTCCGCCGGGACTGGCGGGCGGGCGCCATCGCCTGCGGCCTCGCGGCCGGCTATCTGCCGTGGTTCCTGTACCAGGAGCGCACGATCTTCGTCTTCTACGCGGTCGTCTTCGTCCCCTTCCTGTGCCTGGCGGTGGCGATGCTGCTGGGGGCGGTCATCGGCCGGCCGGGCTGCGGCGACGCCCGGCGGGTCGCGGGGGCGACGGGCGCGGGCGTGCTGGTGCTGCTGATCGCCTGGAACTTCATCTACTTCTGGCCCATCTACACGGGCACGGCGATCCCGATGGAGGACTGGCGGGCGCGGATGTGGCTGGACACGTGGGTCTAGCCGGGCGGATTCCGCTTTGTGCGCCCCCGCCGGTCACTCGTCGGCCGCCAGGGAGAGCACCCGCACCGGGCGCCCTTTCCAATCCGCGGGGTCGACGGTCGCCACGACGGCGCCGTGCGGGCGTTCCGCCGTCGGCCGGGCGAGGTGCTGCGTGTGAGGGAGCCCCCACCCGTCCTCACCGGACAGGCTCAGCGCGGCGCTCAGGTCCAGGGGGACGATGTCCACCGCCGGAAGCTGTGCGACGTGCTCGGACAGCCCCGGATATGTCCGGTCCGCCTCCACCAGCGCGCACGCCGCCGCGTACAAGTGGGTCCCGGGGCTGCTGGTGGCCTGGTAGACCAAGCGGGACACCAACGGATTGCCTCGCAGGGAGACCAGCGCGCCGGTGTCCAGCACGATGTGCAGTTCGTTCACGCCGCCGTGGCCTCCGCGATACGGCGAGCGAGGACCGCGTCCGCCTCGGCATCGGTGACGGCAGGGTCGTAGCCCGTCCACTTCTGGAGGATCTGCCGTGTACGTTCGGCTTCCTCGGCCCGCTCTGCCGGGGTCTTGACCGTCGCCGCGAGCCGGTCGAGCCAGGCACGCAGGCTCATCCCCTCGGCTTCGGCGACGGAGGCGAGCCGGTCGCGGGTCTCGGACCGGGCTCGGATAGTGGCGTCTGGCATGATCGGCCGCTCCCTGCGCGTAGGGCTGTGTAGGAGATTCCGTACTCTACTCGAGCGTGTACGCCTACGTACACGTACACATCACGGCCAGGGACGGCCCGGGTCTCCTTTGGGCCACCAAACGGAAACATCCGTACCGCTGGTCACGCCCGGCGCATAGAGTGCCACTCACAACTACTTCTGAACGCGTTCAAGAAAGCGTCCGGAAGGACTGACGGGGATTCAGGGGATTCCGGGGAGGGGACTGCCGATGGGCAGGGGGGTGAAGGTCGCCGTCATAGGCGGCGTGTTCGCCGTGATGGTGGGCGGGGCCGGGTACGGCGCCTACAACATCGTGTCGGCGCTGGACGGCGGGGGCGGCTCGGGGAGCGCCGGTACCGCGAAGAAGAGCGGGCCGCCCGACGGTGACGAGGTCGGGGAGACGACCGAGAAGTTCTTCACGGCCTGGGAGAAGGGCGACGCGACCACGGCGGCGTCGTACACGAACAACGCCTCGGTCGCCGGGACGCTGCTCACGGCGTACGGCGAGGCGGCGCACATCACCGACGTGGAGATCACGCCCGGCACGGCGACCGGCACGAGCGTGCCGTTCACGGTCAAGGCGAAGGTGTCGTACGAGGGCACGACCAAGCCGCTGACGTACAAGAGCGAGCTGACCGTGGTGCGCGGGGAGACCACCGGGCGGGCGCTGGTGGACTGGAAGCCGTCGGTCGTCCATCCAGCGCTGAAGGACGGCGACACCCTGGTCACGGCGGAGTCGGAGACCCCGCAGATCCAGGCGGTCGGCCGCAACGGGACCGTGCTGACGAAGGAGAAGTACCCCTCGCTCGGTCCGGTGCTGGCCACCCTCCGGGAGAAGTACGGCGCCAAGGCGGGCGGCACCCCCGGCGTCGAGCTGGTGGTGCGGCACACGGCCGCCGACGCCCCCGACACTCCGCTGCTGACCCTCGCCGAGGGTGAGCCCGGCAAGCTGGAGACGACGCTCAGCGCGAGCGTCCAGGCGGCGGCCGAGAAGGCCGTGAAGCGGTTCGGCGAGTCGTCCGTGGTCGCGGTCAAGCCGAGCACCGGCGAAGTGCTGGCCGTGGCCAACAACCGGGCGGACGGCTTCAACGCGGCGTTCCAGGGGCGGGTCGCCCCCGGCTCCACCATGAAGATCATCACCGCGGCCATGCTCATCGACAACGGCGTGACCTCGATGAACGGCCCGGCGCCCTGCACGGACACGGCGCTGTGGCGGGGCCAGACCTTCAAGAACCTCACCGGCCTGGAGCCCAACGAGGGCGCCAGCCTCGCCAACACCTTCATGCGCTCCTGCAACACGGGTTTCATCAAGCTCATCGACGAGAAGCCGCTCACGGTCGCCTCGCTGACGATGGAGGCCGAGGAGCGTTTCGGGCTGGGCCGGGACGACTGGCAGACCGGCATCGTCTCCTTCGACGGCAGCGTCCCCGCCGTGAGCGGCCCGGACCGCGCCGCCAACGCCATCGGCCAGGGCAAGGTCCAGATGAACCCCCTGAACATGGCGTCGGTGACGGCGACCGCCATCACCGGCGAGTTCCGCCAGCCCTACCTGGTCTCCCCCGACCTGGACGGGCGGCAGCTGGCCACCGCCAAGGGCCTGCCGCAGAGTACCGCCGACCAGCTCAGGCAGATGATGCGGCTCACCGCCACCCAGGGCACCGGCGCCGCGGCCATGTCCGGGCTCGGCGGCGACATCGGCGCCAAGACGGGGTCGGCGGAGGTCGACGGGCAGACCACGTCCGACAGCTGGTTCACCGGCTTCCGCGACGACCTCGCGGCGGCGGCCATGGCCGAGGGCGCGGGCCACGGCGGTGACGCGGCCGGCCCGATCGTCGCGGACGTGCTGCGCGCCGGTGGCTGAGCCCGGCCGACCGGTAGGACCCGCCCGGACGCCCTAGGGTGGTCGCCGTCGGGGTGGGCGCGCGGCAGCGCGACACCGGCGGCGGGGACCACCGCCAGGGCAGCGCGAGGGAACGGGACGCAGTGGGCAGCAGAAGGACCGCCACCGGGCGGCGCAGTACGAGACCCGCCGTGATCGGCAGCGTCGCCGCCGTGGTCGTGGCCGGCGCCGGATTCGGCGCCTACGCGATGTACGGCGGCGCCGGTGGAGCGGACGGCGGCCGGACCGCTGCCGCGGCGGCCGGGGAGAAGGTGAGGTCCGGACCGCTGACGGCGGCCGAGGTCACCTCCACGGCCCAGCGGTTCCTGACCGCCTGGCAGCGCGGCGACGTCGCCGGGGCGGCCGCCGCCACCGACGACGCCGAGGCCGCGAAGGCCCTGCTCACCGGCTACACCAAGGACGCCCGCGTCAAGGACGTCACCCTCACCCCTGGCACCCCGGCCGGGGACGAGGTCCCGTTCTCCGTGAAGGCCACCGTCGCCCACGGGGAGACGAGCAAGCCGCTGGCGTACGACAGCGCGCTGACCGTCGTGCGCGGTCCCGGCGACGGCGAGCCCCTGGTCGACTGGCAGGCCGCCGTCGTCCACCCGGAGCTGAGGGACGGCGACAAGCTGGTCACCGGGGAGGCCGGGGACCCGCCGGTCGAGGCGCTGGACCGGGACGGCGGGAAGCTCACCGCCGCGCAGTACCCCTCCCTCGGCACCGTCCTGGACGGCCTGCGCGAGAAGTACGGCGAGAAGGCCGGCGGCACCCCGGGCATCGAGCTGCGCGTGGTCCGCGGCAAGGAGTCCAAGGCGGCGAAGGCCTCCGACAAGACCCTGCTGGAGCTGAGCGAGGGCACGCCCGGCACCCTGAAGACCACCCTGGACCCGGCGCTGCAGGCCGCCGCCGAACAGCAGGTGTCCGGCAAGGCGCGGGCCTCCGTGGTGCTGATGCGCGCCTCCACGGGCGAGATCCTCGCCGTCGCCAACGGCGGGCACGGCTTCAACACCGCCTTCCAGGGCTCGCTGGCGCCCGGCTCCACGATGAAGGTCGTCACCGCCTCGATGCTGATCGAGAAGAACCTGGCGTCGATGGACCAGAAGCACCCGTGCCCGAAGTACTTCACCTACGGCGGCTGGAAGTTCCAGAACGACGACGAGTTCGAGATCAAGGACGGCACCTTCAAGGCGAGCTTCGCCCGCTCCTGCAACACCGCCTTCATCAGCCAGGCCCCCGAGCTGGAGAACGACGACCTGACCAAGCAGGCGAAGGAGGTGTTCGGCCTGTCCATGAACAACTGGGCCGTCGGCGTGCCCACCTTCGACGGCTCGGTGCCGGTGCAGAGCGCCGCCCCGATGGCCGCCTCCCTCATCGGCCAGGGCGGGGTGCGGATGAACCCGCTGAACATGGCGTCCGTGGCGGCGACCGTGAAGTCCGGCTCCTTCCACCAGCCGTACCTGGTCTCCCCGTCGGTCGACGGGCGGAAGCTCGCCACCGCCTCCCGCACGATGTCGGCCTCCACGCTGGCGCAGCTGCGCGAGATGATGTCCTACACGGCGGCCGCCGGTACCGCGGCGGAGCCGATGGCCGGGGTGGGCGGTGACGCCGGGGCGAAGACCGGCTCGGCGGAGGTCGACAACCAGGAGAAGCCCAACGGCTGGTTCACCGCGTACAAGGGCGACCTGGCCGCGGCGGGTGTGGTCCAGCAGGGCGGCCACGGCAGCGAGAGCGCGGGACCGATCGTCGCGGCGCTGCTGAAGAACGCGGGCTGACCGGCCCGGAGGCGAGGCGCGCGGCCGGTGGCTCAGTGGGCCACCGGCTGCGCCACCGCCGTGTACGTGCGGCGCAGGAACCGCATGACGGCCTTGGTCTCGAACTGGACCACCGAGCAGCCCTGCGGTGAGTGGAACTCGACCACGGCCTGCACCCGCCCGCACGGCCACACCCGCACGTCGCCGGTGCCGGCGGGCGCACGCAGGCCCTGCTCCAGCAGGGCGCGGGGGAAGGTCCATTCGCGGGAGGCGGGAGCGCGCCCCCGGGCGGGCAGGGCCACGCACACCGACCGCGGGTCGTGGTCGGGGTCGTAGCGCAGTACGACGGGTATCGCTCCGCCGTCGTCCCAGTCGGGGAGGTCCGCGTCGGTCAGGATGTGGGCTCGTGCGTGCTGTTCGACCACCGGCATCGGATCGCCCCTTGCGCTCTGTGATCTGTGACCTGTGACCTGTGCGGAAGCTGTGCGTCCCACCCCTCTCCAATGTCCCACATTTCCCGCCTCACGCCCTTCGGGCCGAACATCACATGTGAGATCAGCCTTCCCCCGATCCACGCGGCGCTACCGGAATCGCAGGCACCCGGCGACGGTTGCACCCACTGTCGCAGGCGATCCGAAGGGACGGGTGGAGAAGTGAGCGCGGACGTGGACGTGCGGGGCACGGTGGCCGAGGGGTTCGAGCCGGTCAGGGACGCGTTCGCACGGAACTTCGGCGCGCTCGGGGACCGGGGCGCCGCGGTCGCCGTCTACCGGGACGGGCGCAAGGTCGTCGACCTGTGGGGCGGCACGCGGGACGTCGACGGCACCGAGCCGTGGCGCCGGGGCACCGCGCAGGTGGTGCGCTCGGCGACGAAGGGTGTCGCCGCCGCCGTACCGCTGCTGCTGCACCAGCGCGGGCAGCTGGACCTGGACGCGCCGGTGGCCGAGTACTGGCCCGAGTTCAAGGCGCACGGCAAGGAGCGGGTGCTGGTCCGGCACGTCCTGAACCACCGGGCGGGCCTGCCCGTCCTCGATCGGCCGCTCACCCCGGCAAGGGCCCTGGACCCGCTGCGGGGGCCCGAGGCGGTCGCCGCGCAGGCGCCCGTCTGGGAGCCGGGCACCGACCACGGCTACCACGCGCTCACCTACGGCTGGCTCCTCGACGAGCTGGTGCGCAGGGTGACGGGCGGGCGCGGCACCGGTGAGTGGCTCGCGGACGAGGTCGCCGGCCCGTTGGACCTGGACCTGTGGATAGGGCTGCCGGCCGCCGAGGAGGCGGCGGGCCGGGCGGGCCGGGTCGGGCGCCTCGAAGAGGCCGAACCGTCGGGCGGCGGCGGCCCGCGCCTGCGTCCCAAGCGGGCCGTCACCGGGGCCTACGCGGACCCTGGCTCCCTCACCCGCCGCGCCTTCGCCGCCGTCACCCCGTTCCCCGACCAGAACGACCCCGCCTACCGTGCGGCGGCCCTCCCGGCGACCAACGGCATCGCGACGGCGGACGCGCTGGCCCGCTTCTACGCGGCGCTGATCGGCGAGGTCGACGGCGTGACCCGGCGGGCGCGGCTGTTCGACCCGGCGACGACGGAACTGGCCCGCGCCGAGGAGTCGTCCGGCCCCGACCGCGTCCTGGTCGTCGGCACCCGCTTCGGCCTCGGCTACATGCTGCACGGCAGCGCGTCGCCGTTCCTGTCCCCCGGCTCCTTCGGTCACCCGGGCCGCGGCGGGGCGCTCGGCTTCGCCGACCCGGAGACCGGCGTCGCCTTCGGCTACGTCACCAACGGCTTCCGCAAGACCGTGACGGCCGACCCGAGGGCACAGGCGCTGGTGCGGGCGGTGCGGACGTCGCTGGGCACGGACGGCTGACGGTCCCGTCCCGAGCCGTACGCGGCGTACGGGTCACACGTGGATCGGGTGGGACGTCCTGCCCGACGCGGCGTCGATCTCGTCGTGCGCCTTGGTGAGCAGCTGCATCGCCAGCTCGTTCAATGCGCGTGCGCCGGCGACCTCTTCGCCGACCCTCGGCTGCTGGGCGTCCACGCGGTGGCGGCTGGCGTGGCCGTGCGCGCGGACCTCGGTGCCGTCGGGGAGCCGCACCATCGCGACCGCCCGCGTGTGCTGGTCGTCCTCCATGAACTCCAGCTCGACATGCCATCCCACTGCGGTGTGCATCATGACGATCACCTCCGGAAGTCCTCTTTCCAGGGTGCTCCTCGCGGGCGCCGCACGCATCACCCCGGCCGCCCGGCCTCCGCGGCTCGCACCGTTCACCCCGTGCGCAGCATCAGCCCGATCCCGACGACGAGGAGGCCCGCCGCCGCGATCCGGGGCGCGCCGAACCGCTCCTTGAAGAAGAGGGCGCCGATCGCGGCGCCGACCAGGATGGAGGACTCGCGCAGGGCGGCGATCGGGGCGAGTTCCGCGCGGGTCTGCGCCCACAGGACCAGTGCGTACGCGGCGACGGACAGCGCCGCGCCGAGCAGCCCGAGCCGTACGTGCGGGCGCAGCAGCGGCCAGGCCCCGGCGCGGTGGCGGTACAGGAAGTACGCCGGGAGGACCGTGCCCTGCACGGCCATCAGCCAGGCGATGTAGCCGAGGGAGGACCCGGCGGCGCGTACGCCGAGCCCGTCGACGACCGTGTACACGGCGATGGTCGCGCCGGTCGCCAGGGCCGCGCCGATCGCCGCCCAGTCGGGCCGGCGCCCGCGCAGCCCCCACAGGGCGACGCCGGTCAGGCCCGCGCAGGAGACCACGATGCCGGCCGCGGCCCAGCCGTCGGGCACCTCGTGGGCGAAGGCGGCGGCCAGGACGGTCACCAGCAGCGGCGCGCTGCCGCGGGCGATCGGGTACGCCTGCCCGAAGTCGCCGAGCCGGAAGGACCGCATGAGCAGCGCGTAGTACGCGATGTGGATCGCGGCGGAGAGGAGCAGGTACGGCCACGCGCCGGCCTCCGGGAACGCCGTGAACGGCAGCAGCGCCAGCCCGATGAGCATGCCGCCGCCGGAGATCAGCGCGAAGCCGGTCAGCTTGTCGGTGATCCGGTGGGCGATGGCGTTCCAGGCGGCGTGCGTGACGGCGGCGAGCAGGACGGCGCCGGTGACCAGTGGCGTCACTCGGAGCGCTCGCGCACGTCCGCGAGGGTGGCGCCGGCGGTGGCGACGAGCTCCTTGGGTTCCATCGGGAAGACGGAGTACGGGGTGCCGGCGGCGGCCCAGACGACCTCGTGGGCGAGCAGGGAGCGGTCGGCGAGCACCCGGGTCCGTTCCCGGTGCCCGAAGGGCGGCACACCCCCGATGGCGTACCCGGTCGTCTCCCGTACGACGTCGGCCTTGGCCCGCGTGACCTTCTGGGCGCCGAGTGCCTCGCGGACCCGCTCCAGGTCGACGCGGGAGGCGCCGTCCATGAGCACCAGCACGGGCACCCCGTCGGCGGCGAAGATCAGCGACTTGCAGATCTGGCTCAGCTCGCAGCCGATCGCGGCGGCGGCCTCGGTGGCGGTGCGGGTGGCCTCCGGGAAGCGCCGGACCTCGGCGGTCAGGTCTCCGAGGCCGAGCGCGCGCAGGGCCTCGGCGAAGCGGGGGTGGACGGCGGAGGCGCCGGAGGTGTCGTCGGTGGTCGTCATGGCGGCACCGTAGCGGTACGTGTAGTCCGCATGCGAACGGGTTGCGGGGCGTGCGCGGCACCCGGGAAGGAGGAAGCCGGTGAGGGCAGCCCCGTCCCCACGGAGCCCTCACCGGCTGGTCTGTCGTCCTCCCGTCAGAGGAGTTCGGGGGTGTTCAGAGGTGTTCGGAGTTCAGAGGTGACGGGTCAGGTGGTGCGCACCAGTTCCCGGTCCTCGTCCTTGCCGTCGTCGCCGAGGGTGCGCAGGCCCTCGCCCTCGACGTCCACGTTGGGCAGTGCGCGGTCCAGCCACTTCGGCAGCCACCAGGCCTTCTTGCCGAGCAGGGCGAGGACGGCCGGGACGAGGGCCATGCGGACGACGAACGCGTCGAAGAAGACGGCGATCGCGAGGCCGAAGCCGATCATCTTGACCATCGACTCGCTGGAGCCGATGAAGCCGGCGAAGACCGCCATCATGATGACCGCCGCGGCCGTGACGACCCGGGCGCCGTGCTTGAAGCCGGTGACGACGGCCTCGCTGGGCTGCTCGCCGTGGACGTACGCCTCCCGCATGCGGGTGACCAGGAAGACCTCGTAGTCCATCGCGAGCCCGAAGACCACGCCGACCATGAAGATCGGCATCATCGACATGACCGGGCCGGTCTCCTCGACGCCCATCAGGCCGGACAGCCAGCCCCACTGGAAGACCGCGACGACCGCGCCCAGCGCCGCCATGACGGACAGCAGGAAGCCGAGGGCCGCCTTGAGCGGGACCAGGATCGAGCGGAAGACCACGATCAGCAGGAGGAAGGCCAGGCCGACGACCAGTATCAGGTAGGGCAGCAGCGCGTCGTTGAGCTTCTGGCTGACGTCGATGTTCATCGCCGTCGAGCCGGTGACCAGGGTCTCGGCGCCGGTGTCCGCCTCGATGCCGGCGCCCGCGTCGCGGATGGCGTGCACCAGGTTCTCGGTCGCGACGGAGGACGGCTTGGAGTCCGGGATCACGGTGATGGTCGCGGTGTCGCCGCCCTTGTTGGGCTGGGGCGGGGTCACCGCCACGACGTCCTTCAGGCCCTTGATCTCGTCGGAGACATCGGTGAACACCTGCTGCGGCGCGTCGCTGCCCTTGGCGTCGACGACGACCATCAGCGGACCGTTGAAGCCGGGGCCGAAGCCCTCCGAGAGCAGGTCGTAGGCGCGACGCTGGGTCGTGGACGTCGGCTGGGAGCCGTCGTCGGGCAGGCCCAGTTCCAGGGAGGCCGCGGGGACGGCCGCCGCGCCGAGGCCGACGACGCCCAGCAGGAGCACGGCCAGCGGACGGCGGACGACGAAGCGCGCCCAGCGGGTGCCGAGGTTGGCCTTGGGGCCCTCGCTCTTCTCCGTGGCCTGGTCGGCGCTCTCGCGGCCGCGGCCCAAAAGCTTGCCCTTCGCGCCGGCCGGCTTGACCCGGCGGCCGGCGTAGCCGAGCAGCGCGGGGACCATGGTCAGGGCGATCACGACCGCGATGGCGACGGTGCCGGCGGCCGCGATGCCCATCTTGGTGAGCATCGGGATGTTCACGACCGCGAGGCCGACCAGGGCGATGACGACGGTCAGGCCGGCGAAGACGACCGCCGAGCCCGCGGTGCCGACGGCCCGGCCGGCGGCCTCCTCGCGCTCGCGGCCCTCGGCGAGTTCCGCGCGGTAGCGGGAGACGATGAACAGGGCGTAGTCGATGCCGACCGCGAGGCCGATCATCATCGCCAGGATGGAGGTGGTGGAGCCCAGTTCGAGCGCGCTGGCCAGGGCGGTGATCGAGGAGACGCCGATGCCGACGCCGATCAGGGCGGTGAGCAGGGGCAGTCCGGCCGCGACCAGCGAGCCGAAGGTGATGACCAGGACGACGGCGGCGACCGCGATGCCGATGATCTCCGTGGCGCCGGTGTGCGGGACGGCCTGGAGCGCGTCACCGCCGACCTCCACGGTCAGCCCGGCGTCGCGCGCCTGCTCGGCGGCGTCCTCGAGGGCGTCCTTGGTGGACTCCTCCAGCTCCATGCCGGAGACGTCGTACTTCACCGAGGCGTAGGCGATCGTGCCGTCCTGGCTGACCGCGTTCCCCCGGTACGGGTCGGCGACCGAGGCGACCTCGGAGCCGTCGGCCAGGTCGGAGACGGTCTTCTCGACGGCCGCCTTGTTGTCGGGGTCCGTCATCTTCTCGCCGGCCGGTGCCTTGAAGACGACGCGTGCGGTCGCCCCGTCGGCGGCGGCGCCGGGGAAGCGCTCCTCCAGCAGGTCGAAGGCCTTCTGGGCCTCGGTGCCGGGGATGGAGAAGGAGGTGGTGCCGGCGGGCGGGGCACTGGCCGCGCCGACGCCGGCCAGCGTCAGCAGGGCCACCCATATCAGGGCGACGAAGTGCCGTCGGCGGAAGGCGAGCCGGCCGAGTTTGTAGAGGAACGTGGCCACGGGGGCGTACTCCCGGTCAGGTCGTGGGTCTTCAGGGCAGGGGGGATCAGCCCGACGACGTGAGCGGTGACGTCAGGTGGGGCTCAGGGTGGGATTCAGGTGGGGCTCGGTGGGGAATCGGGTCAGGCTGTGGTGCCGGCGCCGAGGGCGGGGAGGATCACGGCGTCGATGTACGAGGTGAGGAAGGCCCGGGTCGGCGGCTGGTCGTCGAGCAGCGTGCGGGTGGCGAACCCGCCGACCATCATGTGCACGAGGAAGTCCAGCGCCGGGCAGTCCGGTCTGATCTCGCCCCGGTCGACGGCGCGTTGCAGCACGCGCCGGAACTCCGCCATCTCCGGGTCGATGAGCTGGTCCCGGAAGGCCTGGCGCAGGTCCGGGTTCTGGTGCAGCGCCATGGCGACGCCGCGCATCAGCGCGGAGTTCTGCGCCATGGTGCAGTCGTCCTCGCGGGCCAGCAGGGCGTGCAGGTCGCCGCGGAGGGAGCCGGTGTCCACGTCACCGATCTCGCCGGGTTTGCTGTGCCGGATGGCCTTGACGACCAGCTCGGGCTTGCCGCCCCACTGGCGGTAGAGCGTCGCCTTGCTGGACCGGGTGCGGGCGGCCACGGCGTCCATGGTGAGGGCGTCGTAGCCGACTTCCCGGAGCAGGTCGAGCACGGCCTCGTACAGCTCGGCCTCGCGCTCGGGAGTGATCCGGCTGCGGCGCGCGGTGGCGGTCTCCGTCATCTCGCTCACTCCTCTCCTCCTCCGGTCGTCCTCCGGCCGCTCCGCTCGGGAACGACACCGTTTCGTACATGACCAATGTACCCCCACCCCTAGCGAAACGAAACGGTTTCGTTCGTGGTGTGGGTCACGGTTGTCGGCTGTCCATAAGTTGCCGGTCCACGGTCAGCGGCAAAGCATGGGATGGGTGAGTTATCTGCGCCTTCCGCACCTCAGCGGCGACCAGCTGTGCTTCGTGGCCGAGGACGACCTCTGGCTCGCGTCCCTCGACGGCCCGGGCCGCGCCTGGCGGCTCACCGTCGACCGCACCAAGACCGGCCACCCCCGCTTCTCCCCCGACGGCCGCCACATCGCGTACACCAGCTGGCGGAGCCTGGTCCCGGAGGTCCACCTCGTGCCGGTGGACGGTGGTCCCGGGCGCCGGCTCACCCACTGGGGCGGCCTCGACACCCGGGTCTGCGGCTGGTCGCCCCCCGACCCCGACGGGACGACCGCGGTCCTCGCCGTCGCCTCGCACGGCGAGCCCTTCTCCCACCTGACCTGGGCCTACAAGATCACCCCCGACGGCGACCCCGGCCGCAAGCTGCCCTGGGGCCCGGTCACCGACATCCAGGCCGCCGACCTCGACGGCGAGCGCAAGACCCTGCTGCTCACCGGCACCCCGCCGCACGAACCGGCCTCCTGGAAGCGCTACCGGGGCGGCGCCACGGGCCGGCTCTGGCTGCACGGCGAACGGCTGCTGCCCGGCCTCCACGGGCATCTGCACTCCCCCATGTTCGTCGGCGGCCGGATCGCCTTCCTCTCCGACCACGAGGGCGTCGGCAACCTCTACTCCTGCGCCCACGACGGCTCCGACCTGCGCCGCCACACCGACCACGACGCCTGCTACGCCCGGCACGCGGCGAGCGACGGCACCCGCGTGGTGTACCAGTGCGCGGGGGACCTGTGGATCGTCGAGGACCTGTCGCCGGACTCCGCGCCGCGCCGGCTCGACGTCCGGCTGAGCGGCCCGCGCGCGGGACGGCGCACGTACCAGGTGCCCGCCGCCCAGCACGTCGGCGGCGTCTCCGTCGACGAGACGGGCCGCGCGAGCGCCGTCGTCGTACGCGGCAGCCTGTACTGGCTCACCCACCGCGACGGCCCGGCCCGCACCCTCGCCGACACACCGGGCGTACGGGTACGGCTGCCGGAGATGCTCGGGGCGAGCGGCCGGATCGCGTACGTGACGGACGCGGAGGGCGAGGACGCCGTCGAGATCGGCCACCTGCCCCGGGCCACCGGCGTCCGCGCGCTGCGCAGGCTGGCCTCGGGAGAACTGGGCCGGGTGCTGGAGCTGGTCTCCGACCCGGCGGGCGAGCGGCTGGCCATCGCCTCGCACGACGGACGGCTGCTGCTCCTCGACCTGCCGGAGGAGGACGCGGAGGCCGCCGAGGCGCTCGCGGGGGCGGAGGAGACGGAGGCGACGGACGCCGAAGCGCCCGTCGGCCGGCCCGCCGGGGTGACCGAGCTGATCCGCTCCGTCAACGGCCCCGTCCGCGACCTCGCCTTCTCCCCGGACGGCAGCTGGCTCACCTGGTCCCACCCGGGCATCGGGCGCTCCCTGCGGCAGATCAAGATGGCCCGCATCGACGGGAGGAGCGACGGGAAGAACGCGCAGGAGGGCCCGCTCGTCGTCGACGTCACCGACGGACGCTTCGAGGACGAGAACCCGGTCTTCACCCGGGACGGCCGCTACCTCGCCTTCCTCTCCTGGCGCGGCTTCGACCCGGTGTACGACGTGCACACCGGCGACCTCTCCTTCCCGCTGGGCTGCCGCCCCTACCTCGTCCCGCTGTCGTCCGCGACCCCCTCCCCGTTCGCCCTGAACCCGGAGGGCCGCCCCGCCGCCGGCGGCCTGGACCCGTTGGAGGACGAGCCCGGCGAGGGCGGCGCGGTGACCGTCGAGATCGAGGGCCTGGAGTCCCGGGTGACGCCGTTCCCGGTCACCGCCTCCAAGTACTCGGCGCTGTGCCCGGTCGCGGGCGGCGGACTGGTCTGGCTGCGCTGGCCGATCTCGGGCGCGCTCGGCGAGACCTTCGCCAACCCGGCCGACCCGAGCGAGCGGCCCACCCTGGAGCACTTCAACCTCGCCAAGGCGAGGAAGTCCGAACTGGTCGACCACCTGGACTGGTTCCGCGTCAGCGGCGACGGCAGCCGCCTGGTCGTGCTCGACGAGGGCGACCTGCGCGCCGTACCGGCCACCGAGGCGGGTGACAGCGACTCGACCACCTGGATCGACCTGCGCCGCATCCTGCACGAGGCCGACCCGGCCGCCGAGTGGCGCCAGGCCTACGACGAGGCCGGCCGGCTGATCCGCGCCTACTTCTGGGACCCCGGCATGTGCGGCATCGACTGGGACGCGGTGCTGGACCAGTACCGTCCGCTGCTCGAACGGGTCGCCACGCCCGACGACTTCGCCGACCTGCTGCGCGAGGTGCTCGGCGAGCTCGGCACCTCGCACGCCTACGTCGCCGCCGCCCGCCGCAACGAGGGCCCGGCGCACTACCAGCGCTGGCAGGGCCTGCTCGGCGCCAACCTCGCGTGCCGGGACGGGCACTGGGTGGTCAAGCGCATCCTGCCCGGCGACTCCTCCGACTCCAAGGCCCGCTCCCCGCTGGCCGGCACGGGCATCCGTGAGGGCGCGGTGCTCACCCACGTGGACGGCCGGCCGGTCGACCCGGTGACGGGGCCGTACCCGCTGCTGGCGGGGGCGGGCGGTACGACGGTGGAGCTGACCTTCGCGCCGGGCGAGGGCGGCCCCGGACCGTCCCGCCGGGTCGCCGTCGTCCCGCTGATCGACGAGCGTCCCCTGCGCTACCAGGACTGGGTGGCCAAACGACGCGAGGTGGTCCGGGAGTTGAGCGGCGGACGCTGCGGCTACCTGCACATCCCCGACATGGGCGGCTCCGGCTGGGCGCAGTTCAACCGGGACCTGCGCATGGAGGTGTCCCGGCCCGCCCTCATCGTGGACGTGCGCGGCAACGCGGGCGGGCACATCAGCGAGCTGGTCATCGAGAAGCTGACCCGCACCATCCTGGGCTGGGACCTCACGCGCGACGCCCAGCCGGTGTCGTACACCTCCAACGCCCCGCGCGGGCCGGTCGTGGCGGTCGCGGACGAGGCGACGTCCTCCGACGGCGACATGATCACGGCCGCGTTCAAGCTGCTGCGGCTCGGCCCGGTCGTCGGACAGCGCACCTGGGGCGGCGTGGTCGGCATGACCGGCCGGCACCGCCTCGGCGACGGCACGGTGATCACGGTGCCGATGAACGCGGCCTGGTTCGACGCGTACGGCTGGTCCGTGGAGAACTACGGCGTCGATCCCGACGTCGAGGCGCTGCGCACCCCGCTGGACTGGGCCGAGGGCCGCTACCCGGTGCTGGAGGAGGCGGTCCGGCTGGCGCTGGAACTGCTGGAGAGCAACCCGCCCGCCACGCCGCCCGGTTACGACGCCGTGCCCGACCGGTCCCGACCGCCGCTGCCGCCCAGGACCTGACCCCGCCGGGCCACGCGCACGCGAAAGGGGCGCCCTCCCCGGCGGGAGAGGCGCACGCGAAAAGGGGCGCCCTCCCGGCAGGAGAGGCGCCCCTTCAGCCCAGCGGCAGCGCGTCAGGCGTCGTAGCTGCTCTCGAAGCGCTCGTCCTCGTCGCGGCGGCGGCGCGAGGCCGGGTCCATCCCGTCCTCGTCGCGGCGGCGGTCGCGGTCGCGGTCCTCGCGGTTCGGGAACTGCTCCCGGGCCTGGTCGGCCCGCTGCTTGCCCTGCTGCTGCATGCGCTCGGCCTTGTCCTGGAACTGGTCCTTGATACCCATGTGGGTTCACTCCTGTGCTGATCGGGCCCGACCGGATCGGCCGGGCGCTCGATCAGATTCACACGGGCGGTGACCGTACGCATGTCGATCACTTACGGACTGTAGCGGGCCCCGATCGCTGCTGTTCGTCGGCGGCTCCGCCGGCCCCGACCAGCCCGACCCGCAGCCCGTCCAGCCGGTCCCCGAAGCGCCGCATCTCGCGCTGTCCGACGGTGCCGATGAGGGCCGGCAGGTACCCGCGCACGCCCTGCATGCCGCGCAGCCACCACTGCCCGTAGACGTGTGCCGAGCGGCGCTCGATGCCCTCCACCAGCCGGTCCACAGCCGGGCCCAGCGGATAGGTCTTGTTGGACGGCCAGGGCAGCCGCTGCCGCAGCTCGCGCATCACGTCGTCCCGGTCGGCGCCGCGCACCATGTCCGTGTCGGTCCACGACAGATAGCCGACGCCGACCTTCACGCCCCGGTGCCCGACCTCCCCGCGCAGACTGTGCGCGTACGCCTCCACACCGGACTTGGAGGCGCAGTAGGCCGACATCATCGGCGCCGGCGTGATCGCGGCGAGGGACGCGACCTGGAGCAGGTAGCCGCGGCTCTCCAGCAGCGCCGGCAGGAAGGCGCGGGCCGTCACCGCCGAGCCGATCAGGTTGACCTCGATCACCCGGCGCCAGGACTCCGGGTCGGACTCGACGAACGGACCGCCGGTGGCCACACCGGCGTTGGCGACGACGACGTCGACCCGGCCGAACCGTTCCTTCACCCGCGCCGCCACCTCGGCCATCGCCACGTGGTCGGTGACGTCGGCGTGCCAGTGGTCGCTCTCGCTGTGCAGCCGGGCCGACACCTGCTTCAGCGCGTCCGGCTCCAGCCCGACCAGGGCCACCTTCACCCCGCGCGCGGACAGCTTGCGGGCCAGCAGCTCCCCGACGCCCCGCGCGGCTCCCGTGACGACGGCGACGCGCCCTTCCAGGCTCACCCTGCTCATGCGATCTCCTCGGCGTGTACGGCGGATTCGGTGCGGTCGGCGCGGACGTAGGTGCCGACGAGAGCGCGTATCTTCCCGGTGACCAGGTCCGGCGCCTCCACCGGCGTCATGTGGCCGAGGCCCGGAAGCTCCGTCAGCCCCACGCAGTTCGGCAGCGCGGCGGTCAGCGAGCGGGCGTGCACGGGCGGGGTCAGCCGGTCGGCGGTGCCGACGACTATCTCCACCGGCATCCGCAACTCCCGCACGCCGTGGTCCAGGTCGAGCAGGTCCAGCACCTCGGACCAGGCGCGGCGCACCCGGGCCGGGCAGGCATGCACGGTCCGGGCGCACGCCTCTACCATCTCCGGCGCCGAACCCGCGCCCATCGTCCCGTACTTGAGTATGCGGCGCGCGAGCGGCGTGACCGGCCCGAGCGGCGCCCGGGAGCCGAGGACCCGCCGGGTCAGCCAGGTCCGCACCCGCCCCGCACCGAACGGCAGCACGGTCGCGGACTCCACCAGCCGCGAACTGCCGGTACTGCACAGCAGGACCGCCGCCGCGTGCTCGCGCACCTTGGGCCGGGTCGCCGCGGCCATCACGGTCATGCCGCCCATGGAGTGCCCGGCGATCACGGCCCGTTCACCCGGCGCGAGCGTGGCCTCCAGCACGGCCTCGAGGTCGTCGGCGAGGGGCTCGGTGCCGCAGGCCGGGTTGGCCGGGCTGCGGCCGTGGCCGCGCTGGTCGTAGGCGATGACCCGGTGGTCGGTGGCGAGCGCGCGGATCTGCGCCGCCCAGAAGGCGGTCGAGCAGCACCAGCCGTGCGAGAGGACGACCGCGGGCGCGTCCTCGGGGCCGTGCACCTCGACGTGTATGCGGGCGCCGTCGGCGGCGGTGACGGTCAGCTCACGGGCCGGGGCGGGCGGGGCGTACGGCCCGGCGGAGACGTGCATGAGGCGGCTCACGCGCTCACCTCCGCGCCCGCGTCCGCGTCCGCGCCGGGGGCGGCCTTGGCGACGGCCGGGCGCAGCACCTCGTACTCCCCCAGGTCCACCCGCCTGGTCGCCCGCCGGAACTCGGCGGTCGTGCCGGGCCACACGGTGGTGTTGCGGCCGCTGGCGTCCAGGTACCAGCTGGTGCAGCCGCCGGTGTTCCACACGGTGCGCTTCATGCGCTCCTGCACCCGGTGGTTCCAGTTCCGTACGGCGGCGGGGCGGGCGTCGAGGGCGACCCGGCCGCCGAGGACGTTCAGCTGGCGCAGGTAGTCCGCCAGGTAGTTCAGCTGCGACTCGATCATCAGGATCATCGACGAGTTCCCCAGGCCGGTGTTGGGCCCGATGATCGTCATCCAGTTGGGGAAGCCGGCCGCCGAGGCGCCGCGCAGCGCCTCCATGCCGCCCTTCCAGGTCTCGGCGAGGGTCCGCCCGTCGGCGCCCACGACCCGCTCCGCGATGGGCATGTCGGTGACGTGGAAACCGGTGCCGAAGATGATCACGTCGGCCTCGGTCTCGGTGCCGTCGGCGGCGACCAGGGTGGAGCCGCGCACCTCGCTCAGCCCGCCGGCGACGACGTCCACGTTCGGCTGGGCGAGCGCCGGATAGTACGTGCTCGACAGCAGGATGCGCTTGCAGCCGATGCGGTAGTCCGGGGTGAGCTTGGCTCGCAGGGCCGGGTCCTTGATGGCGGAGGCCATGTTGCGCTTGGCGATCTGCTCGACGAAGCCCAGCTCGCCCGGGTGCTTGGTGAACGCCTGCACCTGGAGTTCGCGGATGCCCCACAGCAGCCCGCGCCGCAGCTTGGTGGTGACGGGCAGCGCCCGGTGCAGGGCGCGCTCGGCGCCGCTGATCTCCCGGTCCATGCGGGGCATCACCCAGGCCGGGGTGCGCTGGAAGAGGGTGAGGTGACCGGCCTTCGGCTGGATGGACGGCACGATCTGGATGGCGGAGGCGCCGGTGCCGATCATGGCGACGCGCTTGCCGGCGAGGTCGTACTCGTGGTCCCAGCGGGCGGAGTGGAAGACCTTGCCGGGGAAGGAGTCCAGGCCCGGGATGTCGGGCACCTTCGGGTCGGACAGCGGCCCGCTCGCGGACACGACGACGTCGGCGGTGAGGTTCCCGCTCGCCGTCTCGATCTCCCACCGCAGGTGCTCGCCGTCCCACGCCATCCGCTTCACCTCCGAGTCGAAGCGGATGTGCGGGCGCAGCCCGAAGGTGTCGGTCACGTGCTCCAGGTAGGCGCGGATGTGCTCCTGCCCGGAGAAGGTGCGCGGCCAGTCGGGATTGGGCGCGAAGGAGAACGAGTACAGATGGGACGGCACGTCACAGGCGCACCCGGGATAGCTGTTGTCACGCCAGGTCCCGCCGACGCTCCCCGCCCGTTCCAAAACGACGAAGTCGGTGATCCCCTCGCGCCGCAGCCGCACGGCGGCCCCCAGCCCGCCGAAACCGGACCCGATCACCGCCACCCGCACGTGTTCTTGAACCTGCTCGTGCTCGGCCATCCCGAAGCCTCCACGCGTCGCCTAGAACTCTGCCAGTGAACACTGGCGCAATGGGGAGAGTAGAGCAGCACCGTACTGATGGGTAGGGGGTGGACGAGGAAAGTTACCGACGGTACGCCGTAGGCTCGACGCCGTGACCGAGAAGCGCGAATACCGCATGGAGGAACTGGCCCGGCTGGCCGGCATCACGGTGCGCACCCTGCGCTTCTACCGCGAACGCAGACTGATCCCGCCGCCCCGCCGCGAGGGCCGCATCGCCTGGTACGACGACCACCACCTGGCCCGCCTGCGCACCATCGCCGCCCTCCTGGAACGCGGCCACACCCTCAGCGGCATCGCGGAACTCGCCGACGCCTTCGACCACGGACGCGACGTCGGCGACCTGCTCGGCTACGGCGAACCCACCGAGGAGACCCCGGTCCGCCTCACCCCCGAGGAACTCGCCGCCCGCTTCGAAGGCCAGGTCACCCCCGAGAACCTGGCCGCCGCCATGGACCTCGGCTACGTCGGCACCGACGGCGACGAGATCGTCCACATAAGCCACCGCCTGCTGGAGGTCTCCTCCGCCCTGGTCCGCGAGGGCATCCCCCTCGGCGAGGTCCTCCAGGCCGGCGCCCGCGTCCGCGAACACGCCGACGCCCTGGCCGACCTCTTCGCCGACCTGATCCTCCGCCACGCCCCCGACGAACAACTCGACCGCCTGCGCCCGCTCGCCCGCAGCGTGGTGGAGGCGGAACTGTCCCTGGCGATGGACCGGCGGGTACGGAAGAAGAGCGGCGACGAAGGACCGCCCGTGGGCTAGGGCCTGCCCGGCGGATCAGGTCGCAGGAAAGGTGCGGAGACTGATCAGTGCAGGTGAGCGGGGTCTGGTGCGTCCAGCTGCAAGGCGGAGGAGGGCGTCGACGCGATGGCCCCCCGCGCGAGCGCAGTCGAGCGTGGGGGAGTCGGCAACCGACGACAACGCCGCTGGGGGCACCTCCCACGCCCTTCAGGCAGTGGGGGAGGGCGTGCCGACCCCGCGTCTGCGGCATGATCCGCCGAGCAGGCCCTAGCGGTCGTAGACGACCGTCACGGGCGCGTGGTCCGACCACCGCTCGGCGTGCGTGGCGGCCCGCTCGACGTACCCCTTGACGGCCTTGTCCGCCAGCCCCTGCGTGGACAGGTGGTAGTCGATCCTCCAGCCTGAATCGTTGTCGAAGGCCCGCCCCCGGTACGACCACCACGAGTACGGCCCCTCGACGTCCGGGTGCAGGGCGCGCACGACATCCACGTACCCGCCCTCGGCGGGGTCCAGGACCCGGCTCAGCCACTCCCGTTCCTCCGGCAGGAACCCGGAGTTCTTCTTGTTGGCGCGCCAGTTCTTCAGGTCGGCCTCGTGGTGGGCGATGTTCCAGTCGCCGCAGACGACGACCTCGCGGCCGTCGGCGGCGGCGCGCTCGCGCAGTTCCTTGAGATAGGTCAGGAACTCGCCCATGAAGCGGAGCTTCTCGTCCTGGCGCTCGGTGCCGACCTCGCCGGAGGGGAGGTAGAGGGAGGCGACCGTCACACCGGGCAGGTCGGCCTCGACGTAGCGGCCGCTGGTGTCGAACTCCGTCGAGCCGAAGCCGACCTGGACGCGGTCGGGCTCGCGACGGGTGTAGAGCGAGACGCCGGCCCGGCCCTTGGCGGCGGCGGGGGCGTGCGTGACGTGCCAGCCGTCGGGGGTGCGGACGTGTTCGGGCAGCTGCTGGGGCTCGGCCCGCACCTCCTGGAGGCACAGCACGTCGGCGGAGGTGTCCGCGAGCCACTCCACGAAGCCCTTCTTCGCGGCGGCACGCAGACCGTTCACATTCACGGAGGTCACGGTGAGCACCAGGGCACGATACCGGCACACTGGACGGTGCCCCGATCCCGGATCCCGCATCGATATACGGTAGGTAGCATGAACATACGCCGGGTGCCCTTCGACCACCCCGACGCCCTGAAGCTCAACGACGAGGTCCAGGCCGAGTACCACGTCCGCTACGGCGACGGCGGCGACGCCACCGAGCTGGCCGCGTCGGACTTCGCGCCGCCGAACGGCCTCTACCTGATCGCGTACGACGAGAACGACGTCCCGGTCGCCTCCGGCGGCTGGCGCAGCCAGGACGCCAACGACGAGGGCAACCTCGACGGGGACGCCGAGCTCAAGCGGATGTTCGTCATCGAACAGGTGCGCGGCCGCGGGCTGGCCCGCCGCATCCTGGCGGCCCTGGAGGAGGACGCCCGTGCGGCGGGCCGGGCCCGCATGGTGCTGGAGACCGGGACCAAGCAGCCGGAGGCGGTGGCCCTGTACACGTCCAGCGGCTACGAGCCGTGCGGGAAGTTCGGCTACTACCGGTTCCACGAGGAGAGCCTCTGCTACGCGAAGGCTCTTCGGACTCCGGCTCCGCAGGTCCCGTAGGCCCCTGGGGCGACCGTCAGGCGGCGCCTTCGCTCCGGCGCCGTCGCGAGACGGCGAACAGCACGCCGCCCGCCGCGAGCGCCAGCGCGGCGCCGGCCGAGGCCAAGAGGGCCGTGGAGCCGGTCGAGGCCAGCAGGCCGCCGTCGTCGTCGCTGCCGCCCTGGGGGGACTCGCCGCCGCCCGTGCCGCCGGTGGAGCCGGTCGCCCCGGTGGAGCCCGTGGAGCCGGTGGAGCCGGTGGAGCCGGTGGACGTTCCGCCGTCCGAACCGGTGCCGCCCGTGGTGTCCGAGCCGCCGGTGGTGCCGGTGCCGCCCGTGGCGCCTCCGGTGTCACCGGGGGTCTCCTCGTCGCCGGTGCCGTTCAGCACGATCCAGCCGGCGTCGTTGGACGGGTCGCCCTCCCAGGGGTTGTCGTACTCGGGCAGGGCGATCTTGCCCTTGGCGCCCTCGACGACCTCGTCGATCCGCAGCTGGAAGCCGTAGGTGCGCCGGTCGTCCTCCAGGAAGGGCGTGTCGGCGAAGCAGAGGTACTCGGACGGGGTGGCGTCGTTCACCGGCCGGCAGGGGCTGTCGACGACGCTCGCGCCCTCCGGGATCCGCACGGTGAAGCTCAGCGGCTCACCGCCGGAGCGCAGGGCGCCGATCCAGGCGGGCCCGTGGTTGCTCAGGCCGATGTCGACCTTGACCGTCTCCCCCTGCTCGCCCGCGACCCGCGCGCCGGTGAGGTCGAGGTCGAAGGTGTTCCGCGTGGGCAGGTCGATCTCGGCGTCCTTGGCGTAGTCGCCGCTGCCGCCGCCCTCGACCGGCTTCAGGGTGAGCGTCTCGCCCGTGCCCTGACGGTAGGCGGCGCCCGCGCGCAGCGCGCCGGCCTCCTTGGCGCCGACCGCGTCGAAGCCGTAGTGGAAGATGTCGTGGAGCGCGAAGCCGGCGGTCTTCACCTTGACCGGCTCGCTCAGCTCGTAGGACGTGCCGGGCAGGAACTCGCCCTCGAAGGTGCACAGGGCGACCTTCTGGTAGCGGATCAGGTCGTCCTTGTCCTCCTCCGCGTACGAGCAGTTGTCGTACGTGTCGGGGAAGGACAGGCCGCGCGAGCCGCCGAAGCGCAGGACGACGCCGTCGGCGGACATGCTGCCGACGTTGCGGAAGCCGAGCGGGGCGTTGTAGGTGTCCCCGGCGGCGAAGCCCTCGGGCAGGGCGGGGAGCTTCTTCTTCAGCAGCTCCGGCCCGCCGACCAGGACATCGATGGTGTGCTCGTTGAACTCCAGGCCCGCGCCCTCGCCGGTGACCTTGATCTTCCCGAAGTCGCCGGCCCCGGCGGTGTCCTTCAGGTCGAGGCGGACGCTCCAGCTCGGGTTGTACACGTCGCCCGGGTAGAGGCTGCTCTCGTGGCAGACCGCGGTCAGGCCCTCCGCCTCGCAGGACCGCGGCAGTTCGACGTCGGCGAAGCCCTTGAGGGCGGTGGCGTCGATGGTGACGGTGTAGCCGTCGTTGGGGACCGGCTCGGGGTCCTTGCCGCTGTCCGGGTCGTACTCGCCGGGGCCGGTGAGACCGAGGTAGATCTGCGGCTCCCCGGGCTCGTCCTCGGCCCCGTCCAGGGCCAGGTCCACCCTGTCCGGTCCGGTGATGGTGACGGGAAGGGGGGCCTGACCCTCCTCGGCTTGGGCGACACCGGTCAGCGAGGCCGTGGCGAGTCCGGCGGCGGCCACCCCGGCCACGGCCGCGCGTCTCCACGGCGAGCGCAGGGAGCTGTCTCTCATGTTCTCTTCCGTTCCCAGACGACAATCAGGCGCCACTGCTGTGACGCCGTGCACAGGTGACCCGCTGGTAACGGTGAAGGTTGCGCGCTGTCCGGTCACGGATTTATCTCGGCCTTACAAACCGTCCCCGTGCGGTGCGAGTCAGGGAAACGGCGAAGGTCCCGTTCGATCGTGATGATCGAACGGGACCTTCGTCAATGTGCGTGGACCTGAGGGGATTTGAACCCCTGGCCCCCTCGATGCGAACGAGGTGCGCTACCGGACTGCGCCACAGGCCCTTGCAACGAGTGAAACTTTAGCACCCCGACCGGCCTGCTCAAAAATCGCTTCCAGGGCACCCGGGCGGGCGGGCCTCGGCAGGGGCTACTCGTTGGCCGCGCGGGGGCGGTCGCCGTCCTCGTACTGGTCGAAGAGCGGGGTCCGGCCGCGTTCGCGGGCGCGGCGGGCGGAGGCGGCACGGCGGGCGCCGCTGCGGGCGGGGGCTTCCGGGCGGTCCTCCGCCCGGCCCTCCGCCCGGCCCTCCGCGCGATCGGCGGGGCGGTCCGGTGCCGGGGCGGCCGCCGTGTCCTCCCGGTGGGGGGCGACGGCGCTGGAGCGTGCCGAACTCCAGGCGTCCGGGGACCCCAGGTCCACGTCGGAGGTGGCGCGGGGGGCGACGGGCGCGGTCACATAGGTCGGCAGGGGCACCGGCACCGGGTCCCAGCTGTCGCCCTGCGGCCGCCGCCGGCGTTCGCGCTGCTGGTCGACCCACTCGGCGTGGTCGGTCTGCTCGACCAGGGCGCGCCGGTCCGCGGCGAGGGCCGACAGGCCGGGGTCGGACGCCGCCTCGGGTCCCTCGTCGGGCTCCTCCGCGTCGGGGTCGTCGACGGTGTCGGCGGGGTCGGCGGGCGTGCGCCTGCGCGGGCGGCGGTCGCGGTCCCGCAGCCGCTGCGCGGCGACCTCGGCCTGACGGCGGTCCATCTGGAACGCGAACCGGCGGCGTTCCTGCGTGCGCAGGTAGGCGATGTAGGCGCTGAGCAGCACCGCGGGGACTCCGGGAGCCCACAGGAAGGCGAGTCCGCCGACGGCGGCGACGACCGAGCCGAGCGTGAAGGCCAGGAAGAGGACCACGGTCGTACGCCGACGGCGCGCGAGTACCTTGCTGCGCCGGGCGCGGGCCGCGGCACTGGGGGAGACGGGGGCGCGCCGGGCCTGCGGGACTCGCGCGGCCTCGGGAGACGGTCCGGCCTCCGCGGCCTGCCCGCGTCCGGGGCCGGGTGCGTGTCCGTCGGCCACGGGCCGGGGGAGCCGTCGGGTTCTGGACACGGCGAAGGCCCGGACGTCCACCGAGTCGGTGACGGCGTCCGGGGCGTCGGCGTCGGGCCCCGCCTCGTCGGCGGAGCGCGACCGCAGGTCCTTGGCGTACCGGCGCTCCATGCCCGCCCGTCCGGACAGCAGCCGGATGGCGGTGCTGAAGCGTTCCGTCGGACGGGCCTCGTTCAGCTCGTCCTGCCTACGGAGCCACATCGGCACCAAGTAGGCGGCCCAGGCCCCGACGATGACTGCGTAGATGAGGCCGCTGCTGCTCACGCCTCACACGGTAGAGGGGTTTGCCTGAGGCCATCCGCCAATTGAGCCGGTGTGTCGCACGATCTGGCTGATATTTCGAACTTTTCTTGTGATCGATGCGATCAACACACTGCCTCAGCCGGGTATTTTTCCGTTTCGGTACGGTCGCAGGCACGGTCACGACCCGATCAATTTCGAACGTTTATTCAATTCCCGGTGTTCCGCGTGGACCGGTCCCGTGACCGGTGCCAGCGTCGCAGCAGGCCTTCGGGGACCTCTTCCGCGGTGAGCGCGAAGACCAGGTGGTCGCGCCATGCTCCGTCGATGTGGAGATAACGCGGCCTCAGGCCCTCCTCCCGGAATCCGAGTTTCTCCACGACCCGGCGGCTGGGCACGTTCTCGGGGCGAATGCAGACCTCGACGCGGTGCAGTCCGACGGTGCGGAAACAGTGGTCCACCACCATCGCCACGGCCGTCGGCATCACCCCCCGGCCCGCCACCGACTCGTCCACCCAGTAACCGACGTGCCCGGAGCACATCGAGCCCCAGGTGATGCCGGCCACCGTCAGCTGCCCGGCCAGCCGGCCCTGGTACTCGATGACGAACGGCATCATCCGGCCCGCGCCCGCCTCGGAGCGCAGGTGCCGCACCATCTGGCGGTAGGTCGGCCGGTGCGCGAGCGGGCCGGCCGGGGTGGGTGGCGGGATGGTCGCCTCCCAGGGCCGCAGCCAGTCGCGGTTGCGCCGGTTGACCTCGCGCCAGGCCCGCTGGTCGCGCATCCTTATCGGCCTGAGGACGATGTCGCCGTCCACCAGCTCCACGGGCCAGGACGGGCTGTTCAGCTCGCACCCCCACCACTGGCGCTTCTGGGATGGTCACCGCCGCGGAGCTGGTCCACGGCGTGGGTCAGCAGCGGCTCCAGCACGGCCAGGCCGTCCCTCACACCGCCGGAGGAGCCCGGCAGGTTGACGATCAGCGTGCGGCCCGCCACCCCGGCCATGCCCCGGGAGAGCACCGCGGTCGGCACCTTGTCCCGGCCGTACGCCCGGACCGCCTCCGCGATGCCCGGGACCTCGTAGTCGATCACCGCCCGCGTGGCCTCGGGAGTGCGGTCGGTGGGTGAGATCCCGGTGCCGCCGGTCGTGACGATCACGTCGTAGCCCGCCTCGGCTCCCGCGCGCAGGGCCGCCTCCACCGGGTCGCCGTCCGGGACGACCCGCGGGCCGTCCACCGCGAAGCCGAAGCGGCGCAGGCCCTCGGCGATCAGCGGGCCGCCCTTGTCCTCGTAGACCCCGGCGGCGGCCCGGTTGGAGGCCGTGACCACCAGGGCGCTGTACGGGGCCGCGAGGGCGCCGCCGGCCGACGCGTCCAGTGTCATGACCGGCTCCAGTGGCCCGACTTGCCGCCCGTCTTCTCCTCCACCCGCACGTCCGTGATGACCGCTCCCTTGTCGACCGCCTTCACCATGTCGACCACGGTGAGCGCGGCGACGGAGACGGCGGTGAGCGCCTCCATCTCGACGCCCGTGCGATCCGTCGTCCTCACCGTGGCGGTGATCTCCACGGCGTCGTCCGCGACCGACAGGTCCAGTTTCACACCGGAGACCGACAACGGGTGGCACAGCGGGATCAGGTCCGGGGTGCGTTTGGCGCCCATGATGCCCGCGATGCGTGCGGTGGCGAGGGCGTCGCCCTTGGGGACTCCCTCGCCGCGCAGCAGCTCGACGACGCGGGGGGCGACGAGGACACGGCCGCTGGCGCGGGCGGTGCGGGCGGTCACGTCCTTGGCGGACACGTCGACCATGCGGGCGGCGCCCGCCTCGTCGATGTGCGTCAGCCGGTCCTGCGGGGCCCGCGCTGCCCGGTCGTCGTGCGCTGCCTGGCCGTCGTGCGGGGGTCGGTCCTGCGTACTCATGCTCGTGTGGCGCTCCCGGTCCGGGCCCGGCGCGGCGCGCGGGCCTGCTGTGCGCGACACGGTACCGCCAACGAGGGGTGGTCAGCCGAGCAGGACCACGTCGACCTCGGCGCCGGGCTCGACGGACTCGGTGTCCTCGGGGACGACGATCAGCGCGTCGGCGTGCGCGAGGGCGGCCACGAGGTGGGAGCCCGACCCGCCGACCGGGGTGACACTGCCGTCGGCGTACGTGGCGCGCAGGAACTGGCGGCGGCCCTTCGGCGAGGTCAGCGTCTTGTCCGCGGCCAGGGACGCGGTGACCGTCGGGCGGTGGAGGTCGGCGAGCCCCATGAGGGTGCGGATCGCGGGGCGGACGAACAGCTCGAAGGAGACGTACGACGACACCGGGTTGCCCGGCAGGGCGAGCAGCGGGGTGTGGTCGGGGCCGATGGAGCCGAAGCCCTGGGGCTTGCCGGGCTGCATGGCGAGCTTGCGGAAGTCCACGCCGCCGCCCGGCTCGTCCTCGTCGGCGACGTGCGCCAGCGCCTCCTTGACGACGTCGTACGCCCCGACGCTCACGCCCCCGGTGGTGACCATGAGGTCGGCGCGCACCAACTGGTCCTCGATGGTGGACCGCAGGGTCTCCGCGTCGTCGGCGACGGCGCCCACGCGGTAGGCGATGGCGCCGGCGTCGCGGGCGGCGGCGGTGAGGGCGAAGCTGTTGGAGTCGTAGATCTGACCGGGGGACAGTTCCTCGTCGGGCTGGACGAGTTCGCTGCCGGTGGAGAGCACCACCACGCGCGGGCGCGGGCGCACCCGGACCCTGCCGCGGCCGATCGCGGCGAGCAGGGCGATCTGCGGCGGGCCGAGGACCGTGCCGGCCTCCAGGGCGCGGTCACCGGCGGCGACGTCGCTGCCCTTGGCGCGCACGTGGGCGCGCGCCGCGGCCGGGCGGTACACGTGCACCTGGCCCTCGGCGCCCTCCGGGGACAGGCTGCGGGCGCGCATCCCGGCCACCGCGCCCTCGCCGAGCCCCCCGTCGGTCCACTCGACGGGGACGACCGTCTCGGCGCCGGGCGGGAGCGGGGCGCCGGTCATGATGCGGGCGGCCCGGCCGGGGCCCACGGCCGGCGGGTCGGCCTGGCCGGCGGCGACGTCCCCGACGACCTCCAGGACGGCGGGGAACTCCTCGCTCGCGCCCGCGACGTCGGCGACCCGCACCGCGTAACCGTCCATGGAGCTGTTGTCGAACGGCGGCAGGGAGAGCGGCACCGTGATGTCGTCGACCAGGACGCAGCCCTGGGCGTCGAGCAGGTTCAGCTCGATGGGCTCCAGGGGCCGGACGGTCGCGAGGATGTCGTCCAGGTGGTCCTGCACCGACCACAGCCGGTCCGGACCGAAGTCCGCGGTGGCGTGGTCGTGGCCGGTGTCACGGTGCGCGGCGCTGCTCAACGTCCTTACATCTCCTCGGCTACGTAACTGCGAAGCCAGGTCCGGAAGTCCGGGCCCAGGTCTTCACGTTCGCACGCGAGTCGGACGATGGCACGCAGATAGTCGCCGCGGTCGCCGGTGTCATAGCGGCGGCCCTTGAAGACGACGCCGTGCACGGGACCGCCGACCTTCTCGTCCTCGGCGAGCTGCTGGAGGGCGTCGGTCAGCTGGATCTCGCCGCCGCGGCCGGGCTCGGTCTTGCGGAGTATGTCGAAGACGTGCGGGTCGAGGACGTAGCGGCCGATGATGGCGTAGTTGGAGGGGGCGTCGGCCGGGTCGGGCTTCTCGACCAGTCCGCTCACCTTGACCACGTCGTCGTCCCCGGTGGCCTCGACGGCCGCGCAGCCGTAGAGGTGGATCTGCTCGGGGGCGACCTCCATGAGGGCGATGACGCTGCCGCCGTGCTGCTCCTGGACGTCGATCATGCGCTGGAGCAGGGGATCGCGCGGGTCGATCAGGTCGTCGCCGAGCAGGACCGCGAAGGGCTCGTCACCGACGTGCGGCGCGGCGCACAGCACGGCGTGGCCGAGGCCCTTGGGGTCGCCCTGGCGGACGTAGTGGATCATGGCGAGGTCGCTGGATTCCTGGACCTTCGCCAGCCGGCTCGCGTCACCCTTCTTCTGGAGGGCGGACTCGAGCTCGTAGTTGCGGTCGAAGTGGTCCTCCAGGGGGCGCTTGTTGCGGCCCGTGACCATGAGGACGTCACCGAGGCCGGCGGACACGGCCTCCTCGACCACGTACTGGATCGCCGGCTTGTCGACGACCGGCAGCATCTCCTTGGGAGTGGCTTTCGTGGCCGGCAGGAACCGGGTGCCGAGTCCGGCTGCTGGGATGACAGCCTTGCTGATCCTGGGGTGGGACTGAGTCATGCGCGCCACCATATCCGGTACCTATGGGGAGAATCTGTGACTCCGGATACCGGATGCTCATATGAGCATCCTAGACGTTACAGGAGCGGTCCATGAGTCACCACGCGCCCTCGGCCGAGCCCGACAAGCGGAGCCTGCGGCGGGGTTTCCTCGCGGCGCGGAACGCGCTGTCGGCGGACGACGTGCGGGAAGCGGCGGACACCCTGGCCGGGCGGGCGCTCGCGATGCCGGAGATCGCGCGGGCGCACGCCGTTGCGGCGTACGTCTCGGTGGGCGCCGAGCCGGGGACCCTCGCGCTGCTGGACGCGCTGCGCGCGCGGGGTGTGCGCGTCCTGCTGCCCGCCCTGCTGCCCGACAACGATCTGGACTGGGGCGAGTACACCGGTGAGGGATCTCTCACGCGCGTGCGGCACGGCGGGCGGATGACCCTGTCCGAGCCCGCCGGTGAGCGCCTGGGGCCGGACGCCGTCACGGCGGCGGACGTGGTGCTGCTGCCGGGTCTGGCGGTCGACGGGCGCGGCGTGCGGCTGGGACGCGGCGGCGGCTCGTACGACCGGGTCCTGGCGCGCCTGGAGCGGGCGGGCGCGCGTCCCGCGCTGCTGGTGCTGCTGTACGACCCGGAGGTCGTGCGGCAGGACCTCCCCGAGGAACCGCACGACCGGCCGGTGGACGCGGTGGTGACGCCGACGGGGGTGCGCCGCTTCCGCTGACCGCGCGGGGGAACGACCGCGGGCGCGGACATGTGAAACGGCCGCCACGCGCGCGTGGCGGCCGTTTTCGTCGACGGTGGGGCTACGGCTCGAGCACCAGCTTGTCGCTCGTGCTCTCGTCGACCGCCTTCTCGGTGAAGGCCCACGGCAGCAGTTCGCCCTCGGCCCATTTGTCGGTCTGGTCGGTGTAGTGCGCGCTGTAGGCGTGGCCGGAGGCGCCGGTGAGGTTGATCCAGCGCGACTTGTCGAGGTCGCCGAGGTTGACGACCATCCGCATGGACGGCACCCACACCACCCCGTAGCCGCCCGCCGCGTTCCAGCCGGCGGCGTTGACCGCGGCCTCGCCGCCGCTGAGCTTCCACGGGCCGCGGTTGAGGGCGTACTTCAGGAAGCCGGGGCCCTCGGTGCCCAGGGTCTGGTTCTTCAGGAACAGGCGGTGCAGCCGGCCCCAGTTCCAGGTGTCGATGTCCTTGCCGAGCTTGGCGGTCAGCTCCCAGCGGGCGTCGACCATGGCGCGCTTGAACAGGTCGTCGCGGTTGTGGTCCGCGCCCTTGCGGGTGCCGCTCGCGGGCGTCGTCCACCAGTCGCTCTTCGGCTTGTCCATCAGCTGCCGCACGACCTCGAACCAGCGGTCGCCGCCGTCCGGCTGCGCCTGGCCGGCATCGCGCTGACCGCACTCGCGGACCTTGTTGGTCTCGTCCGCCGGGCCCGTGGTGTTGACCGGGTCGACCCACAGGCACTGGCCCTCGACGCGCAGCTCCTTGGGCAGCTTGTTGCCGAAGGCGAGCTTGAGGATGTTGCGCCACACGGCGTTGAAGTAGGCGGCGGCCGCCGAGTCGGCGTCCTGGGTGTAGTCCCAGCCCTCCAGCAGCTTCTGCGCCTCGCGGACGTCCTTGTCCCCGACGTCGATCTTCAGCAGCTGGGGCACGAGCAGCTTGGCGATCTCGCTGCTGTTGTCCAGCTGCATCTGGCGCATGTCGTCGGTGGAGATCTTGCCGCCGTCCTTGATCTTCTGCTCGATCAGGGAGGTGATCCGCTGACTGCGGGTGCCATAGCCCCAGTCCGTGGTCAGCGTGTACGGGTAGTCCTCGCCGACGACGGCCTGGTTGGCGGTCACGATGTAGCCGCGCTCCGGGTCGTACTCGTACGGCAGCTCGTCGTCGTCGATGTACTCGCCGGTCCAGCGGTAGTCGGGGTCCCAGCCCGGGGCCGGGACCGAGCCGTCGTGGCCCTCGGCGCGCACCGGGATCCTGCCGGGCAGCGTGTAGCCGATGTGCTCGCTGTCGGCGTAGACCAGGTTCTGCGAGGGGACGTCGAACAGGGCGGCGGCCTCGCGGAAGTCGTCCCAGTTCCGCGCCCGGTCCATCGCGAAGACGGCGTCCATGGTGGTGCCCGCCTCCAGCGCCGTCCACCGCAGGGCGACGCCGTAGCCGTCGCCGCGGTCGGGGGCGGCGGTCTCGACGGTGGCCTTCTTGCCGACCTTCACCAGCTCGTCGTCGCGGTCGGAGAGCAGGGGGCCGTTGTTGGTCTCGCGGACCACGATCTTCTTGGACTCGCCGCCGGCGACCTTGATGGTCTCCTCGCGGGTCTCGAAGGGGACCACCTTGCCGTCGTACTGGTAACCGTCTCCGGTGATCTTCTCCAGGTAGAGGTCGGTGACGTCGACGCCGGAGTTGGTCAGGCCCCAGGCGATCTCCTGGTTGTGGCCGATGACCACGCCGGGCATGCCGGCGAAGGTGTAGCCCGCGACGTCGTAGCGGCACTTGTCGGAGACGGTGCGGCAGTGCAGGCCCATCTGGTACCAGACGGACGGCAGCGACGGCGACAGGTGCGGGTCGTTGGCGAGCAGGGGCTTGCCCGTGATGGTGTGCTTGCCGGAGACGACCCAGGAGTTGGAGCCGATGCCGTTGCCGTTCACGCCGACGGCGGTGGGCAGGTCGTCCAGGACGTCCTGGAGGCCGGAGAGCTGGCTCTGGAGGGCGCTGCCGGTGCCCGTGCCCGTTCCGATGCCGTTTCCGGTGCCCGTACCCGTGCCGGTACCCGTACCCGTACCGGTGCCCGTGCCTTCGTCGCCGCCGGACGGGCCGCCGCCCTCGAACGTCTCGGAGAGCTCGTCGTACTCGCCCTCCTGGACGATCGCCTTGTTCCGGTCGTAGGGGTACTCCGGGTACAGGTCGGCGATCTGCTCGGGGCCCAGGCGGCTGGTCATCAGGGCGCGGTCGACCTCGTCCTGCATGTTGCCGCGCAGGTCCCAGGCCATCGCCTTCAGCCAGGCCACCGAGTCGACCGGGGTCCACTCCTGGGGCTTGTAGTCGTTGGTGAAGCCCAGGGCGGCGTACTCCAGGGAGATCTCCTCCCCGTCCTTGCCCTCCAGGTAGGCGTTGACGCCCTTCGAGTAGGCCTGGAGGTACTTCTTGGTGGAGTCCGACAGCTTCTCGTCGTACTCCTTCTTCGCCACCCGGTGCCAGCCCAGCGTGCGCAGGAACTCGTCGTTGTCCACCTGGCTCTTGCCGAACATCTCCGACAGGCGCCCGGCGGTCATGTGACGGCGCACGTCCATCTCGTAGAACCTGTCCTGCGCCTGGACGTAGCCCTGCGCCATGAACAGGTCCTCCTCGGAGGACGCGTAGATCTGCGGGATGCCGTAACCGTCGCGCTTGACGTCGACCGGGCCGGACAGGCCCTTGAGCGTGATCGAGCCCGTGGTCTGCGGGAAGGACGCGCGGACTGTGCTGACGGACCAGTACCCGCCGTACACGAGGCCGCCGATGACGGCCAGGACCAGCACGAGGACGATCAGGCGGCCTTTGCGCCCCTTCTTCCCCTTCTTCCTGCCGGACGTGCCGGGCTGCTGACCCGTGGAGGCGGTGGTGGTGGGGGGCATCGCTGTCCTTGCTGTCCTAACACGAGCGGCAGGGGCGGGCTGTGCTTCGTACTGAGCGACCGAGCGCTGGAGCAACTGTAGGCGCAGGCCCGGCTCTCCCTTGACGCGGAGTCGGGTACTGGCGCGCACGGACGTTCGATCCTGCCAAGGTGAACGTCAAGAACTCGTCAAGAGTTAGGTAAGGTAACGAAGTAGTTGTTCGCAGAGCACTGCGGTTTCGTGTACGTCTCCGTACATGCCCCGTGAGCCCGTGCTGTGCGTCAGGGAAGGGAACGGCCGCTGACTGTCCACCACCTCAACCAGCTCCTGCTCGTCTGCTCGCTCGTCCTGCTCATCGCCGTCGCGGCGGTCCGGATCTCCTCGCGCAGCGGGCTCCCCAGCCTGCTCGTCTACCTGGCCATCGGCGTCGCCATGGGCCAGGACGGCATCGGCGACATCCACTTCGACAACGCCGAACTGACCCAGGTCATCGGATACGCGGCCCTGGTCGTGATCCTGGCCGAGGGCGGTCTCGGCACGAAGTGGACGGAGGTCAAACCGGTTCTGCCGTCGGCCTCGGCCCTCGCCCTGGCCGGGGTCGCGGTGAGCGTCGGCGTGACCGCGGCGGGCGCGCACTACCTGACCGGGCTGGAGTGGCGGCAGGCGCTGATCGTCGGTGCGGTGGTGTCCTCCACGGACGCGGCGGCCGTGTTCTCGGTGCTGCGCAGAATTCCGCTGCCCGCGCGGATAACGGGCACCCTGGAGGCCGAGTCCGGCTTCAACGACGCCCCGGTGGTCATCCTGGTCGTCGCCTTCTCGACGGCCGGCCCGATCGAGCACTGGTACGTGCTGCTGGGCGAGATCGCCCTGGAGCTGGCCATCGGCGCCGCCGTCGGACTCGCGGTGGGCTGGCTCGGGTCACTGGGGCTGAGGCACGTGGCGCTGCCCGCCTCCGGCCTCTACCCCATCGCCGTGATGTCGATCGCCGTCGCCGCCTACGCGGCGGGCGCCATGGCCCACGGCAGCGGCTTCCTGGCCGTCTACCTCGCCTCGATGGTCATGGGCAACGCCCGGCTGCCGCACTGGCCCGCCACCCGCGGCTTCGCCGACGGGCTGGGCTGGCTCGCCCAGATCGGCATGTTCGTGCTGCTCGGCCTGCTGGTCACCCCGCACGAGCTGGGCGACGACATCCTGCCCGCCCTGGTCATCGGGCTGGTGCTGACCATGGTGGCGCGTCCGCTGAGCGTCGTGCTGTGCTTGCTGCCGTTCCGGGTGCCGTGGCAGGAGAAGACCCTGATGTCCTGGGCCGGGCTGCGCGGCGCCGTGCCCATCATCCTGGCGACCATCCCCATGGTGGAGGGCGTCGACGGCAGTCGCCGGATCTTCAACATCGTCTTCGTCCTGGTCGTCGTCTACACCCTGGTCCAGGGGCCGACGCTGCCCTGGCTGGCCCGCAAGCTGCGCCTGGGCAAGGAGGACGAGGCCGCCGACCTCGGCATCGAGTCGGCGCCCCTGGAGCGGCTGCGCGGACACCTGCTGTCCGTCACGATCCCCGAGGGTTCGCGGATGCACGGCGTGGAGGTCAGCGAGCTGCGGCTGCCCGCCGGGTCCGCGGTCACCCTGGTCGTCCGCGACGGCAAGTCGTTCGTACCGCTGCCGACGACGGGGCTGCGGCGCGGGGACGAACTCCTCGTGGTCGCCACCGACCCGGTCCGGGACGCCGCCGAGGCGCGGCTGCGCGCGGTCGGCCACGGCGGCAAGCTGGCCGGCTGGCTGGGCACGGGCGGCAGCCCTCGGTGAGCGGGCGAGGACCGTCGAGGGGCAGACGAGGGGCGGGCGAAGGGCGGGCGGGGCACAGCCGGGGGGTGGGCGAGGCGCAGTCGGGGGTCGGGCGGGGGTGCGCGCTTTCACAGGTTGCGCCCGTCTTCGTCCCTGTACGATGAACGCGGCACCTGATCGAACCAACTCTGCCTGAAGCAGAGCTGGCGCGACCGTATGGCGGCCGGCACGCCCCCTCCCCGTTCGGGCTCCGGCATCTACCGCAGTCCGCGCAAGAGGACAGCTCTCGGCGCTCCCGCGCGGCGACAGCCGCGAGGCGGACCGCGCTACCAGGCGGCAGAAAGGCACGGGCCGTGGCATCCACGGTCACCCCGTCGAAGAAGTCGCCGGACGGGACGCGGACCGCGTCCAGCTCCGACCGCCCCGGATACGGGCAGCTGCTGCGCACCCGCGGCGCCTGGACGTTCCTGCTGCCCGGCTTCGCGGCACGCCAGCCCTTCGCCATGCTGACGCTCTCCATCGTGCTGCTGGTGCAGCACACCACCGGCTCCTACGGCGTCGCGGGCGCCGTCGCGGCCGTCACCGGCGTCTCCATGGCCCTGTTCGCCCCCTACAGCGGACGGCTCGCCGACCGCTACGGCCAGCGGGCCGTCCTGCTCCCCGGCGTGCTCGTGCACGCGGCGGCCGGTCTGACGCTGACCGTGCTCGCGCTCGCGGACGCGCCCCTGTGGACGCTGTTCGCCGCGGCGGTGCCCACCGGCGCCTCGGTGCCGCAGATCGGCCCCATGGTGCGGGCCCGCTGGGGCGTGAAGCTCAAGGGCTCCCCGCTGATGAGCACGGCGGCGGCCTTCGAGTCGGTCACGGACGAGCTGACCTTCGTCCTCGGCCCGCTGGTGGCGACCGCCCTGTGCACGGCCGTGGACCCGGCCGCGGGCCTGGTCGCGGAGGCCGCGCTCACCCTGGTCGGCGGTCTGCTGTTCGCGGCGCAGAAGAGCACCCAGCCGACGGTCGGCGACGCCGCCGACGGGCACGCGCGCGTGGAGCACGTCTCGGCGCTGCGCGTCCCCGGGGTGCGTGTGCTGATCGTGGCCTTCCTGGGCATCGGTTCCGTCTTCGGCGGCATGCAGGTCTCGCTGGCCGCGTTCACCGAGTCGATCGGCGAGCCCGGGCTGAACGGCGTCCTGTACGGCGTCTTCGCCGCGGGCAACATGCTCTCCGGCCTGGCCTGCGGCGCCATCGCCTGGAAGGTGGCCCCGCAGCGGCGCCTCCTGGTCGGCTACACCGCCCTCGCCGTGACCGCGTCCGGTCTGTGGGCCGCCCACTCGGTGCTCGTGCTGGCCGGCCTCGGCCTGCTGGTCGGCATGTGCATCGCGCCGGCCCTCGTCACCGGCTACACGCTGGTCGAGGACCTGGTCCCGGCGGGCGCCCGCACCGAGGCGTTCACCTGGCTGACCGGCGCGGTGGCGCTCGGTCAGGCGGCGGCCGTCACCGTCTCCGGCCAGTTCGAGGACCGGTTCTGGGACGGCGCCGGGTTCCTGGTGCCGATGGCCGGCACGGTGCTCGCGCTGGCGACGCTGCTGGCGCTGCGTTCACGCCTGGCGGCCCCGCCCCGGGGACGCACGGTCACACGTGGCGTCGGTCACCGCGAGCACGTCGCAGTGGACTGATCCCGGGGAATGCGTCACTATGGACCGTCGTTAGCACTCATCGAGTGAGAGTGCCAGGAGGAAGACAGTGCCGACGTACCAGTACCAGTGCACCGAGTGCGGCGAGGGCCTCGAGGCGGTGCAGAAGTTCACCGACGACGCCCTGACCGAGTGCCCCAACTGCCAGGGCCGCCTGAAGAAGGTGTTCTCGGCGGTCGGCATTGTCTTCAAGGGCTCCGGGTTCTACCGCAACGACAGCCGCGGCAGCTCGTCCAGCAGCTCGCCGGCGGCGGCGTCGTCCAAGTCGTCGTCCGCGTCCTCCTCGTCCTCGGACTCGGGCTCGTCCTCCTCGTCGTCGGGTTCCGGCTCCTCGTCGAGCTCCGGCAGCTCCTCCAGCACCACCGCCGCGTAAGCCACCCGGCAACTGCTTACAGGACCCTGTCGTCGACCGACGACGGGGTCCTCGGCGTAGGCAGGGGCGGCTAGGGTGCGGGCATGGCGAACAAGGTGAATGCCGAGATCGGCGTGATCGGCGGCTCCGGTTTCTACTCGTTCCTCGACGACGTGACCGAGGTCGAGGTCGACACCCCCTACGGGCCGCCCAGCGACTCCCTCTTCCTCGGCGACGTCGCCGGCCGGCGGGTCGCCTTCCTCCCCCGGCACGGGCGCGGCCACCATCTGCCGCCGCACCGGATCAACTACCGGGCCAACCTGTGGGCGCTGCGCTCGGCCGGTGTCCGCCAGGTCCTCGGTCCGTGCGCGGTCGGCGGTCTGCGCCCCGAGCACGGGCCTGGCACGCTGCTGGTGCCGGACCAGTTCGTCGACCGCACGCGGTCCCGGCTCTCGACCTACTTCGACGGACTGCCGACGCCCGACGGCACGGTGCCCAACGTGGTGCACGTCTCGCTGGCCGACCCGTACTGCCCCACCGGACGGGCGGCCGCGCTGAAGGCGGCCCGGGGGCGGGACTGGGAGCCGGTGGACGGCGGCACGCTGGTCGTGGTCGAGGGGCCCCGTTTCGGCACCCGGGCGGAGTCCCTGTGGCACCGGGCGCAGGGCTGGTCGGTGGTGGGCATGACCGGCCACCCCGAGGCCGCGCTCGCCCGTGAACTGGAGCTCTGCTACACCTCGCTGACCCTCGTCACCGATCTCGACGCCGGTGCGGAGAGCGGCGAGGGCGTCTCGCACGAGGAGGTCCTGCGGGTCTTCTCGGCGAACGTGGACCGGCTGCGGGGGGTCCTGTTCGACGCGGTGGCCGCCCTGCCGGCGACCGGCGACCGGGACTGCCTGTGCGCGTCGGCGCTGGGCGGGATGGATCCGGGGATCGCGCTGCCGTAGAGCCTCAGCCCATGTGTCTGCTGGGCGGAACGGCACGTTCGGGTGGCGGAGTTGTCCACAACCGGCCGGTAGCCCACGGGCTCCGGCGGGCATAGGCGAAAAGCCTCATCGTGGTCACGCAAGCCCGAACCCTCGTCACAGGTGGTGGTGACCGTGTCCGTGTCCGCGCCCGTTTCCATGTCCCCTTCCGTCCTGGCCTCCCCGCTGCCGCTCGGCACCGAGGCCCCGCCCACGTGCGAGGTGCCGCACTTCGCCCCGGTGCGGGTCGGCGGCGGTCGCCACCGGCTGCACCGGCTCCTGCGCCGCCGGCGCCGCGCCGTCGCCGCCCGCCGGGCTCGCGGTCACCGCCGCGGCGCTGGTGGCGGCGGGCCCGCATCCGGGAGCCGGCGCCCAGGACGCCCAGCGGGCCCGCGGGCACCCGGTGACCGAGCCGGTGCGTGAGCGGCGCGGCGCGCAGCAGGTGTCGGCGCCGGTGCGGATCGCCGACGCGGCCACGGTGCGCCTGCTCAGGCCCGGCGACCGGGTCGACGTCGTCGCGGCCGGGGACGGCGGCGCGGGCGACGCGACCGTGCTCGCGCGCGGGGCGCGGGTGACGAAGGTGCCGGAACCCTTGGACGGAACAGCCGGGGACGGGACCGCTGTGGCCGGAACAGCCGCGGGCGGGGCGCTGGTCGTGGTGTCGGTGCCACGCGCGACGGCCCACCGGCTGGCTGGCGCGGCGGCCACGGCACGGCTGGCGGTGACGCTGTGCTGAGCCCGTCAAGTCCCTCGTTCGAGGGACCGGATTGGACAGGATGGCCCAACGCTGCCGTAGGTTGCGGAGCGTTTTGTTCCACCCCCGGTTCAGTCAAGGAGTTCACCCGAGGTGAGCGAGAAGAACAGCCCGAGCGTCTGGGAGGGCTTCAAGGCCTTCCTGATGCGCGGAAACGTCATCGACCTGGCGGTGGCGGTCGTCATCGGCGCCGCCTTCACCAACATCGTCAACTCGGTGGTGAAGGGGGTCATCAACCCTCTGGTCGGCGCGTTCGGCACCAAGAGCCTGGACAGCTACAGCTCCTGCCTCAAGGGTCCGTGCACCGGTACCGGCGACAGTGCGACGGGCGTGCGCATCCTCTGGGGCTCCGTGCTGGGCGCCACGCTCACGTTCCTGATCACCGCGGCCGTCGTCTACTTCCTGATGGTCCTGCCCATGGCGAAGTACCTGGCCCGGCAGGAGGCCCGCCGCAAGGCGAAGGAAGGCGCGGAGGAGGTCATCGAGGTCTCCGAGCTGGAGGTGCTCAAGGAGATCCGCGACGCGCTGGTCGCCCAGCGCGGTTCGGGGCACGACCGCCCGTAGGGGCGCCGCGCCCCGCGACTCACAGGTGGTGGGGCGGCTTCTCGTCGAGGAAGCGCTTCAGGTCGGCCGCGCTGTCGCCCTCGGGCCGCCCGCCCCAGCCGCGGTCGGTGTCGTCCGAGCTCTGCTGGTCCAGCGGGTCGTCGAAGTCCAGCGCGGGCCTGGGCGCGCGGGGGTCGGGGGCGGGGGGTTCGGGGGCGCTGCTCATGCCTCCAGGGTACGGCCCGCCCGGCGGGCGGTACTCCGTCCGACCGGCCCGGGGGGCGCCACTCCGTCCGGCCGGCCCGGTCCGGGGGGCGCCACTCGGTCCGACCGGCCCGGTCCGGCGGGCGGGGTCGTCCGCAGGCGGTCCCGCGCCGCCTCTGCTGTGCTGGGAGCCATGACGTCCAGCCCGACGCCCGCAGCAGCGTCCTCCAGTCCGCCCGGCGTCCAGCCGCCACTGCGCAGGCTGACGGCCCGCGGCCGGCACGAGTCGCATCGTGCGGCCACTCCGCTGGAGCTCTTCTTCGACCTGTGCTTCTTGACATCCTCTCCCTCTTAGAAGAGGGAGATTCCAACCCAGGCGGGTTGAGGTTCACGGGCGCTCGAACGGCTGGTGGCCGTTGTCGCCCCTCCGGCACCGGCTGCGCGCCGGGGGCGGGGGATCCCGCCCTGTCCTGCCGCGACGTTGATACTCGCGTTGGTGTCCGCGTTGCAGATGAAGCCGCAGGAGGAGCAGACGAACTCGGCTTGGCTCTTGCGCGAGTTCTTGTCGATCCATCCGCAGGCACTGCACCGCAGGCTGGTGTACGGGGCCGGCACGTCCTCCACCCGGCCGGGGGCCTTGTCCTCGGTGCGCTGCCGCAGCAGACCCCACCCCTGCGCAAGGACGCTCCGGTTCAGCCCGGCCTTCGCGGCCCGGCCGTTCCTGAGGTACTGACCGGGCTGGTCGGGGTCGGGCTTCGCCCTGGCCCTGGCGGTCATCGTCTTGATGTTCAGCTTCTCGAACCGCATCAGGTCGTACGAGCGGGCGAGCATCGTTGAGGTCTTCTCACACCAGTCCTTGCGCCGGTCGGCTTCGCGGGCCTTGATGCGCGCCACCTTGGCGTACTCGGCCGCCTTCCGGTCGCTGCCCTTGGGGGCCCTCGCCGCCCGACGCTGGTGCTTGCGGATCTGCGCCCGTTCCCTGACCGTGAGTTGCGGGCAGTTGAAGGTGCGGCCGTCCGACAGGGCCGCCGTGATCTTCACGCCTCGGTCGATGCCGATGACCTCGCCCGTGCCTGGGGCGTCGACGGGGTCGGGGATGACGGCGAACGCCGCATGCCACCGGCCGTTCTTGAGGGTGACACGGAATGTCTTCGCAGAAGGCAGGTGAGCGCCTTTTCCCTTGACGCTGAGGCGGAAGCGGACCCAGCCGCAGCCGGGCACCTTCACCCGCGCCCACCGGCGGTTGAGTTTGTGCACCACGACCGAGCGGCCAAAAACCTGCTTGCCGGTTCTCGGGTTCAGCTTCGGCGAACCGTCGGCCTCGCACTCGGGTACCCGGTCGGTGCCGATGACGCGGAAACCCTCGTGGCGGTACTTCTTCCGCCAGGTCGGCTCACCGAACCCGGAGGCGAACTTCGCGTTCTTGGCCTTGGCGAAGTCCTTCAGGGCCTGCTGCTGCACGTCCGCGTTCCCGGCGCCGAGCCAATCGTTGTCCCGGCGGGCCTCGGTGAGTTGACGGCACTGCTCCGCGAGACCGGGGGCGGACTTCCGGCCGGGCTTCCAGTGCGAGTGCTGCTCCACGGCGAGGTTCCAGACGTACCGGGCGTGCGCACAGTGCAGCAGCATCCGCTGCTCCTGCTCACGCGTCGGGTACAGCCGGAACCTGGTCATGCCGCCATACTAGGCACTTAACTGACGTATCGTCAGCTGAATCCTCGAATACCGGATGCCCTGTACGACACCGCCATGGCACTCGCCGCCGCCGAGAACCACTCGCTGACCACGTGGCCGGTCGCCGTAGTGCGACGTACCGCCATGGCGACCGGGACGCCGGATCGCCCTGGCGGCGATCCGGCTACTCCTGCCCCGCTACGCAGGAGCGGGCATTCACCCCGGCCCTGAAGGACCGGGCACCCTGCCCGAAACAAGGGTGGGTGTTCGCGTCGGCGGCGGCGATCGGGGCGGGCCTGGAGGTGGCCGTGGAGCAGACGGTGGGCGAGGCGCACATCTCGACGCTCGCGGCGTCCGCAGCGGTGACCCTGCCGACGGCGCTGTTCCTGCTCACGGTGTGGGCGCTGCATGCACGGCACTTCAAGGTGGGCGTCGCCGAGCAGTCGGTGCTGCCGACGGCCGCGCTGCTGGTCCTGTGCTGCACCTTCGCCGGCGGCCTGGCGGTGCTCGCTGCGGGGCTCGTCCTCGCGGCGGCCGTGGCGTCCGGGGTGCTCCTGACCGCGCGGCGGAGCGTGCCGGAACGCGGCCCGGCGGCGTCCACCGGCTGACAGCCCGGTCCCGCACTCCCCCAAGGGCACCGCCCTCCTCCGTCGGGGCCCGTGCCTGGACCAGACTGACGGCATGACAGTTGACGCATTGACCGATGTCCCCGGCCTGCTGGTGGGGCACGCGACCCGCCGGGGCGACGGGTGGCTCACCGGCACGACGGTGGTCCTCGCGCCGGAGGACGGGGCGGTCGCCGCCGTGGACGTGCGGGGCGGCGGGCCCGGCACCAAGGAGACCGACGCGCTCGATCCGCGCAACCTGGTGCAGCGGGTCCAGGCGCTGGTACTGACCGGCGGCAGCGCGTACGGGCTCGACGCGGCCTCGGGGGTGATGGCCTGGCTGGAGGAGCGGGGCCGTGGGGTGCGCGTCGGCCCGGACCCCGCTCATGTGGTGCCGGTGGTGCCCGCCGCCTGCGTCTTCGACCTGGGGCGCGGCGGCGACTTCCGGGCCAGGCCGGACGCGGCCACCGGCCGGGCGGCGGTGGAGGCGGCGCATGCGAGCACGCCGGGTGGTGAGGTGGCCGAAGGGTGTGTCGGGGCGGGCACCGGAGCGGTGGTCGGCACGCTGAAGGGCGGGGTGGGCACCGCGAGCACCGTGCTGGACTCGGGGATCACGGTGGCGGCGCTGGTGGTGGCGAACGCGGCGGGGTCGGTGACCGACCCGGAGACGGGGGTGCTGTTCGGGGAGCTGTTCCGGGGCGGACGGGTGCGGTACCCGGAGCCGGAGGTGCACGAGGCCGCCGGGCGCCGGCTCGCCGCGGTCGCGGCGAGGAACGCGCCGCCCCCGCTGAACACCACCCTCGCCGTGGTCGCCACCGACGCGGACCTGACCAAGGCCCAGGCGCAGAAGCTGGCCGGCACGGCGCACGACGGCATCGCGCGTGCCGTACGGCCGGTGCATCTGCTGAGCGACGGGGACACGGTGTTCGCCCTGGCGACCGGGGCGCGTCCGCTCGACGCGGGGCAGCCGCTCGCGCTGAACGAGGTGCTGGCGGCGGGCGCGGACGTGGTGACGCGGGCGATCGTGCGGGCCGTACGGGCCGCCGGGCCGGTGGACGGGCCGGGCGGGGCGTGGCCGTCGTACACGGAGTTGTACGGGCGTGAGCCGAGGGTCAGTTGAGACGGGGGGCGGTTGAGACGGAGGCCGGTTGAGCCGCAGGCCGGTTGAGCCGCAGGCGGGGGCGATTGTCCCGGTTCTGTCACGCGTGGGCGTCGCGGGCGGCCGACGGGAACCCGGACGGCCCCGCCCGCCTCTACGGGATTGAAGGCAACACCGCACAACACCTCATTCCTGGAGCAGCCCGTGACAAGGCCGGTCATAGCATCGCGGCGCGTACTGGGGGCCTGTGCCGCCCTGGTGGTCGGCGCCCTCACCCTCACCGCCTGCGGTGGCAGCGCCAGCGCCGACGACAAGAAGGACGGCAAGGGCGGTGGCGCGGACTCCGCGAAGACCTCCGCCGCGAAGGTCGTGATCTCGGCCGAGGACGGTTCGACCGGTGCCTCGATCAACACGACCGGTGTGAAGGTCACCGACGGGCGGCTGACCGAGGTGCGGATGACCGTCGCGGAGACGGGGGCGGCCGTGCCGGGCGCGCTCTCCGCCGACGGCGGCAGCTGGAAGCCGAAGGAGCAGCTGGAGCGGGGGACCGAGTACCGGATCCACGCGACCGCGAAGGACGCCGACGGCCGTACGTCCGCCGCCGACTCGGTCTTCACCACGGTCTCCGCGGCCAACAGCTTCATCGGCACCTACACCCCGGACGGCGGAACCACGGTGGGCGTGGGGATGCCGGTGTCGTTCAAGTTCGACAAGGCGATCAGCGACAAGAAGAACGTGCAGTCGCACATCTCGGTCACCTCCAGCAGCGGTCAGGAGGTGGTCGGGCACTGGTTCGGCGACCAGCGGCTCGACTTCCGGCCCGAGGAGTACTGGAAGGCCGGCTCGAAGGTCACGATGAAGATCGACCTGGACGGAGTGGAGGGCGCGAACGGCGTCCACGGCGTGCAGAAGAAGACCGTCACCTTCACGGTGGGCCGCGCCCAGGTCTCCACGGTCGACGCGAACACCCAGACCATGACCGTCGTACGGGACGGCGAGACGCTCAGGTCGGTCCCCGTCTCGGCGGGCAGCGCCGAGACCCCGACGTACAACGGGCAGATGGTGATCTCGTCGAAGTCGAAGGAGATGCGCATGGACGGCTCCACGGTCGGGTTCACGTACGACATCCCGGACGTGCCGCACGCGATGCGGCTGAGCCGTTCCGGCACCTTCCTCCACGGCAACTACTGGTACGACAAGGGCAATCCGCCCTTCGGCGTGCAGGGCACCAGCCACGGCTGTGTCGGGCTGCGGGACGTGCAGGGCGGGCAGGGCGCCACGGACGGCAAGTGGTTCTTCGACAACTCGCTCGTCGGGGACGTGGTGGTCGTCAAGAACTCCCCGGACGGCACGATCGCGCCGGACAACGGCCTCAACGGCTGGAACATGGCGTGGAGCGAGTGGGTCGCCGGGAGCGCCGTCTGACCGGACGTCCGGCCTTTTGACCAGCATATTTTGACGGTTCGTCGGGTCGCGCGGGAACTCCTCGCGCGGCCCGCGCGTTTTTCGTGCGGACGTTTTCTCGGTTCCCGGACATGATGTCCGACCGAGGGGCTACGGTATGCACCCACAAGGTGACATGCAGCAACGCCGGGAGAAACCTTGAGCGTTCCGTACGAGACGGCAGCGTACGAACCACCCGAGTCGCCCGAGTCTCCGGAGGAGCACCTCATGCGACTGCTCGGTCGGGCACTGAACTCGTTCGAGCTGCCCGACGAGACGATACGGCAGCTGGACTGCGCGCTGGCGCACGACGGTTCGCTGCACTCCGCGCACCACAGCGCGGGGCTGCACCGCGAGACGTACCGGCACACCTGGCTGCTCGCCGACGGCGCGGCCGTCACGCTGTGGGAGCTCGTCCACAACACGACCCCGGGCGGCGAACCGCAGCACGAGGTGTACGTCGACGAGGAGGAGCTGCGCGCCGCCACCGCCCGGCTGGCCCTGCCGCCGGACACCCCCGACTTCGAACTGCCGGTGCAGGTGCAGTTGTCGCCGGTCGCCACCCCCCGGCACAGCTACGCCCCCGACGCCTCGGCGGACCACGCCCGCCGGCTGCTGCGCCGCGCGGAGAACCCTGACCGGCCCGGCGCCGAGCTGGCCGCCCGGCTGGCGACGGCGTCCGCGCACCAGATCACGCAGGCCTTCGGCGGTCCCGGCCGCGCGCGCCGCGCCCGGGTCGGCTTCTCGCTCTACGAGCACGCGTTCCTGCTGCGCGACGGCTCGGAGGTCTCCCTCTGGGAGGTCGAGCACACGGCCACGCCCGACGGGCGGCACATGTGCGAGGTGTACGCCGGCGAGGACACCGCCCGCCGGGCGATGGAGCGCAGGGCGGCACAGGTCTCCTGAGAGCGGCGCCGGTTCCTGAGCATGCGGGCGTAGCGCGCGGGCCGGGCCCCGTACGGACCCGGGCCCGGACATCACCGGCGTGTGCCGTCCCTCACGCGGCCACCGGCTGCTTCGCCCCCGACGACGGGGCCGCCGGACCCGCGCCGCCCGGCCCCTGCGCCACCGCCCCCGGCGCCGGCTTGCGCAGGCCCTTGAGGACGATCACCAGGGCCGTGGTGACGCAGACGCCCGCCGCGATGGCGACCAGGTAGAGCAGCGGGTTGCCGATCAGCGGCACCACGAAGATGCCCCCGTGCGGGGCGCGCAGCGTGGCGCCGAAGGCCATCGACAGGGCGCCGGTGACCGCGCCGCCCGCCATCGACGCCGGGATGACCCGCAGCGGGTCGGCCGCGGCGAACGGGATCGCGCCCTCGGAGATGAAGGAGGCGCCCAGCACCCAGGCGGCCTTGCCGTTCTCGCGTTCGGCCGCGTTGAAGAGCTTGCTCCGCACGGTCGTGGCCAGGGCCATGGCCAGCGGCGGGACCATACCGGCCGCCATGACCGCCGCCATGATCTTCATCGCCGAGTCGCTGGGGTCGGTGACGGCGATGCCGGCTGTGGCGAAGGCGTACGCGACCTTGTTGACCGGGCCGCCCAGGTCGAAGCACATCATCAGGCCCAGCAGGGCGCCGAGCAGGACCGCGTTGGCGCCGGACAGGCCGCTCAGCCAGTCGGTCATCGCCTGCTGCGCGGACGCGATGGGCTTGCCGATCACCACGAACATCAGGAACCCGACGACCGCCGAGGAGACCAGCGGGATCACCACCACCGGCATGATCCCGCGCAGCGCCGACGGGATGCGTATCCGCTGGATCGCCATCACCACGGCACCGGAGATCAGACCCGCCACCAGGCCGCCGAGGAAACCGGCGTTGATGGTCAGCGCGATCGAGCCGCCGACGAAGCCGGGGACGAGACCCGGGCGGTCGGCCATGCCGTAGGCGATGTATCCGGCCAGCACCGGGACGAGGAAGGCGAAGGCCACGCCGCCGATCTGGAACAGCAGCGCCGCCCAGCTGTCCGCCTGCGACCACACGAAGTGGTCCGTCACCGACGGCGCCTCGTTGATCTCGTAGCCGCCGATCGCGAAGCCCAGGGCGATGAGCAGACCGCCCGCGGCGACGAACGGCACCATGTAACTGACGCCGGACATCAGCCAGACGCGCAGCTTCGTCCCGTACCCGTCACCGGAGCTCCCGCCGCGCTCGACGGGCGTCGCACCGGAGGAACCGGCCCCACCGGCCCCACTGACCCCACCGGCCGCCGTGACCTCTCCGCGCGCCGCCTTGCCGCGGACCTCGCCGATCAGCTCGCCGGGCCGGTTGATGGCCGCCTTGACGCCGGTGTCCACGGTGGGCTTGCCGACGAAGCGCTCCTTGTCGCGTACGGGCACGTCGTGGGCGAAGATCACGCCGTCCGCCGCCTCGATCACCGCCGGGTCGAGCCGGGTGAACCCGGCCGAGCCCTGCGTCTCGACGGAGACCTCGACGCCCGCCTCGCGGCCGGCGTTCTCCAGCGACTCGGCCGCCATGTAGGTGTGTGCGATGCCGGTGGGGCAGGAGGTGACGGCGACCACGCGGAAGGGGCGTGCGGGTTCGCCGGGGGCTTCGTCGGCGCTGCCCGTGGCGGTCCCGGCGGAGGCCGCCGCCGGGACCGCCACGGAGTCCTCGGTGCCGTCCGGCTCCTCCCCGCGGATCAGCGCCGCCGCGGCCGTCGCGTCTCCCGCCGACCGCAGCGCGTCGGTGAACTCGGCGTTCATCAGCTGCCGGGCCAGGGAGGACAGGATCGTCAGGTGGGCGTCGTCGGCGCCCGCCGGAGCGGCGATGAGGAAGATCAGGTCGGCCGGTCCGTCCGCCGCCCCGAAGTCGATGCCGGCCGCGCTGCGCCCGAAGGCGAGCGTCGGCTCGGTGACGTGCGCGCTGCGGCAGTGCGGGATGCCGATGCCGCCGTCGAGGCCGGTCGGCATCTGCGCCTCGCGGGCGGCCACGTCGGCGAGGAAGGCGTCCAGGTCGGTCACCCGGCCCAGGGCCACCATCCGCTCGGCGAGGGCGCGCGCCGCCGCTTCCTTGGTGTCGGCGGACAGGTCGAGGTCGACCAGGTCCGCGGTGATCATCTCGCTCATCGCGGGCTCCTTAGCTCGCGTATCGCCCGGAACGTGGGGTGGTGGGCGGAAACGGGGAGGGGGACGGGGGCACTGCGGTGGGGGTCGGGGACGGCCCCGGCGAGCGGGCCGGGGACGTCCCGTCGGGGATCGGCACCACGGAGGGGGACGGGGACATCGCGGTCGGGGTCGGCGACGGCGGCCGGAGAGCCACCGGAATCGGCAACGACGGCCGGAAAGCCACAGGAATCAGCAACGACGGCCGGAGAGCCGCCGGAGTCTCCGCGGCCGAGACCGGGCACGGCCGCCGGGAACCGCCCGGGGACGCCTCGGCCGCAACCGCCCCTGGCAAGCGGGCCGGCGGCCCGGTCGGTGGCGGTCATGACGCCGGCTCCTTCAGCGCGCGGTCCACCGGCACCCGGGCCGTGACCGTCACCGCACCCGGGTCCAGGTCGGCCGGCGTCGGCATCACACTGCCGGGCAGCCGGACGGCCGCGGCACCGTGCGCCACCGCCGACGCCAGGGCGCCGGGCCCCGCGCCCCCGGCCACGAGGAACCCGGCGAGGGATGCGTCACCGGCGCCGACGTTGCTGCGTACGGCGTCCACGCGGGCGCTGCCGAACCAGATGCCCGCGTCGTCCACGAGGAGCTGTCCGTCGGCGCCGAGGCTGGCGAGCACGGATCGGGCGCCCAGCTCCCGCAGTTCCTCGGCGGCCTTCACCGCGTCGCCGACCGTGAGCAGGGGACGCCCCACGGTCTCGGCCAGTTCCTCGGCGTTCGGCTTGACCACGTCGGGCCGCTCGCGCAGGGCCTGGGCCAGGGCGGGGCCGGAGGTGTCGAGGGCGATGCGGACACCGGCGGCGTGCGCGCGGGCCACCAGGTCGGCGTACCAGGAGGGGGCGAGTCCGCGCGGCAGGCTGCCGCAGCAGGCGATCCAGTCGGCGCCGGGCGACTGGCGCCTCACGGTCTCCAGCAGCAGTTCCCGTTCGGCCGCCGTCAGTTCGGGGCCGGGCGCGTTGATCTTCGTCAGGACGCCGTCGGCCTCGGCGAGCGCGATGTTGGCGCGGGTGACCCCGGCGACCGGCACGGGCGCGACCTCGATGCCCTGAGCGTCGAGCAGTTCGGAGACGAGAGCGCCGGAGGGGCCGCCGAGCGGCAGTACCGCCACGGTGCGCCGGCCGGCCGCCGTCACCGCGCGGGAGACGTTCACACCCTTGCCGCCCGGGTCCACGCGCTCGCCCGTGGCGCGGACGACCTCGCCGCGGTCGAGGGAGGGCACCTCGTAGGTGCGGTCCAGGGACGGGTTGGGGGTGACGGTGAGGATCATGCGCGTACTACTTCCGTGCCGTCGCGCTCGACGGCGGTGGCGTCTTCGGGGCTCAGCCCGCTGTCGGTGATCAGCAGGTCCACGTCGCTCAGGGAGCCGAAGCGGGCGAAGTGCTCCTGTCCGTACTTGGAGGAGTCGGCGAGCAGCACCACGCGGCGGGCGGCGGCGACGGCGGCCCGTTTGACCGCGGCCTCCGCGAGATCGGGGGTGGTCAGCCCGTGCTCGGCGGAGAAGCCGTTGGCGGCGACCAGCACCACGTCGGCGCGGATCTCGCCGTACGCGCGCAGCGCCCAGGCGTCGACGGCGGCGCGCGTACGGTGCCGCACGCGCCCGCCGACCAGGTGGAGCTGGATGCCGGGGTGGTCGGCGAGGCGGGCGGCGATGGGCAGGCTGTGGGTGACGACGGTGAGCGAGGACTCACGCGGGATCGCGGCGGCCAGCAGGGCCACCGTGGAACCGGCGTCGAGGATCAGCGTGCCGTCGGCGGGCAGTTCCGCCAGGGCCGCCTTGGCGATCCGGTCCTTCTCGTCGGCCGCCGTGGACTCGCGCTCGGCGAGGTCCGGCTCGAAGTCGAGCCGTCCGACGGGGATGGCGCCGCCGTGCACGCGACGCAGCAGACCGGCCCGGTCCAGTGCCTTGAGGTCGCGGCGGATGGTCTCCGCCGTCACCTGGAACTCCTCGGCCAGCGACACCACGTCCACCCGGCCGCCGTCCCGCGCGAGCCGGAGGATCTCCTGCTGCCGCTCCGGTGCGTACATGACCGTTCGCCTCCGACCTGTGCCCAAGCCTGTGCCCGAGCCGTGCCCGAACCTGTGGTTTCTCTCGGAGGCTACGCCCGGTTGTCTGGAATGTAAACAACCAACCGGACCCATTCAAATACAACCGGGCACAGGTGGGCATGGCCGGGCATCCGCGCATCCGTGCATCCACACATCCGGGCACCCGGACATCCGGACATCCGGGCATCCGGGCATCCGTGCCGACGGCCTCAGACCAGCGCGTCCTGCTTCTCCTCCACAGCGGCCTCCGAAGCGTCCCCCGTAGCCCCCTCCACGTGCTGCGCCGGCCGCTTCGGCAGCGCGAACATCAGCAGGAAGATGACGCCGAGCACGGCCGCCACCCAGCCCAGCGCGTTCTGGAAGGCGTCCGCGTAGGCGGGACCGATCCGGGACGGGGCCACGTGGTCGCTCATCGTGCCGAAGAAGACGACGGAGACCAGCCCGAGCCCGAGCGCGTTGCCCATCTGCTGCACGGTGTTGATGAGCCCGGACGCCGACCCGGCGTGCTCACGCGGCACCTGGGACAGCACCGCGTCCGTCAGCGGCGCGACGATCAGCCCCATCCCGACGCCCATCACGACGAGCGGCAGCGCCATCTGCCAGGAGGTGATGCCGAGTCCGTAGTGCCCGGCCTCCCAGAGGTAGAGCAGTACGCCCGCCGCCATCACCAGCGCGCCCGCCTGCAGCACCTTGCGCCCGAAGCGCGGCACCAGCTTCTGCACCGACACTCCCGCCGCCACGGAGACGGCGACCGAGAACGGCACGCCGGTCAGCCCCGCCCGCAGCGGCGTCCAGCCGAGCCCCACCTGCATGTACAGCGTCCACACCAGGAAGAAGATGCCGAGCGCGAGCCCGAAGACGGTCTGCACGGCGATACCGGCGGCGAAGCTCTTCACCCGGAACAGCGACAGCTCGACCAGCGGCGAACCGTCCCGCGCGCTCTTGCGCCTCTCGTACGCCACCAGCAGCGCGAGCACGACGAACGCGCCGGCCATCGACAGGTGCCCCCACAGCGGCCAGCCCAGCTCGCGCCCCCGGGTGAGCGGGTAGACCAGCATCAGCAGACCGAGGGTGACCAGGGCGACCCCGACCAGGTCCAGCCGCAGGGCGCGCGGCGCCTTGGACTCGGTGATGAAGCGGCCGCCGAGGACGAGGGCGGCGACGCCGACCGGCAGGTTGATGAGGAAGATGGGCCGCCACTGGAGCCCGAAGAGGTTCCACTCGGTGAGCAGGGCGCCCAGCAGCGGCCCGGAGACCGCGCCCAGACCGACGATCGCGCCGAACAGGCCGAACACCTTGCCGCGTTCGTGCGCCGGGAAGGTGGCGTGCACGATCGACAGCACCTGGGGCACCATCAGCGCCGCCATCGCACCCTGGAGGATGCGCGAGGCGACCAGCATCTCGGGGTTCACGGCGAGCCCGCACAGCGCGGACGCCACGGTGAAGCCGGCGACGCCGACGAGGAAGACCCGCTTGCGGCCGTGGATGTCGCCGAGCCGCCCGCCGGTGATCAGGCCGGCCGCGAAGGCGAGGGCGTAACCGGCGGTGATCCACTGGATCTGGCTGAAAGATGCGCCCTCGTCCTGACGGATCGACGGGATGGCGATGTTGACGATGGTGACGTCGACCAGGTCCATGAACGCCGCGGTCATCACGATCGCGAGGGCGTACCAGCGACGGCGGTCGCCCGCGGGGGGCGTGCCCGGCACGGGGCTCGGGGTGTGCGTTGAGGTCATGACCATGAAGCTATGACCCCAGTAGGACAGTTCACGTCCTACTCGTGCGCCATCCTCGAACCATGACGACGGACACTCCGGCCCGGCTCCTGACGCTCCTCTCCCTCCTCCAGACACCCCGCGAGTGGCCCGGCGGCGAGCTCGCCGGGCGGCTCGGCGTCTCCCGCCGCACGGTCCGGCGGGACATCGACCGGCTGCGTGAGCTGGGCTATCCCGTACAGGCGACCATGGGCGCCGACGGCGGTTACCGCCTGGTGGCGGGCAAGGCCATGCCGCCGCTGGTGCTCGACGACGAGGAGGCGGTGGCCATCGCGGTCGGCCTGCGCGCCGGCGCCGGGCACGCGGTCGAGGGCGTGGACGAGGCGTCGGTGCGGGCGCTGGCCAAGCTGGAACAGGTGCTGCCCTCGCGGCTGCGGCACCGGGTGGCCACACTCCAGGCCGCGACGACCCCGCTGACCAGTGGGGACGGGCCGAGCATCGCGACTGAGACGCTGACCGTGATGGCCTCCACGGTGGCGGGGCAGGAGCGACTGCGGTTCGCCTACCGTGCGGCGGACGGCACCGAGTCGCGGCGCGTGACGGAGCCGTACCGGCTGGTCTCGACGGGACGCCGCTGGTATCTGGTCGCCTACGACCTCGACCGGGAGGACTGGCGGACCTTCCGGGTCGACCGGGTGAGCGAGCCGTTCGCGACCGGGGCGCGGTTCGCTCCCCGCGAGCTGCCGACCGGCAGCGCGGCGGAGTACCTGCGGCGCTCGATGCAACGGCACAGCGACTCGTACGACATCGAGGTCTCCTTCGCCGCGCCGCCCGAGGCGGTCACCGCACGGTTGCCTCAGTGGCTCGGACCGCCGGAGCCGGCGGACGACGGCACGTCGTGCGTACTGCGGGCGACCGTCTCCGACCCGGTGGACTGGATGGCGGTACGGCTCGCGATGGTGGGCCTGGAGTTCAGGGTCCGAGAGCCGGCGGAACTGGTCGAGTGCGTACGGGAACTGGGGGCACGGCTGCTCGGCGCGGCAGGCGGGTGACCGCCCTTCCCGCACCGGCGCGGGCGTCCGGGCCGTGACCGCCCCCGAGGCACCCGGGCCCGGCTCGGCCGACCGCGGAGCCACACCCTGCCGGTCCGCTCCGGCCTGGTCGGTCCGGTCCCACCCGGTCCGCAACTCCTTGCCCGCCGCACCGCCGTACCTCGCACCGCCGTACCTCGCACCGCCGCACCTCGCACCGCCGCACCCCGTATTGCCGCACCCCGTATTGCCACACCACCGCCCCGCCACCCCACCCCGCCCGTCATCCGGCAGCCGTAGCCGCAGCCGTAGCCGTAGCCGTAGCCGTAGCCGCAGCCGTAGCCCCGCATCCCTCCCAGGCGAACGTCCGCAGCCCCTCCAGGTTCCGCAGCGCCGACTCGACGGGGCTCTCCGCCCCCTCCGCGCCGTCCCCACCGTCCGCCCAGTGCTCCACCGCCACCCGCACCGCCGCGCCCGCCACCGCGGCGGCGAAGCGCAGCTGGGGGGAGCACGCCAGCCGCTCGGCAACGTTGTCGTCGCCGTCGGACAGCCGCGCCGCCAGCACCTCCACCAGCCCGCGTTCGGCGATCACGCACACCTCCGCCCACACCTTCCGCAGCGCCGGGCTCGTCTCAGCCAGGCGGATCAGCGTGCGGGCCCACTCCCAGGACGGCGCCGACACCCCGGCGCCGGGCGTCAGGGTGTGCCGTACGGCGTGTTCCAGGGCGTCGGGCACGGACAGCTCCGGCGAGGCGGCGCGCACCGCGGCCGCCCAGCGCTCGGCGCCCAGGGCGTAGAGCGGGGCGACGGCCTCCTCCTTGGTCGCGAAGTAGCGGTAGAAGGTGCGCGGGGCGACTCCCGCGGCCCGGGCGATGTCCTCCGCCCGGGTCGCCCGCAGACCCTGTCGCACGAAGAGGCCGGCCGCCGCGCGGGCGATCTCCATCCGGGTCGCGGCCTTGCGCCGCTCGGTCAGGGAAAGGGGCCCGGGAGCCCCGTGACCGAAACCGGAACCGGGGCCGGAACCGGGACCGGAACCGGGACCGGGGCTGGAACCGGACGGTTCGGATGCGGAAGAGGCCGGCATGGTGCTGCTCACTTCGGCAGGCTATGCCGCTGTGACAGAATCTGCCATTCGGCGGGACACCCCGGGGTTCAGGTCCGGGGTGCCCCGCTGCGGAACGGTCCGGAAACGTCCGGGAACGGAGGGAGCCGGGCTGCGGCGCCCCGGGGGGAGAGGCGCCGAGCCCGGCTCGGGAAAGTCCCGGCGCCGGGGGGAGTGCGTCGGGACGTGGTCCTGAAGGGGCACGAGGCCCGGTCCGGAGCGGCTGCCCCGGCGCCGGACCAGTGGGCCCGGTGTTCTTGTTCCCGGCTCCCGCCGATTGAAGCAGCGTTGTACAGCCATGTTTGCGCGGGGTTCGGCCACCGGCGTACGCCCCACGCGTCGCGTCACGCCCCCCGCATCACGGCGGGCGGTTCACCGGCCCGCCACGCCGCGCTCGGGGCGCGTGCTACGCCGCGGCCTCGAAGCCGGTGTCGCGGGCCAGCTTCTTCAGCTCCAGCAGCGCGTGCTTCTCGATCTGCCGGATGCGCTCACGGGTGAGACCGTGCTCCTTGCCGACCTCGGTCAGCGTACGCTCCCGGCCGTCGTCGATGCCGTACCGCATCTTGATGATGGAGGCCGTGCGCGGGTCGAGGCGGCCGATGAGGTCGTCCAGCTCCTCGCTGCGCAGCAGCGTCAGCACCGACTGCTCGGGAGAGACGGCGGAGGTGTCCTCCAGCAGGTCGCCGAACTGGGTCTCGCCCTCGTCGTCCACCGACATGTTCAGCGAGACGGGGTCGCGGGCCCAGTCGAGGACGTCGGTGACGCGCTCCGGCGTCGAGCCGAGCTCGGCGGCGATCTCCGCGGGCTCCGGCTCGCGGCCGTGCTCCCGGTTGAACTCCCGCTGCACGCGCCGGATGCGGCCCAGCTCCTCCACCAGGTGGACGGGGAGCCGGATGGTGCGCGACTGGTCCGCGATGGAGCGGGTGATGGCCTGACGGATCCACCAGGTGGCGTACGTCGAGAACTTGAAGCCCTTGCGGTAGTCGAACTTCTCGACCGCGCGGACCAGGCCCGCGTTGCCCTCCTGGATCAGGTCGAGGAGCGGCAGGCCGCTGCGCGGGTAACGCCGGGCGACCGCCACGACCAGCCGGAGGTTGGAGCGGATGAAGACGTCCTTCGCGCGCTCACCCTCGTCGATCAGGGCCTGCAGCTCGTCCCGGGTGGCGTCCGCCCCGGTCTCCTCGTAGCCTTCGAGGACCTGCCGCGCGAACACACCCGCCTCGATGGTCTGGGACAGCTCGACCTCCTTGGCGGCGTCGAGCAGCGGTGTCCGTGCGATCTCGTCGAGGTACATGCCGACCAGATCGCGGTCGGCGAGCTCGCCGCTGCCTGCGCGGACGCTGGTTGCCGCGTCGGCCGTCTCGCCGGTGGCGGACTTACGACGGGCGACGGCACGGGTTGCCATGCGTGCTCCCTTGCGATGGTGGTTCAGCGGGTGGTCCTGTGGACGTTCGGCACCGTCTGGGGTTGTCTCCGGTCCCGGAACTGCTCTCCGGCCTCTCCCGGGACTCTCCTCGGGTGCCCTGCATCCGATGGAAACAACGACTGGAATCCGGACAGAATTCCCAACCCGCCCCCCGATTTTTCTGATCATGCAGTACCCTGTGCCGCCACACGAGGAGGCGCGATGCCGACGGGACGTACGGAGGTCCAGGTCAGGGCGGGGATCGAGGGCGACCTCAAGGCCCTCACCGACCTCTACAACCACTACGTACGTGAGACGCCCGTCACGTTCGACACCGAGCCGTTCACCCCGGAAGAGCGCCGCTCTTGGCTGCTCTCCCACCCTGAAGACGGCCCGTACCGGCTCAGGGTTGCCACGGACGCCGAGTCACGGGAAATCCTGGGGTACGCCACATCGAGCCCTTATCGCGCCAAGCCCGCCTACGGCACCTCGGTGGAGACCACGGTCTACGTCGCCCCCGGCGCCGGCGGCCGGGGCATCGGCACCCTGCTCTACACGTCCCTCTTCGCGGCCCTGGCCGGCGAGGACCTGCACCGCGCCTACGCGGGCATCGCCCAGCCCAACGAGGCCTCCGCCCGGCTGCACGGGCACTTCGGCTTCCGGCACGTCGGCACGTACCACGAGGTGGGCCGCAAGTTCGGCCGCTACTGGGACGTGGCCTGGTACGAGAAACCGCTGTAGCCCCTCGGGGCGCGCGGCTCAGCCGAACTGCACCGACCGCTTGGCCAGCCCCATCCAGAACCCGTCGATCACCGAGCGCCGCAGGTCCAGCTCACCGGCCGCGTCCGCAGCGCCCATGGTCACGAACAGCGGGGCGAAGTGCTCGGTGCGCGGATGGGCGAGCGTGCCCGCCGGGGACTTGCGGGTGAAGTCGAGCAGCGCGTCCACGTCACCGGCGTCCAGCGCGCGCCGGCCCCAGTCGTCGAACTCGGCCGACCAGGAAGGGACGCCGGCCTGGCGCAGCGCGGCCAGGTTGTGGGTGAAGAAACCGGAACCGATGATCAGCACGCCCTCGTCGCGCAGCGGCGCGAGCCTGCGGCCCGTCTCCATCAGCCGCTCCGGGTCGAGGGTCGGCATGGAGACCTGGAGGACGGGGACGTCGGCGCCGGGGTACATCTCGACCAGCGGCACGTACGCGCCGTGGTCGAGCCCTCGGTCGGGCACGTCCTGCACCGGCGCGCCGGGGGCGCGCAGCAGCTTGCGTACGGATTCGGCGAGCGCGGGGGCGCCGGGAGCCTCGTAACGGACCCGGTAGTAGCGCTCGGGGAAGCCCCAGAAGTCGTAGACCAGGGGGACGGTCCGGGCGGCGCCGAGGGCGAGCGGGGCCTCCTCCCAGTGGGCGGAGACGATGAGGATCGCCTTGGGGCGGGGCAGTGCGGCGGACCAGGCGGCCAGCTCGCCGGGCCAGACCGGGTCGTCGGCGAGGGGCGGCGCGCCGTGGCTCAGGTAGAGGGCGGGCATGCGCTCCTGGGCGGTGGCGGACACGGGGCGGCTCCAGTTGCTCAGGTCACTCGGTTCACTCAGTTACTTGAACTCTCAAGCTGTTCCTCGCAGTCAAATCTAAGGGTTTCTTGTTTAAAATTCAAGGACTCGTACCATGGATACATGAACACGGCACCCATCCCGCCCTCCGCCGACGAGCCCCGCTGGCTCACCGCCGAGGAGCAGCGCGTCTGGCGTTCCTACATCGAGGCGGCCACCCTCCTGGAGGACCACCTCGACCGCCAGCTCCAGCGCGACGCGGGGATGCCGCACGTCTACTACGGACTGCTGGTCAAGCTCGCCGAGTCACCGCGGCGGCGGCTGCGGATGACGGAGCTGGCGCGATACGCCAAGATCACCCGCTCCCGCCTCTCGCACGCGATCGCCCGCCTGGAGAAGAGCGGCTGGGTGCGCCGCGAGGACTGCCCCTCCGACAAGCGGGGCCAGTTCGCCGTGCTCACGGAGGAGGGGTACGCGGTACTGGGGCAGACCGCGCCCGGCCACGTGGAGGCCGTCCGCCAGGCCGTGTTCGACCGTCTCACGCCCGAACAGCAGAAGTCCCTCGGCGAGATCATGCGGATCGTCGCCGAGGGACTCCAGCCCCGTGAAGCGGGTGCGGACCTGCCCTGGCTGCGCTGAGCGCGCCGCCGGGGCAGGTCCTGGGAACCGTGCGCGGAGGGCGTCCCCTCCCCCCGCGCACGGATGGAACAGGGGGCCCGAGGGGGTGTACCGCGTCCGGCGTCGTCAGTGGGCGACGACCGGCACCGGCAGCTCCTCCCCGGCCGCGTCACCCGCACCGGACCCGGTGACGGCGGTGCCGCCCGGACGGCCGGCGTTGATGAGGGTCAGGGCGATCACGGCCGCCACCACCAGGATGCCGACGGCGAACCAGATCGCGCTGGTGTAGCCCTGCACCTGCCCCTCCAGCTGGACCAGCTGCTGCTGGGACCGGGTGGCCGCGCCGCCGATGTGGTCGGCGACGTAGGACGTGGTGGCCGAGGCGGCGATGGTGTTCAGCAGCGCCGTACCGATCGCGCCGCCCACCTGCTGCGAGGTGTTGACCATGGCGGAGGCGACACCGGCGTCCCGCGGCTCGACCCCCTGGGTGGCCATGGACATGGCCGGCATGAACGCCGTACCCATGCCGAGACCGAGCAGCAGCATGCCGGGCAGCAGCACCGCGGCGTACGAGGTGTCGAGCTCCAGCTGGGTCAGCAGCAGCATGCCGACGGCGGCGACCAGGAAGCCGGGGCCCATCAGCAGCCGGGGGGCGACCCGGGTCATCAGGCGGGTGCCGATCTGGGTGGAGCCCGTGATCATGCCCGCGATCATCGGCAGGAAGGCGAAACCGGTCTTGACCGGCGTGTAGCCCTTCACGATCTGCAGGTAGTAGGTCAGGAAGAGGAACAGGCCGAACATCGCGATGATCGCCAGGCCCAGCGAGAGGTAGACCCCGCCCCGGTTGCGCTCGGTGATCACGCGCAGCGGCAGCAGCGGGGCCTTGACCCGGGACTCGACGGTCACGAAGGCCAGCAGCAGCACCGCCGAGGCGACGAACATGCCGACCGTCACCGCGTCGCTCCAGCCGTCGGACTCGGCGCGGGTGAAGCCGTAGACGAGCGCGACCAGCCCCAGGGTGGACAGGATCACGCCGGGAACGTCGAGCGGCGAGCGGTTGCGGCCGCCCTTCGGCTCACGGATGACCAGGTACGCACCGGCCGCGGCGACCACGGCGAACGGGATGTTGACGAAGAACGTCCAGCGCCAGTTCAGGTACTCGGTGAGGAAACCGCCGAGGATCAGACCCACGGCACCGCCGCCACCGGCGATCGCACCGTAGATGCCGAACGCCTTGGCGCGCTCCTTGGCGTCCGTGAACATCACGGCGAGCAGGGAGAGCGCGGCGGGCGCGAGCAGGGCGCCGAAGACGCCCTGGAGGGCGCGGGAGCCGAACATCATGGCCTCGTTGGTGGCCGCACCACCGAGCGCCGAGGCGACGGCGAAGCCGGCCAGCCCCACGACGAAGGTGCGCTTGCGGCCCCACAGGTCGGCTATCCGGCCGCCGAACAGCAGCAGACCGCCGAAGGCGAGGGCGTAGGCCGTGACGACCCACTGCCGGTTGCCGTCGGAGATGCCGAGGTCCTGCTGCGCGGAGGGCAGGGCGATGTTCACGATGGTGGCGTCGAGGACCACCATCAGCTGGGCGAGCGCGATGAAGACGAGCGCTTTCCAGCGTCCGGCGTCCGGGGCGTCGGTGACGCCGGAGGCCTTGACGGCTGTTTGAGACATGGGGGTACCCACTTCGGGACTTCGTGACGGAAAAAGGTGAGTAAAGGGACGACTGGACCCGGGCGACGGCCGCGGGAGCCGCCGCCCACCGGTCAGACGGTGAAGTTTCGCGTGACTGCTGGTCTCAGGGCCGGCGCAGGTCCTCCATGGTCACGACCGCGCCCGGCAGGGCGGAGCGGGCCGGGGCCCGCAGCCCGTCCAGGAACAGCTGCAGATGACGGTGGACGAACCGGTCGGCGCTCAGGCACCCCGTACCGGCCGGGGGCCGGCTGAGCTGGGCCGCGGCGATCATCAGGTCCCCCACGCCCACGTCGGCACGGAGCTGACCGGCCGCCTTGGCCCGGTCCATGACCTCGGCGACGAGCCGCTCGACCCGTTCACGCGCCGCTTCCAGGTCGGGGTGGTGCTGGTCGAACGTGCTGGACACCATGGGGCACAGGGCGCTGATCCGCTCGTCGGCGGCGACGTGCACGAAGCGCTCCAGCGCCTCGAACGCGTCCCCGGTCTCCGCGAGCGCGAGCTCCGCCGCCCGCGCCGTACGGTCCATGACCGAGCAGACGACCTCGCGGACGAGGGCGTCGCGGTCGGGGAAGTTGCGGTACACCGTGGCGTTGCCGACGCCGGCGCGGCGGGCGACGTCGTCGAGCGGCACGTCGGGCCCGTGCTCCACGAACATCTCCCGGGCGGCGGTGACGATCCGCTCCCGGTTGCGCAGGGCGTCGGCGCGAGGCCGGGTCACCTTCTGGCGCTCGGGGGCTGCGGTCTGCACGGCGTACTCCTCGGACATCGGGTGGGCGATCCGGGGAAGGAGTCCCCGTTTCGCTCGGACACCTGACTAAACGGGGAAACGATCCCCGGTTATTTCCCGTCCCCGAAGAAACTTTCCGTGACCTGAGTCACACACCGGAGCGGGTCGCCGCCCCGCCCCTCTCCCCCCCCCCCCCGGTCGGCGGCTACCGGCGAGAAACCCACGATCGGCTCCTCCAGCGCGCGCCCGCCCACCCCTCGGCACAGGGTGAGCGCAAGGGTGCAGCCGGAGTCGGGCGGCTGCCGTGGTCCGGGAGGTCCGCATGCAGCCGCAGCCGCCGAGCCGCCGGATACGCCCGCGCAGGCTCGCCGCGATCGCGACCGTCACCGCCGTGACCTTCGCGGTCAGCACCTCGGCCGGCACCGGCCGGCTCGCTCCGGGCACCACGGCGGCGGGCCCCGGCCCGGCAGCCCTCTCCCGCTCCTCCGCGCACGGCCCCTGCATGATCAGCGGCGGCCCTGAGATCCAGATGTCCGAGGGCGTCCCCACCTCCGCCGGCTACGCCCGCTCCACCGGCACCGTCCGCGCCCTCAACCTGATGATCGACTTCTCCGACGCCCCCGGTGAGGGCAAGGCCCTCGACCGGTACGCGGAGTTCTTCCCGCAGACCGAGGAATGGTTCCGCACCAGCTCCTACGGCCGCCTCGACTACCACCCCGAGACGCCGATCAAGGACTGGCTGCGCATGCCGAAGTCGTTCGCCGAGTACGGCATAGAGCGCGGCGCCCCCTTCGAGCCCGGCTACCGCGAACTGGTCGAGGACCTGGTCGCGGAGGCCGACGCGAAGGTCGACTTCCGCGCGTACGACCTCGTCAACGTCCTGGTCACCCCGAACGCGGGCCCCTCCGCCCTGGACACGGTCCTGTCCGTCACCTTCGCCGGCAACGCGGAGGCACCGGTCGCCGACGGCGTCCCCGTCGCCAACGCCTCCTTCGTCTACTCCCGCCAGGACGACGGCTCCGGCTCCTACGACGAGACCGGCTACCGCGTACTGCCCCACGAGAACGGCCACGTCTTCGGCCTCCCCGACCTCTACACCCAGGAGGGCGGCGGAGCCGTCGGCCACTGGGACATCATGAGCGAGGACTGGGGCGCCAACAACGACCTCCTCGGCTGGCACAAGTGGAAGCTGGGCTGGCTCGACCGCACCCAGGTGCACTGCGCGTCGGCACCGGGGACGACGGAGTACACACTGACCCCGCTGGCCCGCAAGGGCGGCGACAAACTGGTGGTCGTGCCGCTGGACGCGGAGTCCGGGTACGCGGTCGAACTGCGCACCCGCGAAGGCAACGACGAAGTGGTCTGCCGGCCCGGCGTCCTGATCTACAAGGTCGACGCGGACGTGGACACGGGCATGGGCCCGGTGACCGTCTACGACTCCCGGCAGGACAGCGGCGGCTGCACCCGCGCCCCGAACGTCCACGCCGAACTCTCGGACGCCGCCTTCACTCCCGGCGAGACCTTCAAGGACCCGCGCCACGGCATCACCATCGCGGTCTCGGGAGCGGACGCGAAGGGCGACCACCAGGTGCGCGTCACCCGGCGCTGACGACCGGCGCCGCCCCGCGGCGGCATACGGTGGGCGGGCCCGCCGCGACCGCCGTACCGGAGACCCGATGCCCGCCGACCTCACGAACCACACCCCGCCGGACGGTTCCGGCTCCGGCACCGCACCGGCCGCGGCCGCGGCCGCCGACCCGCCCGCCGAGGCGGTGACCCCCCTCCTGCGCGGCATCGCCGTACTCCACCACCTCACCGAGGCCCGCGACGGCACCCTCAGCCTCAGCGGCCTGGAGAAGGCCACCGGCCTGGCCCGCTCCACGGTCGACCGCGTCACGGCCACCCTCGCCCGCATGGGTTACGTCCGCCTCGACGGCCGCGACGTGACCCTCGCCCCCCGCCTGACGGAACTGGGCAACGCCTACCTGGCCGCCCTCCGCCTCCCCGCCCTGCTCTCCGCCCGCGCCGACGCGCTGGCCGACGAACTGGACGAGTCGGTCTCGCTGGCGGTCGCCGACGGGGACGGCATCCGCTTCATCCACCAGGCCACCCGCCGCCGCGCGATGTCCCTCAGCTTCCGCATCGGCGACCTCCTGCCCGCCGAACGCACCGCCCCCGGCCCCCTGTTCGCCGCGGAGTGGACGGACACCGACTGGCACCACTGGCGCACCCGCCGAGCAGCGGACCCCCACCACCACACCTTCCCGGCCGTCCCTCCGGCCGAACACCCCGCCCCCGACTCGGACTTCACACACCGTACGGCCGTGGCGGCAACCGCCGGCTGGTCCCTGGACGACCAGCTGATCGAACCGGGCCTGGTCGCGGTCTCCGTCCCCGTACGCGACCCCCGCACCGGCACCCCGGCCTGCGTGGCGAGCGTCGTCAGCCACACCAGCCGCCACACCGCCGACGACCTGCGCGCAACCCTCCTCCCCCGCCTCCGCGAGGCGGTCCGCTCGATGGAGCACACCCTGCGCACCGCTCCGCCTCCGCGACCGACCCCTCCCCCGGCCGGCCTCGCCACCTGGACCGGCGCGTCGAAGCAGGAACTCGGCCGTGACTTCGTCGAATCCCTGGCCCGCGGCCTCACCGTCCTCACGGCCTTCGACGAGAACCGCCCGTCCCTCACCCTCACCGAGGTCGCGAAGGCGACGGGCCTGACCCGCGCCACCGCCCGCCGGGCCCTGATCACCCACGAACACGCGGGCCTGGTACGACGACGAACCGCCGACCACACCTTCACCCTCACTCCCCGCGTCCTCTCGCTCGGCTTCCCGCCCCTCTCCCGCACCTCCCTCCCCCAGATCGCCCAGCCCCACCTGACCGCCCTCGCCGACCGCGTCCACGAGTCGACCGCGCTGGCCGTCCTGTCCGACTCGGGCGAGGAGATCCAGTACACGGCCCGGGCGTCCACCGGCCGCGTCCTGAGCGCCCGCATCGCCGTCGGCACCCGCCTCCCGGCCCACGCGACCGCCCTGGGCCGCGTCCTCCTCCCCGAGCCCCCGGCCGCCGGCTACGCCCTGGTCGACGAGGAACTGGAGGCCGGCCTGCGCTCCCTCGCCGTCCCGGTCCACGACCGCGAGGGCCGCGTCGTCGCCGCGCTCAACGTCGCGATGCACGCCGCCCGCCGCACGCCGGAGGCCTGCGTCACGGACATCCTCCCGCCCCTTAGCCAAACCGCCGCCCGCATCGAGGCCGACCTGAGCGCGGCGGGCCGCTTCCGCCCGGTCCCCCTCACCTGACCACCCGCTACACTGTCGGCGGCGGCACTGCACCTTGCCGCCTTGCCTTCGTAGCTCAGGGGATAGAGCACCGCTCTCCTAAAGCGGGTGTCGCAGGTTCGAATCCTGCCGGGGGCACAAGGGAGAAGGCCACCCAGGAACGTCATGGGTGGCCTTTGCTCCCGTCGGTGGTGGACCGCGCGGCGGTGGGCCGCAGGCCACCCGTCCGCCTGCTCGCCCGGACGCCGTGTGCCGACAACGCCAGGCCGACGAGGACCATCAGACATCCGGAGAGGCCGGCCAGCCCCGCCACGGACGTCTCTGCGTCCGGATCGCCGACGCCGGCGGGGGTCGGTACGGTGCTGAGCCAGTTCACCGCTGCCTGGGCCTGGATCGCGATCAGGACACCCACGGCCATGAGCAGGGACCCCAGGGGAAGGTCGTAGGGGCGGATCGGCTTTCCTCTCGAGGACCGCGCCCAGGTGATTCCGCCTACGCATGAGATCGGGACCGTGAGAAACTGACAGACCAACACCCCCGTCAACGCGGCGAGACGCAGGTGTTCGGGTCCCTCACCTCTGGGGGCGAAGAGCAACGCCCCCGCACTGCCTGCGAGAAGGCCGATCGCCAGCGCGCGGACCGACGTCACGTGCCCGTCGCACGGATCACGACGTCGAACCCGAGGTCGCTCAACAGCTTGGCGGCGTGGTCCTTACCGCCGGAGAACTCGTCGCGGCCCAGCGGGTTCCGTCCGGGCAGGCAGCCGTGCGCCGCTCCCACGACGGCCTTCGAGTCGTACTCCTTCCCGTCGATCCTGAGCAGGTAGCTCCGCGACGGTCCGAATCCGTACCTCTCCAGGAACGCGTCCCGGCCCAGCCGGTCGTACTCCTCGACGGCCTTCAGGACCGCGGCTCGGGTGATCTCGTTCAGCGCCATGGTGGGACGGTAGCCGAAGCCGTCACCGACGCTGAGGGCGGTCCACTCCCTCCGGGGCAGGTTCGGTCTGTCCGGTCGCCCGGCCCCCCGGGTGCCGCAGCGCGCAGAAGTAGGCGACGGCCAGGGCGATGGCCATGCCGTAGAAGATCCACTGGTTGGCCTCGGCGAAGTCCATGCGGATGGCGGGCATGGCCTCCCGCATCGTCGTCTCCAGGGCGCCGTCGCCGCCGGGGGTGCGGGTGTCCGCGTTGCCGGTGATCGCCTGGGTCACGTCGCGGGCGACGGAGTGGTCCGTGCCCGGGGGAACGCCGCGGGTGCTGAGGGTTTCGGTGACCCGGTCGGTCATGGTGTGGGTGAGGATGGTGCCGAAGACGGCCAGGCCCACGCTCGCCGCGTAGTTGCGGACGGTCTGGGTGATGCCCGTGACCTCGCCGTAGGAGGCGTCGATCGAGCGGTTGACCGCGTCCGTCGAGGCCGGGGCCAGGAGGAAGCCGATGCCCGCACCGGCCAGCGCGGCGTAGGGCCACTGGTCGTGCATGGAGAGGTCGGTGAGTTTGCCCGCCCAGAGGGCGAAGCCCACGGCGCCCAGCGCGCAGCCGATCCTCATCGCCGGGCGGGCTCCCCGTTTGTCCAGGATGCGGCCGCCCCACTGGGAGGCGATCGCGAAGCCCGCGAAGAAGTAGAGGAGGTAGAGGGCGGCCTGGTTGGGGGAGGCGCTCAGGGATACCTGGGCGTAGACCGAGGCGAAGAAGAAGACCGGGACGAACGCCAGCATCGCGAAGAAGAGGACGAGCGTGTCGGTGGTGAAGCCGCGGTCGCGGAAGACCGACAGGTTGATCAGGGGGTGGCCGGGGGTGCGGAGTTCGTAGCGGACGAAGGCGTAGAGGAGGGCCAGGCCGCCCGCGATGCAGGCCCAGGTCGCCGCGCTGTCCCAACCCCACGCCGACGCCTGCTGGAAGCCGAGGACGCTCAGGCCCATGCCGGCGACGATCAGCAGGGCGCCCCGCACGTCCAGGGTCTCGTCGCGGCGGCGGTCGGGGATGCGGGCCAGGGCCGTGAGGATCAGCGCGATGATCGCCACGGGGACGTTGACCCAGAAGATCGCCCGCCAGGTCCAGGCCGTCAGCCAGCCGCCGAGCAGGGGACCCACGGCGGTGAGGGCGCCGGTGACGCCGAAGAAGAGGGCGAGGGCGCGTCCTCGGCGCTCGACGGGGAACACCGCCACGACCACGGCGAGTGCGGCCGGGAAGAGCAGGGCGGCGCCCAGGCCCTGGGTGGCGCGGAAGGCGATCAGCCAGCCGAGGGCGTGGTCGCCGGCCGGTACGCAGCCGCACAGGACCGAGGAGATGACGAAGATCAGGGTGCCCGCGACGACCACGCGGCGCGGGCCCCACAGGTCGGCCAGGCGGCCGCCGAGGGCGAAGAACGCAGCCAGGGCCAGCAGGTAGGCGTTGATCACCCACTGCATGCCCGTGGTGGAGAGGCCGAGTTCGGAGACGATGTCGGGCGCCGCGATCGACACGATGGTCTGGTCGATGAAGGTCATCGCCACTGCGAACATCATGGCCGCGAGTGCCAACGGCTGGGAGGCCGCGCGACCCGCACCGAGGCCCGAGTCGCCCCGCTTGGTGCGCATTTCGCTCACTCAGTCAGTGTGCGTCCGTTCGGGTGACGTCGCATCCGGAGCCCTCCGGCCGTAGTCCCGCAAGGCCGGTTCCAGGAGGTCGAAGGCGCGTCGCGCCTCGCCGTCCAGCACCTCCGCGATCTCCGGGTCGGCGCGGCCCGCCAGGGTCAGTTCCTGGATGCGGGTGAACAGCACGCGGTGGACTCCGCCGAGCAGGGCGGCGACCGTGCGGGGGGTGATGTCGTCGGGTCGGGCGGCGGTCGTTTCCGCCAGCGCCTCGGCCAGGGCCTCCTCCCGCCGGTCGTGCAGGCCGCGCAGGCACGACGTGAGGGTGGGACTGTCGGCGATCATGCGGGTGAAGGCCGGGCCGGCGAAGCCCGCGACGGGGTCCTGGGCGGCCACGGCGGCCAGGAAGGCGCGGCGCAGGGCGGCCAGCGGAGTCTCGTTCCCCTCGCGCGCGGTGACGGCGTCGGCCAGGGTGGCGACGAACTCGTCCTGGTGGTCGAGGGCCAGGTCCTCCTTGCGCGGGAAGTAGTTCGTCACCGTCTTCTTGGCGACGCGGGCGGCGTCGGCGATCTCGGCGATCGTCGTGTGCTCGAAGCCCTGCTCGATGAAGAGAGCGGTCGCCCGGTCGGAGATGAGCTGCCGGGTCTCGCGCTTCTTGGTCTCGCGCAGCCCGAGGGACGTCGGGTGGGGTGGTGGTGGGGGCGGGTCGATGGGATCCATCAGGAAAACTACTCTCGTCGTAATTTTATGTTGACTGCCTGTGTAGCCTCGATCTAAAGTTACTACCGATGAATGATTTCAGGGAAGTCTCCGCATCCGTACAGGAGTTAGTCGTCAGCGGCCCGGACGCCGGGCCCTACGCCCTCGCCGAAGGGCCGGACGGGGCCCTCTGGTTCACCCTCGTCCACCAGGGCGCCGTCGGCCGCCGCGACCCGGGTGACGGGACCGTCACCGTCCACCCGGCCGGGGCCGGGCCGACCCTTGTCGCGGCGGGGCCGGACGGGGCCGTGTGGTTCACCGAGTACCAGGCGCACCGCATCGGACGGATCGCACCCGACGGCTCCCGCTCCTCCTTCGCGCCGGCCACCCCTGAGGGCGGACCGTTCGGGATCGCGGCCGGGCCGGACGGGGCGATGTGGTTCACGCTGTCCGCCGCCGACCGGGTCGGCCGCGTCACCATGGACGGCGAGGTCACCGAGTACCCGGCGCCCGGCGCCTTTCCGTCCGCCATCACGGCGGGACCCGACGGGGCACTGTGGATGGCCCTCAACCAGGAGAACGCGATCGGGCGGATCACCACCGCCGGGGCCGGCACCGTCCACCCCCTGCCGACCGAGGGCGCCGCACCGGTCGGCATCGCGGCGGGGCCGGACGGCGCGCTGTGGTTCACGGAGATCGGAGCCGGGCGGATCGGCCGGATCGCCGTGGACGGTGAGATCACCGAGTACCCGCTGCCCGACCCGGCGTGCCGGCCGCACGCCGTCGCCGCCGGGCCCGACGGGGCGATGTGGTTCACCGAGTGGGGCAGCGGCCGGGTCGGGCGGATCACCCTCGACGGTCACGTCACCTCGTACGCGCTGTCCCGCACCGACTGCGAACCGCACGGCATCGCCCCGCACGACGGCGCCCTGTGGTGCGCCCTGGAAACGGGCTCCCTGGCCAGGATCGAGGTCACCGCATGACCGGCCCCGCAAGCGACGGCGTGGCCGCCCCGGACCCCGGTGTCCTGCATCCGCTCGCGCAGCATCCGAGAGTCGTCCTGCTCAAGCCGCTCGTCACCGACGAACGCATCCAGGTCGGCGACTTCACCTACTACGACGATCCCGACGACGCCACCGCCTTCGAGACCCGCAACGTGCTCTACGCGTACGGGCCGGAGAAGCTGGTCATCGGCAAGTACTGCGCGATCGCCTCCGGCACCCGCTTCCTGATGGCCGGGGCCGAGCACCCGACGATGGGCGTCTCCACCTTCCCGTTCACCATGTTCGGCGGCGCCTGGGCCGAGGCCACGCTCGACCTGGTCACCGGCATGCCCAGCCGCGGCGACACGGTCGTCGGCAACGACGTCTGGTTCGGCTACGGCGCCACCGTCATGCCCGGCGTACGCATCGGCGACGGGGCGGTCGTCGCAGCCGGCGCCGTGGTCACGGGAGACGTGGCGCCGTACACGATCGTCGGCGGCAATCCGGCGCGGCCCATCCGGGCCCGGTACGACGCCGACGACATCGCCCGGCTCCAGCGGGCCGCGTGGTGGGACTGGCCCGTCGAGCTGGTCACCCGCCACGTCCGCACGATCATGTCCGGCAGCCCCGCCGACATCGAATCCATCGCGAGCACCGCCGCGACGGAGACAACGAAGACGGAGAAGACGAAGGACACGACGGACACGACGGACACGAAGGAGAACCTCGCTTGACCGACCAGAAGAGCCTCATCCCCTCCGGCGGCGCCCCCGCCCACGACGCCGGGGCCGAGTTCGACCGGCAGGTCCGGACGCTGGACTCGCTCGGCTACCCGGCGCTCGCCGGCCGCACCCCCGAGCAGTTCGCCGAGCTGGTGGCGCCGCTGCGCGCCGCGGCCGTGGAGCGGGCGGGCGGTGCGGCGGGCGCCGCGTACGATCCGGCCGCCGACGGCCGGGTGCCGTTCGTGCTCGTCGTCACCCGCGCCCTCGCACCGGTCGAACGGACCATGCCGCTGACCACCCTGCACCGCGGCAAGCTGCCCGGCTTCGTCGACCGCAGTTTCGAGCCGGGCTCCCTGGAACGGTTCGTCGCCACCGAGGAGGCCGAGCCGCCCGGCCAGGACGGCGTCCACCTGCTGTTCGACGTGGAGCGGGGGGAGGAGTTCTGCGGGGCCGTACCGAACGACGCGATGGCCGCCGTCGCCGCACGGGGCCGCACCCTGCTCACCATCGAGGAGGGCATCGCGCTGATGACGCACGCCCCGCAGGTCCTGGTGAAGAACAAGTGCTTCTCCCTCGGCGGGTCCCGGTCCGGCGACCGGCGGGTCCCGGCGATCTGGATCAGCCAGAGGGCCCCGAAGCTCGGCTGGTGCTGGGCCGGAAACCCGCACACCTGGCTGGGCATGGCGTCCGCGGGCGCCCGCCGCGCCTGACCCGCCGCGCCGGAAGCCGCCGCTCCGTTCAGCCGACCGGATCGGCGGCGGCCGCCACGCCGGCGGCGGGTCCGGCGCCGGCGTGGCCCTGGTAGCGCAGCAACAGCATCGCGGCGTCGTCGTGGTGCGGTCCGGCCGCGTGCCGGACCAGGTCCTCGCGCAGGGCGTCCAGTGCACGGTGGACGTCGGAGTCCTTGAGGAGGTGGGCGCGCTCGGCGAGCGGGTAGAAGCCGCCCTCCTCGTCCCGGGCCTCCGTGACACCGTCGGTGTACAGGAGGAGCTGGTCGCCGGGGACGAAGGGCACCGGATAGGTCTCCGGGCCGGGACCGTCGGGGGCGGACAGGCCCAGCGGGAGGGCGTAGGCGGGCGGCTCCGGGAAGTCGGTGGTGCCGTCGGGGTGGACGACCATCGGGGCCGGGTGGCCGTAGTTGAGGAGGACGACCTGGTGGTCGTGGCCGATCTCGGCGAGGATCGCGGTCACGAACTTCTCGTCCTCCAACTCCCGGGCGACGCTGCGCTCCAGCCGCTCGCCGAGCTTGACCAGGTCCTTCTCGTCGTACGCCGCCTCCCGGAAGGCGCCGAGGACCCGCGCCGCCGTCTCCACCGCCGCCAGGCCCTTGCCCTGCACGTCGCCCACGATCACCCGGACGCCGTGCGGCGAGGCCACCACCTCGTACAGGTCGCCCCCGATACGGGCCTCGGCGAGCGCCGAGGTGTACGAGACGGCAGCGTGCAGCGGGCCCGCGGTCAGCGGCACCGGGCGCAGCAGCACCCGCTGCGCCGCCTCCGCGATCGACCGGACGCTGGCCAGCTCCGCCTCCCGGCGCGAGCGCGCCACGGCCGCCGCGATGCCGACACCGGTCACGCCCGCCACCGACACCATGGCGGTGTAGCCGCGGGGGCGGTCGAAGAGCCCGTTGTAGAGGCCGAGGCCCACGCAGAGCAGCAGCGCGGCCAGCCCGATCACCGCGGTGCGCCGCCAGCCGCCGACGAGTCCGGCGAACGCCGGCCCCAGCGACACCAGCGGCAGCAGCCCCACGTCCGGGCCGGCCGTGAGGTCGACGACGGCGACCACGGCCATGACCGCGACGGGCATCCAGGCCAGCATCGAGGAACTGGACGGCGACTTCTTCACGGTCATGACTACTCCGGTGTCGCAGCGCTCAAGAGCCGCCCTCTCCTGTTCTCAGGCGTCCCTCCCCAGTCTCTTAGCCTATGCAAGGGTCCATGCGCGCAGGAGTCACCGGGCGGTCCTTAACCCAATCGAGGCCGGGCGGCCGGACGGGCCCGGTGGTCACGCCGCTTGCGCCACCCGCCTCGGCAGCAGCCCGCCGTCCGGTCCCGCGTCCCGGCGGCTCACCACCGTCAGGGTGAGGGTCACGGCGAGGGAGGCGAGGGCCATCGCCGTCATCGCCGTCGCCGGGGAGGTGAACTGGGCCACCGTGCCCGCCAGGGACGCGGCGAGGCCCTGCGCCGTGAGCATCCCGGCGGAGTGCAGGCCGAGTGCGTGGCCGGTCAGCTCGTCCGGGGTGAGGACGACCAGGCGCTCCTGCTGCACCAGGCTCGCGCCGAAGCCGACGGAGGCCAGGGCGACCAGTACGGCCGTCACCGGTAGCGGCGGGCGCAGGAAGAGGGCGAGGTACGGGGCGGCCAGCAGCACCAGCAGGGGGATGCCGAGGCGGGGGCGCAGCCTGGGCGGCAGCAGGCGGCCGACGGTCACGTCCCCGGCCAGCATGCCCAGCGCGGCGCAGGCGAACAGGGTGCCCGCGGCGCGGGGGTCGTAGGAGACGTACAGGGACTCGCAGCCGACGACCAGTCCGTTGGGGATCCACAGGGCCAGGTAGACGTGGCGGCGCGGGCGGGCGGACCACAGGCGGGCGTTCGTGCGCCAGGTGGCGGCCGCGGAGGGGCGGCCTGCGGAGCGGGGCGGGCGGCGGGTCAGCAGGAGCGTGAGCGCGGCCGCGGCCGCGTAGAGGCCGGCCGCCAGTAGCAGGCACAGGCGCGGGGACAGCACGGTCACCAGGACTCCGCCGGCCGCGTAGCCGGCGATCTGTGTGACGCCGTGCATCATGTTGAAGAGCGAGCGTCCCGCCAGGTACCCGTCCTTGGTGAGGATCTCGTTCAGCAGGCCCCAGCGGACCCCGCCGCCGAGGGAGGCGATCAGGCCCTCGACGAGGACGACGACGAGCATCGCCCCCACCGGCAGGCCGGGCAGCGCGAGGGCGGCGGTGGCCGCGGCGAAGGCCAGCGAGAGGCCCGTCAGCGTCGCCCGCGGGGGCAGCCGGTCCGCGCCGGAGAGGAGGAAGGTGGCGCCCAGCACCTGGGCGAGCGCCGGCCCGAACATGCTGAGCGCGGAGAGCAGCGGCGAGCCGGTCGCCCGGAACACGAGCGTGCCGAGCGCCAGGCCGCTCACCGTCTGGGCGGCGACGTTGGCGGAGGAGGAGAGGAAGAGGGGGGTGAACTCGGGGGTTCGGAAGAGGTCCGTGTAGCTCTTGCGGGGCGTGTCCGGCATGCCGGGAGTCTCGGGCGGGGCGCGGGGCGGCCGTTAACGTTTCGCGTGGAGGCGAAACGTTAACGGGGAACGGCGGAACGGGGGCCGTATGGGCTGGTGGCAGGTGAACGCGGACACGCTGGCCCGCAGCCGTTTCGTCGTCTCGCCGCTCGCCGAGGCCTTCGCGTGCCTGAAGCTGCTGCACGCCGGTGTGGCCGCGCACCCCGGTGAACGGGCCTGGCTCGACACCCACCTGCCCGCGCACCGGCGCCGGCTGGCCGAGGACCCGGTGACCGCGCTGCTGGTCCGCTCGGGCGTCGGCCGGGAGTGAATCGCCGACTTCCTCACCCCCACCCCGGCCGCGGGTGAGAGCTTCGAGGAGGGCCTCGCCCGCGTCCGGGTGACCCGCCCCGACCGGGCCCGCGCCGACCTGGGCGTCTCCCTCGGGGGTCCGCTGCCCGCCGCACTGGACCGCGACGACCTGCCCGAGCGGGCCGCCGCGCTGCTCCAGGACGTCTGGGCCGAGGCGGTACGGCCGTACTGGGAGCGGCGCCGCCGGGTCCTGGAGGCCGATGTGGTCGCGCGGACCGCGCAGGTGAGCCGGGGAGGCTGGGCGGCCGTGCTGGACGCCCTGCGGCCCGGCACCCGCTGGCTGGGCGACAGCCGGCTCCAGATCAACCTGAACCCCTACCCGCCCCGCGACCTGGCCGGCGCCGAGCTGGTCCTCGTACCGGTCACTCCGCAGCGGCACGGGTGGGTGGCGTGGGAGGAACCGGAGCGGTACGCGGTGGTCTACCCGTGCGCGGGCGCCCTCGCGGACGACGGTGCCCGGCAGGTGCCGGCCGCGCTCGGCACGCTGCTCGGTCCGGCCCGCGCGGGCGTCCTGGCGCTGCTCGGCTCGCCCCTGAGCACCAGCCAGCTGGTCGCCCTGACCGGGCAGGGGCTCGGTTCGGTCGGGCGGCACCTGCGGGTGCTGCTGGACGCGGGGCTGGTGGAGCGGCGGCGGGCGGGACGGTCGGTGCTGTACTCGCGGACGGCGGCCGGGGAGGTGCTCGTCGAGGCGAGTGCGCCGCGGGCGTGCGGGCCACGTGACATCTCGCGGGGCTAGCATCCGCCCATGACGACCTCACAGAACGCGCGTGACAACGACAGCCTTCCCCTCGACGTCGAGATCGGTGCCCTCCAGGGCGGGTCCGCGGACCTCTCCCAGTACGCGGGCCGGGTGGTACTGGTGGTCAACGTGGCCTCCAAGTGCGGGCTCACCCCGCAGTACTCGGGCCTGGAGCGGCTGCACGAGCGGTATGCGGAGCGGGGGTTCACCGTGCTCGGCGTGCCCTGCAACCAGTTCATGGGCCAGGAGCCGGGCAGCGCCGACGAGATCGCCGAGTTCTGTTCGGCGACGTACGGCGTCACCTTCCCGATGACGGAGAAGGTCGAGGTCAACGGGGAGGGCCGGCATCCGCTGTACGACCGGCTGGCGGGCGTCGCGGACGGCGAGGGGCACAGCGGGGACATCCGCTGGAACTTCGAGAAGTTCCTGATCGGGCGGGACGGCAAGGTCGCCGCCCGGTTCGCGCCGCAGACCGAGCCGGAGGCGGCCGAGGTCGTGGCGGCCGTGGAGGAGCGGCTGGCGGGTTGACCTTGCCCCTGGGGCAGGCCCGAGTGTCTGCGTCACCGGGCGGAACGGCCCGCCCGGTGACGGAGGATGACGGCGTGGACGACGAACACGACGGCGACTTGCTGACCATCGGGGCGTTCGCCGCGCGGGCCCGGCTGTCGGCCAAGGCCCTGCGGCTGTACGACCGTATGGGCCTGCTGGTGCCCGACCACGTGGACGAGGTCACCGGCTACCGCTACTACCGCCCCGGCCAGATCGAACGCGCCCGGCTCGTGGCCCTGCTGCGCCGGCTGGACATGCCGCTGGCGCGGGTCGCGGAGGTGGTGCGCGCGGACGGGCCGGAGGGCGCGGGACTGCTCGACGCCTACTGGTCCGGGGTCGAGGCCCGGCTGGCCGGGCAGCGGACGCTCGCCGACTACCTCCGTGGACGCCTTTCGGGAAGGAGTTCCGGGATGGACGGGAAGTTCGTGGTCGAGACGGTGGACGTGTCCGGACGGGTGGTGATCAGCGAGACCCGGCACACCCTGGCGGACGAGCTGCCGGCCTGGATCGGCGCGTCGCTGGAGCGGCTGGAGGAGGCGGCGCGGGGCTGCGGGGGTGTGACGGCGGCGCCGTTCGTCGTGTACCACTCCGAGGTGTCGGAGGAGAGTGACGGCCCGGCGGAGACGTGCGTGCCGGTCGCCGACGAGGCGGCGGCCCGGGCGTGGTGCGAGGAGCGGGGGCGGGCCTGGCAGACGCGGGTGCGGGTGGAGCCGGCCCAGCGGCTGGCCTACACCCGGATCACCAAGGCGCAGGTGGCCTATCCGCAGATCCTGGCCGCGTTCGCGGCGGTGGAGGAGTGGATCGCGGCCCAGGGGCTGACGGTGGCGGGGCCGTGCCGTGAGGTGTACTTCGCCGACTGGGAGGCGGCGGGTCCCGGGGACCCGGTGTGCGACATCGCGTTCCCCGTGAGCTGAGCCGGACTGAACAGAGCCCTCTCGGCAAGGTCGGCGAACTGGTCGAGAGGGCTCCGTCGGCTGTGCTGCCGGTTGGTGCGTGGAGCCGTTACTCCTTGACCGAGGTGACGAAGGCGTTCCACGCGTCGGCGGGGAAGGCCAGCGTCGGCCCCCCGGGAACCTTGGAGTCACGGACGGCGAGTGCCGCCACGACCGGCGACTTGACCTCGACGCACGCGCCGTTGCCCCCGGAGTAGGAGGACTTGATCCACGATTCCTGGGTGCCCTGGAGAATTGCCATGTCTGCTCCGATGGTGAGTCGCTGAGTGTGGTTCACGCCAATGACGCTTGATCTTTGGCGTGATCGACGCTACTCGCTGACTTCGCCGTACGGAGCAGCCATTCACCCGACCGGGTGGCATATTCCAGGTGACTCTTCCTGTACCGCGTACCAGGGCTGTACCATCCGCCACCGCGTCAGCGGGCGTACTCCTTCGCCACGTCCTCGATGCGCCGCCGCGACTCGTCCACGTTCAGGGCCTGCGCCCGCAAGTGCTCGTACATCACCGTGTACTTCTGCACGTCCGGGGCCTTCTCCAGGTACAGGTCGCTGGTGACGCCCTCGATGTAGACGACGCTGGAGTCGGCGGTGTCGGCGAACTCCAGGATCGAGTACTGGCCGTTGATGCCCGGGTGTCCCCCGACGTCGAACGGCAGCACCTGCACGGTGATGTGCGGCAGCTGCGACATCTCGGCGACGTGCTCCAGCTGCTCGCGCATCACCTGCTTGCTGCCCACCACCCGGCGCAGGCAGGCCTCGTCGAGGACCACCCACAGCCGCAGTGGGTTGGTCTCCGCCGTGACGCGCTCCTGACGCCGTATCCGGACCTGGACGCGTTTCTCCACGTCGGCGACCGGCGTCTCGGGCAGGGCGCCCTGGATCAGCGCCTCGGCGTAGGACCGGGTCTGGAGCAGACCGGTGATGATCTGGGGTTCGTAGGTCCGCAGCGACTCGGCGTCGGTCTCCAGGCCGATGTAGACGCTGTACGGGATGTCGCCGAAGGCGTGCCACCAGCCCTGCTGGCGGGAGTCCTTCGCCATCTCCATCAGCGAGTCGACCATCCGCTGGTCCTCGACCTCGTACACCCCGCACAGGTCGCGGACGTCGCGCTGGCTGATGCTGCGCCGGCCGTTCTCCAGGCGGCTGATCTTCGACTGCGAGACCAGCAGCCGCTCCGCCACCTCCTCGGCCGTCATGCCCTTGAGCTCACGGAGCCTGCGCAGCTCCTGGCCCAGCCGGCGCCGCCTGACGGTGGGATTGACATTGGACGCCACGGGACGTGCACCTCCGGCTGCGTGACTCATAGCTGCCACTTTGCGTATCTGCTGCTGAGCAGACTGCCACCAAGGTGCTTCGCACCGCTGGGAAACGGTCGATATGCGCCGCGTACACGCCGGTTCCGGGCGCCACCCGCACACATGGCCGCCATATGGCCGCGCGGGGCGGCGGAACCTTTCCGCTGTCCGGCTGCGCGCGGACGTGCGGTCGGTCCCACCGCCCCGCGCGGACCTGCGGCTCCCGTGACCGGGCTCGGGGACTGGTGGTGCGGCGGTGCGGTGATGCGGTCGTGCGGTGATGCGGTCGTGCGGTGATGCGGTGGGGCTCGTGCGGCTCAGTGGGCCGCCGCGCGGGCCATGGATCCGTGGCGTGGCTGCGCCGGAACACCGCGGGCGGGTTCCGGGGCCGTCCTGGCGCCCGGTCCCGCGGCCTGGCGGCCGGCCGGTGCCGGGCTGCGGCGTGGCTGGGCCGCCGCGCCGTTCTGGACGTCCATCACCGCGTGCGCCACCAGGCCGCCCATGGGGTCGTGCCTGATGAGGTCCCGCAGCCGGGACCGTGACGAACGCCCTTCGTTGCCCGGGTAGAGGTGCTTGCCGAGACCGACCGCGTGGGCCAGCGCGGCGAGCGCCGCGGTCCGCGGGTCCGGCGGTACGCCGGTGCGGATCGCCGAGTCCAGCCGGGCCTTGATCTCCCTGCTGATCGCCGTGTCCGTCGCCTGGTAGCGAGTCGTCGGCAGCACCCCGCACATCTGGCCCTCCACGGCATGCACCATGCCGCATCGCTCCAGATGCGAGAGGTAGGTCTGGCGCAGCCCCAGGCGGGGCCCGCCGATCCAGTTGACCGCCCGTACGGGGGCGCCGCGCCTTCGCAGCAACTCCAACGCGCAGTCCAGTGTTGGATCTCCTGTCGGCCGTGGGGCCACCACGGCGATACGATCCCCGTCTGGGGCTATACGTCCGGCCAGCGCCAGCTCCACCAGCTGCGCTCCGGCCAGACCGAGGTCGAGCGACTGCGGCTGCGCGGTGGTACCCGTGGTCGGGTCCAACGCCAGCAGCAGAAGCTCCTCCGGAAGTGTTCTGCGGCTCCTGCCCATCCATGCCTCCCCGCGTGGATGACAGACAGGGTGACCCCTCTCACATTGGTCTGTCGAGGGTGCGTGACCGCTTCGTAGTGGAACCAGTAGGTATGTCGTTCTCGTCTACCGCGTGGGTTCCACCCGTACACAGGACACTGGTACATGGTTCCGGTACGGGTTCGGTAGCGCACACGAGGCGTGCGGCGCATGGAGGAGGCATCGGTGGCGGGCGAGTCCCCCGACAGGTCGAAGCAGCACGGGTCGTCGGAAGAACCGACGTCGGGGAGCGCGGGTCCGGTTCCCGAAGCCAGGACCGGGGCGAGCGAGACGCGTGATCCGCGGCTGTCGGTGGTGCGGGAGGACGCGAAGCCTTCGGCGTCCGCCGGGTCCGGGGAGTCGCGCGGCGGGGTCGACACGGCCACCCGGGTGCTGTCGGTCCGCGACACGCAGGACGGCGACGCGGCGAGCACCGGGGGCGGTTCCTCCGAGGAGTCCGGCGACTCCGCTACGTCCGGGAGCGCCGGGTCCTCCACCGCGGCCGAGGACTCCGACGCCGCCGAGGACGAGCCCGCGGGTCCCGCCGCCGCGAGCGACGGACGGCTCAGGGACGCCGTCGCGGCGTGGGTGGCGACCGCCGAGGAACGGGCCGCCGCGAACGCACGGCACGGGGACGCGGAGGGCGACGACGAGGACCCGCCCGGCGCGGGGGCCGCCGGGGGCGTCAGGGCTGACGCCGACGAGGCCCCGGACAGGTCCGGCCGCACGGCTGCGGACGCCGGCACCCCCCGGGGCACCGGCGCGCTCACCACCGCCGGGCAGAAGACCGACGGCGAGAACGGCACGCCCGGCGACGACAAGACCGCCGCCAGCGGCGGGCGGGACACCGCCGCCGCCACGCACGCCGACACCCCCCGGGACACCGACGCACTCACCACCGCCGGGCAGAAGACCGACGGCGAGAACGGCACGCCCGGCGACGACAAGACCGCCGCCAGCGGCGGGCGGGACACCGCCGCCGCCACGCACTCCGACACCCCCCGGGACACCGACGCACTCACCACCGCCGGACAGAAGACCGACGGCGAAACGCCTGCAGGCGAGCGCGCTGTCTCGGACGCCGACGAGGCACCGGACGGTGGCGCGGTCGCGGACGCCGGTGCGGGCTCCGAGGCGCCGCGGGACGGGGCGAAGCCCGCGGTCGGCGCTGGTGCCACGGCGGACGACGAGCCGGCCCCCGAGAACGACGCCGCCCGCCCCGCCGACGGCGAGAGCAGCCAGGGGACCCACTCGGACGGTGCCGCCCCCCGGGACACCGGCGCGCTCACCACGGCCAGGCAGGAGACCGACGGCGAGACCGCCGCCGCCACGGACGCCGACGAGGCCCTGGATGGGTCAGGCGGCACGGCTGCGGGCGCGCTCACCACCGCCGGACAGGAGACCGACGGCGAGACGTCCGCAGGCGGGCGCGCCGCCTCGGACGCCGACGGGAAGCCCGGCGACGGCGCGACGCCCGCGGTCGGCGCAAAGCCGGACGGTGACGGTGAGGCCGCCGGCAAGGCGGCCGGTGGGGATCAGCCCACCGCCGTCTTCAAGGCGCCGCGGCCCCCCGCGCGCGAGGTCGACCAGCCGACGACCATGCTGAGGCTCGGCGGGAGCGCCGAGAGCGACGCCGAGCGGACCAGCAAGTTCGTGGCCCTCCGGCAGCCGGACGACCCGGCGACCCGCAAGCCCCCGCAGAGCGCGCCGCAGTCTCCCCGTACCGGAACCACCACGGCCGTACCGCAGGTCGGGCCGGAGCGGACCACGCAGCAGCCGCTGCCGCCGAAGCCTCCGCTGGACCTGCTGGCGGAGCTGACGAACACCCCGCCGCCACCGGAGACCCCGCTGCGCACGACGGTGCGCCGGGTCAAGATCTGGACGCCGCTGGTCCTGCTCCTGGTGGTCATCCTCGGCGTGGTGCAGTCCATGCGCCCGCTGCCCGCGCCGGAGCTGGACCTCACGGCGCAGGAGAGCTTCACCTTCGAGGGCGGCAAGCCCGAGATCCCGTGGCCGTCCAGCGGGCAGGCGGCGCTGGACGTGCAGGGCATCGGCACCTTCGGCTCGTCCGGCGAGCAGAAGCCCGTGCCGATCGCGAGTGTCGCCAAGGTCATGACCGCGTACGTCATCCTGCGCGACCACCCGCTCAAGAGCGGCGCCGACGGCCCGATGATCGAGATCGACCAGGCGGCCGAGGAGCAGTCGGACGCCGGCGACGAGTCGACCGTGCAGGTGTACGCGGGCGACAAGATCTCCCAGCGCGAGGCCCTGGACGCCATCCTCATCGCGTCCGCGAACAACGTGGCGCGGCTGCTCGCCCGCTGGGACGCCGGGTCGGAGAAGGCGTTCGTGGAGAAGATGAACGCCGCCGCGAAGGATCTCGGCATGACCAACACCACGTACACCGATCCGTCGGGTCTGAACAACACGACGGTGAGCACGGCCGTGGACCAGGTGAAGCTGGCCAAGGCGGCGATGGAGTCGGTCGCCTTCCGCGAGGTGGCCCAGAAGATGTCGTACAACGACTACAAGGGCGTCAACCACTCCAACTGGAACCATCTGGTCGGGCACAACGGCGTCGTCGGCATCAAGACGGGCACCACCACCTCCGCGCTCGGCAACCTCGTCTTCGCGGCGAAGAAGGAGGTCGGCGGCGAGACCCGGACCATCGTCGGGGCCGTGGTGCGCCAGCCGGCGACCGCGGACAAGGGCATCCTCGCCGCCGCGCTCGACTCCAGCGACAAGCTGATCCGGGCCGCGCAGGACGTCCTGGAGTCGTCGACGATCCTGAAGAAGGGGGACGTCGTCGGCTACGTCGACGACGGCCTCGGCGGCCGGACGCCGGTCGTCGCCACCGAGGACGTCAAGGCCGTCGGCTGGCCGGGTCTGACCGTGAAGCTGACGTTCGAGGCGGACGAGGTGCCGCACACGGCCGCCGCCGGCACGAAGGTCGGCACCCTGACCGTGGGCGACGGCGACGCGGCGGGCGCGGTGAAGGTTCCCGTCGCCCTCCAGAAGGATCTCGTGGAGCCCGCCTTCACGGACAAGCTGACCCGGCTGGGCTGACGGCCCGCCCACCCGGGCGGTAGCGATGTGACGCCCCCGCGGCCGCCCGGCCGCGGGGGTGTTCCCTTTCCACAGGGGAACAAGCCACGGTGCGGGCGTGCGTGCTAGCGTCACGAAACGGGGCAGGTCGCCGGTCGCGGGAACGGGACCCGGCCGATATCAGAAGACGGGACACGGGGAGTGCCTTCAGGTGGCCACTGCGGAGCCGACACGCGCCGACGACGCCGATCCGGGCCCGGGAGCCGGCCCGCGACCACGCGTACCCGCGCCCCGCGCGGACGGCGGTCGTGGCGCGGACCGTGCCGGTGCCGATGACGGTGGCAGTGGCGGTGACGGGCGTCGCGAGCCGGAAGCGCCGTCCGCGGTGAAGGCGGCGTTCCTCGCCCTGCGCGAGCGCATGCTGCGCCACCCCGTGCTGTCCGTCACCGCCCTCGCCGGGGTACTCCACATCGCCTGGTTCTTCACGTTCGCGAACAGTGGTGGCGACCTCGCGGCGCAGGACGCGTGGGCGGAGTTCGTCGGCCGGCACCCGGCCTCGGCGTACAACCTCGCCTGGTACGGCGGTATGCACCCGGTGTCGTACAGCGTGGTCTCGCCGTACCTGATGTCGGTGCTCGGCGTGCGCACGACGATGATGATCGCCGGGACGCTGTCGGCCGGGCTGCTGACGATGGTCCTGATCCGCAGCCGGGTGGTCCGCAATCCGCTGTGGGCGTCGCTGGCGGGCCTGTTCGGGCTGATGGGCAACGCCGCGTCGGGCCGGGTGACGTTCGGGCTGGGCATGATGTTCGGGCTGGGCGCGGTCGCCGCGGTGTTCTGCTGGCCGCACCGCTGGCGGGACAAGCGCTGGGCGAAGGGGCTGTGCGCGGCTCCGCTGGCCGCGCTGTCCACCATGGCGTCCCCGGTCGCGGGCCTCTTCGTGGGCCTGGTGGCGGTCGCCCTGTTCCTGCAGAAGCGCCGTCCGGGCGCCTGGTCGCTGGGGCTGGCGCCGGCCGCGGTCGTGGCGCTGTCGGCCGTGCTGTTCCCCTTCTCCGGCACCCAGCCGATGGCCTTCGGCTCGGCGGTCCTGCCGGTCCTGTTCGCGGGGCTGGTGTACTGGTTCGTGCCGAGCACCTGGACCACGGTGCGGATCACGTCCGCGGTCTACGGCCTGTCCGTGCTGCTGGTCTGGCTGATCAGCTCCCAGATCGGCTCCAACATCACGCGCCTGGCGATGCTCTTCGCCGGGGTGGCGCTGGTGGCCGCGCTGCCGTTCACGGTGCCGAAGTCCCGCAAGTGGTACGCGCTCGTGGTCTCGCTCGCCGGCTTCGCCGGCTGGATCGGCTTCAAGTCGGCCGACGACGTAATCCACACCCAGCCGACCGCGTCCTGGGCGCGCGAGCTGGCGCCGCTCCTCAACGAGCTGCAGGAGGTCGGCGCGGAGAAGGGCCGGGTGGAGGCCGTGCCCGCGCGTTCCCACCGGGAGGCCTCGGCGCTCGCGCCGTACGTGAACCTGGCCCGCGGCTGGACCCGCCAGGCCGACATGGAGCGCAACCCGCTCTTCTACGACGACACGCTCAACTCGGCGAACTACCACGAGTGGCTCAAGCGCTGGGCCGTGCACTACGTGGTGCTGCCCAAGGGCGAGCCGGACGGCGACGGCGGCAAGCGCGAGCGGGAGCTGCTGCAACGGGGCCTGCCGTATCTGAAGCAGGTCTGGGGCGACGCCAACTGGCAGCTGTTCCAGGTGCTCGACCCGACGCCGCTGGCCGAGCCCAACGCCGTCGTCCAGAGCGCCGGACAGGACAAGTGGACGATCGACGTGACGGAACCGGGCCGCATCCTGATCCGGATGCCGTACTCGCCGTGGCTGAGCCTCGTCGACGACGAGGGCAACAAGCTGGAGCCGCCCCAGGAGACCGAGGCCTCCAAGAACGCTCCGGAGGGCACGCCGAAGACGTACGACAACGTCAACGGCTGTCTGACGGAGACGGAGGAGACCGCCGAGGGTGACAAGTGGACGACGTTGGTCGCACCCGAAGCGGGCACCTACCGGCTGGCTTCGCCGTACGGGCTCAAGCGCGGCACGCCCTGCCCCGACGAGCTGGAGTAGCCCGCCGCACTCACCGGCGTTGTTCATGTAGATGAACCGAGGTCAGCTAGGCGAACCTTTTTACTCGCTCTTGACCTTCCCCTTCCTTGTCGTGCCCGCGTCGTCGCACCCACGATGAGCGGGCACTTCGCGGCCTGCCACGCCCCTACCCCGCTCGTGCGAAGTGCCAACCGGCTGAGCGGAGTTCACAAGGCGGACCCCGGAAGGGGGCACATGAACGGTCTCGACTGGTCCGTGCTCATCGGCTACTTCGCCGTGATGGTGGCGATCGGCGTCTGGTCGCACAAACGCGTGGACAACGTCAGCGACTTCTTCACGGCCGGCGGCAAGATGCCCTGGTGGCTCTCCGGCATCTCGCACCACATGTCGGGCTACAGCGCGGTGATGTTCACCGGGTACGCGGGCATCGCCTACACCTACGGCGTGACGTCGTTCGTGACGTGGTCCTTCCCGATCGCCCTCGGCATCGCCATCGGCGCCACCCTGTTCGCGCCGCGCATCAACCGGCTGCGGTCCCGGCTGCACGTGGCCTCCCCCCTGGAGTACCTGAAGAACCGGTACAACCTGCCCACCCAGCAGGCCCTGGCCTGGTCCGGGATGCTGCTGAAGATCGTGGACGTGGCCGCGAAGTGGGCGGCCATCGCCACCCTGCTGTCGGTCTTCACCGGCATCACCCTCAACCAGGGCATCCTGATCACCGGCGTCGTCACGGGCGTCTACTGCACGATCGGCGGCCTGTGGGCGGACGCGCTGACCGAGCTGGGCCAGTTCGTCATCCAGCTGCTGGCCGGCGTCGCGATGTTCGTCGCCGTCGTCGTGAGGCTCGACGACCACGGCGGCTTCTTCGGTGTCTGGGACCAGCCCGAACTCCAGGGCCACGCCGAACCGCTGGTCGGTCCCTACGGGGCGGTCTTCCTGCTCGCCTACCTCTTCATCAAGCTCTTCGAGTACAACGGCGGCATGCTCAACCAGGCCCAGCGCTACATGGCCACGAGCAACGCCCGCGAGGCCACCCGCTCCGCGCGGCTGTCGGCGGTGCTGTGGCTGGTCTGGCCGCTGGTGCTGTTCTTCCCGATGTGGATGTCGCCGCTGCTGGTGGAGTCGCACAAGCCCGACGGCTCCGACTCGTACGCCCTGATGACCGAGCAGCTGCTGCCGCACGGGCTGCTGGGCCTGGTCATCGTCGGCTTCTTCTCGCACACCATGGCCATGTGCTCCTCGGACGCCAACGCCATCGCCGCCGTCTTCACCCGTGACGTGGCGCCGGTGCTGTCGGCGCGGGCGCGGGCCTGGGGCACCCGGTCCGGGCTGCTGGCGGCCCGCCTGACCACGGTGGTCTTCCTCGGGCTGTCCATGGCGGTGGCCACGCAGGTCGACTCGCCGACGTTCAAGGACATCATCACCGTCGTCATCAAGTGGGTGGCGGGGCTGATGGGCCCGATCGCGATCCCGATGATGCTCGGTCTGCTGCGGCCCTTCCGCCGCTCCGGTCCGACCGCGGCGCTCACCAGCTGGGCGGCCGGTCTGCTCGCCTTCTGGCTGGTCAACTACCCGATCCACTGGAGCGTGGAGGGCGGGGTGCCGCTGGAGTACCAGGTGTCGATCCCGCTGGCCGTGTCGCTGGTCCTGTACGTCCTGATCGGCTACCTCAAGCCGGAGGACACCCCGGAACGGCTCGCGATCATCGAGAAGGTCAACACCGACGGCGACGACGACGCCTCGGGCGCGGCGGCCGCGATCCCGGCGCCGGCGGGCGGCGCGGGCGAGTCGGTGGCGCGCTCCCGGGTGGGTGACTAGGGGCCTTCGGCTTTCCGATGCGGACGGTGTCCCGGTTCGGTCGCGGCCGGGGCACCGTCCGGGCTCAGCGCAGTTCCTGGATGCGGATCTGGTTGCCGGCCGGGTCGCGGAAGGCGCAGTCGCGGACGCCGTACGGCTGCTCGGTCGGCTCCTGGACGATCTCGGCGTCGTGACTCCGCACCTTCTCGAAGGTGCCGTCGAGGTCCTCGGTGGCGAGCAGGATCCACCCGTAGGTGCCCTTGGCCATCATCTCGGTGATGGTGCGGCGCTCGGCGTCGGTGATACCGGGGTCGACGGCCGGCGGCGCCAGGAGCAGGGAGACGTCGGGCTGGTCGGCGGGACCGACCGTGATCCAGCGCATGTTGCCCTGTCCGACGTCCTTGCGCACCTCGAAGCCGAGGGCGTCCCGGTAGAAGGTGACCGCCGCGTCCGGGTCGTCGTGCGGGAGGACGGTGGTGTGGATGCTGAGGTTCATGACCGTCACGCTAGCGGCGGCCGGCGGCCGGTGCTTCTCGGTTCCCGGCCCGTCCGCCGCCGCGTTCAGCCGCGCGGGTAGCGCGCCAGCCACGCCGGGGACGACCCCGCCGGGCCGTGCAGGGCGGGGCCCTGGGTCATCTCCATGGCGAAGTCGTCGGCCAGTTCCAGCATGGTCGGGCGGCCCTCCAGCTCGGCCAGCCAGGCGGGCGGGAGCGCCGTCTCGCCGTGCAGGGCGCCGAGCAGCCCGCCGGTCAGGGCACCGGCCGCCGCGGAGGGACCGCCGTGGTTGACGGCGAGCCGCAGCCCGTGCCGTACGTCCTCCCCGACGAGGGAGCAGTACACGGCGGCCGCGACGAGGCCTTCCGCGGCCCCCTCGCCGATCAGTTCGGTCACCCGCTCCGCCGTCGGCAGCCCTTGCCGGACCGCGCCCAGCGCGTGCTGGAGGGCGGTCGCGACCGGCTCGTGTCCGGGCCGGGCGGCGAGCAGGGCGAGCGCCCGCTGCACCGCCGCGTCCAGGCTGTCGCCCCGCGCCAGCCCGTGCACGATCACGGCGTACGCGCCCGCCGCCAGGTAGCCGACCGGGTGGCCGTGGGTCTGCGCCGCGCATTCCACGGCGAGCTGGTCGACCAGTTGCGGCTCCCAGCCGACCAGCAGTCCGAACGGCGCCGATCGGGCGGCGGCCTCCGCACCGCGCTCACCCGGGTTCTTCGGCGCCTGGGGCGTGCCCATCGTCTCGTCGCCGAGTCCGAGCAGCAGGGCCCGGGGCGCGTCCCGGCGGGCGTACAGCCACTCCTCGCGGGCCAGCCAGCCGTCCTCCTTGCGTCGCAGGTCAGGGCCCCAGTCGCGCTGGGTGGCGGCCCAGCGCCGGTACGCCCGGTGCAGGTCGGTCGGCGGGTGCCAGGCGCCGGTGTCCCGGCGTACCTGGGCGCGGATCAGCCCGTCCACGGAGAACAGGGTGAGCTGGGTGAGGTGGGTGACCGCGCCGCGCCGGCCGTGGGCGGGGGCCGGGTCGGTCAGGCCCTCCGCGCCGTGCTCCTGGCGGATGCCGTCGAGGTCCAGCCCGTCGACGGGGGCGCCGAAGGCGTCGCCGACGGCCACGCCGAGCAGTGTCCCGCGCACTCGGCTGCGGAAGTCCTGCTGTTCGGCACGTCCCCAGACGGCACCGGTTGTCGCGCCCACCCGGGCCTCCCTTCGGCACCGACACGGTCCGTACGTACGACGTCCAGCACTGTATTCGAACGAGGGCGGTCGGTTCAGGGCCGGGCGCCGTGTGCTTCGCGGCAGCAGCGGACGAAGTCCTGGACGACGGGATCGTCGTCGGCGGCGGGTGCCCAGGCGACCGCGACCTCGCTGGGGCCGACTCCGGTGACGGGGCGGTAGACGACGCCGGGACGGGTGTAGAAGCGGGCGGCGGACTCGGGTGCGAGGGCGACGCCGTAGCCGTTGGCGATCGCGGTGAGCCAGTCGTCCGGGTGCTCGGTGACGGCGCCGACGCGGGCGGGCCGGCCGTCGCGCTCGTCGGCGGCCAGCCAGTACTCCCGCCAGCGGCCGGTCTCGGGCGGGGCGGCCACGAATGGTTCGTGGCGCAGTTCGTGGAAGCCGATCGTCTCGCGGTCCGCCAGGGGGTGGGTCTCGGCCAGTGCGACGCAGCGCGGTTCGCTGAACAGCGGCAGCACCCGCAGTGCCTCCTGGCCGGGGAACGGCAGGCGCACCAGGGCGACGTCGACGTCCGAGTCGGCGAGTCCGGCGGACGGGTTCGACCAGGCGGCCTGCCGCATCTCGGCCCGCCAGCCCGGGCGGCGCCGGGAGAACTCGGCGATGATCGGCTGCGTCGCCTCGTTGGCGGCGCTGGCGAGGAAGCCGACCCGCAGGACGCGGGCCGCCCGGCTCGCCACGGCCCTGGTCTCCCGCAGCGCCGCCTCCCACCCGGCCAGCAGGGCGGGGACCCGTTCCGCCAGCGCCCGGCCCGGCCCGGTGAGCGTCATGCCGTTCCGCGAGCGGGTGAACAGGTCCGTGCCCAGCAGGGTCTCCAACTGCCGGATCTGCTTGGTCAGCGCGGGCTGGGACACGTACAGCCGCTGGGCGGCCCGGGTGACGCTGCCTTCCTCCGCCACGGCCGCGAAGTACCGCAGCAGACGCGTGTCGACATCCATGCCGCCAGGTTATGGGTGCGGGTATTGGACGGCGCGGGAGGGCGGCGACGAGGCTGGCCGCAAGGGGTTCGAGGGAGCCGCCGGAAGGAGCATCCGTGTACACCGCCTACGTGATCGTCACCGTCGTCGCGATCACCGCCGATGCCGGGATCGCCGTCGCGGACCTGATGCGGGCCCGGTTCGTCCTCGCCAACTCGGCCGAGGTGGCGGTCCCCGAGTCGTGGCTGCCGGGGCTCGCGGTGCTCAAGGCCGCCGGAGCCGCCGGACTCCTCGCCGGCCTCCTGGGCTTCCGGCTCCTGGGCATCGCCGCCGCGGCCGGCCTGGTCCTCTTCTTCGTCGGCGCGGTCGCCGCGCACGTCCGCGCGGGGGTCTTCCACAACATCGCGTTCCCCGCCGGGTACCTGGCTCTGAACGCGGCCGCGCTCGTCCTGGTGGCCGGGTGAGCGGAAAAGCGTGAGCACTTGGGCCGGATCTGTCCTCTAGGCGCTCATATGAGGGGGCGGAGGACAGTTTCCGGCCGGATGTTCGCGCTTTTCAGGCGGCAAGGTGTGCCGGAGCGGACTGCTCACGGCAGTCACGGCAGCGGCCCGGACCCGGCGCCCGGAAGGCACGTTCGCAGCCGTCGCAGGTCTGGAGGGGATCGGGGCGGCGCGGGGCGGAAACCGATGGGCGGGGAGCGGCGGGCAGGGCCGGGGGGAGGTCGGCGGTGAGCCGGCGTTCCAGGAAGGCGGCGGGGTGACGGATGGGTTCCTGGGGCAGTCCGGCCGTCAGAGTCCGCTCCACGGCCGTCGCGGGTACACCGCGCCCCAGCCACTCCGTGACCGCCGGGGCCAGGCGCCGGACGTCGCGTTCGGTCAGCAGCAGACGGGAGTCCAGCAGGCGGAGTCGGGCGAGCAGGACCGCCGCCGGGTCGGCCGGGTCCGTCGCCGGAACAGGGTCGACACGCCCGGCCGGGGCCGGGGAGGCCGGCCCGTCGGCGGCCGGGCGGGCGGCCTCCGCCACGGTCGCGAACGCCGCGCGCGGCTTGCTGCGGAAGACCGTCCGGGTCACGACTCGCCCCGATTGAAGACGCTCCTTGGTGCGTGCGAGGTAGCCGTGCTCCTCGAGTTCCCGCAGGGCGGCGGCGATCCGGATCTCGCCCTCGGGGAACTTGCCCGCCAGCGTCTTGATCCCGACCGGCGCCCCCGCGGGCAGCGACTGGATGTGCACGGCCAGACCGATCGCCGTCAGGGACAGCTCCGGGTGCTGGAGGAGGTGGTTGCCGACCACGGTGAAGTTGTCGTGGTGGGGGTGGTGCTCGTGCTCGACGCCGCCGGGGCGACGGCCGGACGCGGGGCGCGCGTGCGCGCTAGGGTTCTGCTCAGTCATCAGGAAGCCTCCTACTTCCTCGGTGATTAGGCCCTCGCGGTGGGATTGCGCTCCCGGCGGGGGCCGCATCATGTCTGGGGTTTGCTGCGGCCGACGCTGCACCATGAACGCCCTGCCACGCCAGCCGAGTTGGTGATATTCACTCCGGAGAGTGACCGACGGGGGCGGCGGGGGCGGGTCCGGTTCTTTCCCCGGTTCTTTGGTCTTTGGCGTCGCGTCCGACCGGGTCACGTCCGGCCACGATCCGGTGCCAGTTCGGCCCAGACGGTCTTGACGGGAGCGGGCCCCTCGTCGACGCCCCAACGGTCCGCGTACGCCGCCACGATGACCAGTCCGCGTCCGCCCTCCGCGCCTTCGGCGACCGGGGCGTGGGGGCGCGGGACCCGGTCACCCCGGGCGTCGGTGACCTCGACACGGAGTACACCGCCGGGCAGCAGTCGCAGGGCCAGCCGGAAGTCCCGCCCCGGCACCCGCCCGTGCAGCACCGCGTTCGCCGCCAGTTCGGCGACGACCTGAACCGCCGCTCCGGACGGCACACCCCAGTCGTCGAGTTGCCGCTCGGTGAGCAGCCGTGCGAGCCGGGCGCCCCTTCGCGTCGCGGACAACTGGACCGCGAAATGCGGTGCGTTCGGGGTGGTCGGTGGGTCCAATTTCTGCATCACGTCACCCAGAGTGGCCGTCCGTCCCTACCCTGAACAGCGACGAGCACGGTACCGAGGGTGACTGTCCGAGTCCCCACCGTGGTCGTACGGTTCGTACGCCGGGAGGGATGACGTGGAGGACGAGGAGGCCGCAGCCGTACTGAAGGCGGTCGGGCGGCAGATCAAGATGTGGCGCGAGGCGGCCGGGATGCGCCAGGCGGAATTGGGCGCCGCCATCGGGTACGGCGAGGACATGGTCTCGTCGGTCGAACGCGGACGGCGCGTACCCAAGCCGGACTTCCTGGACAAGGCCGACGAGGTACTGGGCGCGGGCGGCAAGCTCTCGACCATGAAGGAGGACGTGGAGAAGGCCCGCTACCCGAAGAAGGTCCGCGACCTGGCCAAGCTGGAGGAGGAGGCGGTCGAGCTGGGCGCCTACGCCGGCCACCATATCCACGGGCTGTTGCAGACCCCCGAGTACGCACGCGCCCTGTACGCGATGCGGCGCCCGGCGTTCACCGAGGAGGAAGTCGACCGCTACGTCTCGGCCCGCATGGCCCGGAAGGCCGTATTCGAGCGCGTCCCCCGGCCTCAGCTCACCTTCGTCCAGGAAGAGGTGACGCTACGACGCCCACTCGGCGGCAGAATGGTGCTACGCCAACAGCTCGAACATCTCCTGGAGGTCGGCAGGTTGCGGCACGTCGAGATCCAGGTCATGCCGACGGACCGCGAGGATCACGCGGGGATGGCCGGGTCGCTGCGACTGCTCAAACTCCTGGACGGCAAGACGCTCGGGCACCTGGAGGCCCAACTGCACAGTCGGCTCGTCAGTGATCCCCGGGACGTCCAGGTCCTCGAGATGCGCTATGGAATGATCCGGGCGCAGGCTCTCGCGCCCCGTGAGTCACTGGCCTTCATCGAGAAAGTCATGGGAGAAGAGACATGACCGCCGCCTTGCAGTGGTTCAAAAGCAGCTACAGCAGCAACGACGGCCCCGACTGCGTCGAGGTCGCCATAGCCCCCGCCACCCCCACCGTCCACGTCCGCGACTCCAAGACCCCCGACACCGCCCGCCTGGCCTTCGCCGACGCCGCCTGGACCGCGTTCGTGCACACCGTCGCGGCGGACGGCCGACGGGCAGCCGACTGACGGCGCCTGCGGCGTCACCGCCCGGCGCGGAGGGACCGCCGGTAGGCATCGGCCAGTGCGTCGAGGTCGCGCCGCCGCTCGTTCCGCAGGTCGCGGGCCTCCTCGGTCGCGGGGTCCATGAGGTGGCCGAGCGGGTTGGCGCGACGCCGGAAGCCGACGCTCTCCCACAGCGGGTCGGCGGCGAGGACGGCGCAGCAGCCGTCGGCCAGGGTCCAGACGGCCTCGGAGACGAGGACCGGCTCCAGTCCGAAGCCCCGCCACGCGTCGTCGAGGCGGACGTCGAAGAGGACCAGGAGGTCCCCGTCGGCGGACGTCATCGCGTCGCGGAACTCCTGGCGGTAGCCGCCCCTGCCGAGGTCGTAGACGCCCAGGGCCAGGTTGGACAGGTCCGTGTCATAGCTCTCGGCGTCGGCGAACGGGAAGGGACTGAACCTGTCGTCCATCCGCAGGCGGAACAACCGCATCGAACCGATGTCGTCCTGTGCGGTCTTCGCCGCGGACCACTTGGGCCGGTCCAGGAAACGGTTCGACCAGATCGACACGTGCCATTCGTCGAACCCGTTCTCGTCCCCCTCCGAGCCGACGAAGTGCCAGGTGCGGTACTCCAGGTTCAGGCGGCGCGGGTCGCCGGGCAGTTCGTCGGCGGAACGCTTCGAAGAGATCACGTTCTCGCACCCTACCCGCCCCGCCCGCACCGCACTTCGCCATAGTGCTCCCATGGCCAACACCCAACGCACCCTGCCCCTGGCAGCCACCGTCCTCACCGGCGTCCTCGCCCTCTACATCGCCCTCGTCGCCTTCGGGAACATCACCGACTTCGGCACCAACCAGCAGTTCGTGCGCCACGTCCTCGCGATGGACACGACGTTCAAGGACGACGACCTGATGTGGCGGGCGATCACGAACGAGGGCGTGCAGGACGCCGCGTACGTCGCGATCATCGTGTGGGAGACGGTGGCCGCGCTCGTCCTGGTCTACGCGACCTGGCTGTGGATACGCCGGGACCACGCGGCCGGGCGGCGCATGACCACGTACGGCACCCTCATGCTGATGCTGCTCTTCGGGGCCGGGTTCATCGGGATCGGCGGGGAGTGGTTCTCGATGTGGCAGTCGGAGGACTGGAACGGGCTGGACGCCGCCACCCGCATCTTCCTGATCAGCGGTGTCGTGCTGATCGTCGCCCAGCTCACGCCCGGTGACGCGGACGCTACCCGACGACCGTGACCTTCGTGCCGGACGTCGCGAAGGCCCAGACCGCCGCGCCGTCCTCCTTGGTCAGCCGTATGCCGCCCGTCTTCGCACCGGAGGCGGGCGGAGGGGGCGAGGAGCCGTCCACGGCGTTGGAGAAGGCGACCGAGACGCCGTCCTCCAGGGCGAAGTAGACGATCTGCTCGATCCGCACGCCGTCGGAGCCGGTCGTGGCGCCCTTGCTGCGGCTGCCGACCGTGTAGGTGCCCGGGTCGGGGTCGACCGTGCCCGGCCACACCTCGAACGTCCGCCGCGTGGCGTCGCTCGCGTCGACCAGCCAGACCCGCTTCCGGTCGAGGGAGTACACGATGCGGCGGCCGGTCCCGGAGCCGTCCGGCACCGGGGCCGGTGCGGTCTCCTTCGGCGTCGGCTTCGCGTCCGCCGAGGCCGACGGCCGGGGTTTCGTGGCCGCGGCGGTGGGGTGGGGGCCCTGGTCCGCCTGGACGGTCAGGACGCTCACCGCCGCGATCGCCCCCACGGTCAGACCGGAGACCCAGGCCCACGAGGGAAGTCGGGCTGGCACGGGCACGCATCTCCTCAGCTACGAGAACCCCGAACACACCGGGGGCCCGATCATCGTACTGCGCCCGTGCCCGACCCCCCGCTGCCGCTGCCGCCGCCGGTGGGGATTGGTCAGTCCAGTACCGGCAGCAGCTCGGGCAGGTGGCCGTCGGAGGCCATTGCCGCGCGCTGCCGTTCCTCCGGTACCGGGCCGTACAGCGTGGTGCGCGGCTTCGCGGGGCGGCCGGCCGCGTCGGCGACCGCGATCAGGTCCTTGACCGACTTGTACGAGCCGTACGACGAGCCCGCCATCCGCGAGATCGTCTCCTCCATCAGGGTCCCGCCGAGGTCGTTCGCACCGGAGCGGAGCATTTCCGCCGCACCCTCGGTGCCCAGTTTCACCCAGCTCGTCTGGATGTTGGGGATGTGGGGGTGGAGGAGGAGGCGGGCCATCGCCGTCACCGCGCGGTTGTCCCGGAGGGTGGGTCCCGGCCGGGCGATGCCCGCCAGGTACACCGGCGCGTTGGTGTGGATGAAGGGGAGCGTCACGAACTCGGTGAAGCCGCCGGTGCGCTGCTGGATGCCGGCCAGGGTGCGCAGATGGCCCAGCCAGTGGCGGGGCTGGTCGACGTGGCCGTACATCATCGTGGACGAGGAGCGGATGCCCAGCTCGTGGGCGGTCTCGATGACCTCGATCCAGGTCGCCGCGGGCAGCTTGCCCTTGGTGAGGATCCAGCGGACCTCGTCGTCGAGGATCTCCGCCGCGGTGCCGGGGATCGAGTCGAGGCCCGCCTCCTTCGCGGCGGTCAGCCACTCGCGGATCGACATGCCGGTGCGGGTCGCGCCGTTGACGACCTCCATCGGCGAGAAGGCGTGCACGTGCATGCCGGGGACCCGGGCCCTGACCGCCTTCGCGATGTCGAAGTAGGCCGTGCCGGGCAGGTCGGGGTGGATGCCGCCCTGCATGCAGACCTCGACGGCGCCCACGTCCCACGCCTGCTGGGCGCGGTCGGCGACCTGGTCGAGGGAGAGGGTGTAGGCGTCGGCGTCGGTGCGGCGCTGCGCGAAGGCACAGAAGCGGCAGCCGGTGTAGCAGACGTTGGTGAAGTTGATGTTGCGGGTGACGATGTAGGTGACGTCGTCACCGACGGCCGACCTGCGCACGTCGTCGGCGACCTCGCACAGGGCGTCCAGGGCCGGGCCGTCGGCGTGCAGCAGGGCCAGGGCCTCGTCGTCGGTGAGCCTCGTCGGGTCGTCGGCGGCCGTCGTCAGCGCGGCGCGTACGTCGGTGTCGATGCGCTCGGGGACCATGCCGGGGGCGGCGGCCTCGCGCAGGGCGCTCCAGTCGCCGTACACCTCGTCGAAGTCGTCGCGGCGGTCCGAGGTGCGACCCTCGGTGTCGATGGCGGTGTGGAGGTCGGTGCGGCCGGTGGCGGTGAAGACCTCGTCCGGTTCCTGCCAGGGGTGGCCCTCGACCACGGCGTCCTCGCGGGCGAGGCCGGTGGCCGGGTCGGCCAGGGCCGTCACGTGCGGTCGCAGGCGCGGGTCCAGCCAGGGTTCGCCGCGGCGGACGAACTCCGGGTAGACGCAGAGCCGTTCGCGCAGTTCGAAGCCGACGGCGCGGGACTTGGCGGCGAGTTCGTCGATCTGCGGCCAGGGACGCTCGGGGTTGACATGGTCGATGGTGAGCGGGGAGACGCCGCCCCAGTCGTCGATGCCGGCGCCGATCAGCCGCTCGTACTCGGCGTCCACCAGGTTGGGCGGGGCCTGGAGGCAGGCGGCGGGGCCCATGATGTGCCGGGCGACGGCGACCGTGGCGACCAGCTCGTCCAGTTCCGCGTCCGGCATGCCGCGCATCGCGGTGTCGGGCTTGGCGCGGAAGTTCTGGATGATCAGTTCCTGGATGCCGTGGTAGGCGCGGGAGACCTTGCGGAGGGCGAACAGGGACTCCGCGCGCTCCTCGTAGGTCTCGCCGATGCCGATCAGCAGGCCCGAGGTGAAGGGGACGGAGGAGCGGCCTGCGTCCTCCAGGACGCGCAGGCGGACGGCGGGTTCCTTGTCCGGGGAGCCGTGGTGGGGGCCGCCGGGCTCGGACCACAGGCGGGTGGCGGTGGTCTCCAGCATCATGCCCATGGAGGGCGCGACGGGCTTGAGCCGCTGGAAGTCCGTCCAGCTCATCACGCCCGGATTGAGGTGGGGCAGCAGGCCCGTCTCCTCCAGGATGCGGATGGAGATCGCGCGGACGTAGGCGATCGTGTCGTCGTAGCCGTGCGCGTCGAGCCATTCGCGCGCCTCGGGCCAGCGGTCCTCGGGCTTGTCGCCGAGGGTGATGAGGGCTTCCTTGCAGCCGAGGGCGGCGCCCTTGCGGGCGATGTCGAGGACCTCGTCCGGCGACATGAACATCCCGTGGCCGGTGCGGCGCAGCTTGCCGGGGACGGTGACGAAGGTGCAGTAGTGGCACTTGTCCCGGCACAGGCGGGTCAGCGGGACGAAGACGCTCTTCGAGTACGTGATGACGCCGGGGCGTCCGGCGGCCTCAAGGCCCGCGTCCCGGACCCGGGCCGCGGACGCGGTGAGGTCGGTCAGGTGCTCGCCGCGCGCCTGGAGCAGCACGGCGGCCTCGGAGACGTCGAGGGCGACGCCGTCCCGGGCGCGTTTGAGGGCGCGACGCAGGGCGTTCTCGGTGGGGCCCGTCGAGCCGGTTCCGGGGGTCGCGGAAGTCGTCATCCTTCGAGCATACGAGCGGCATGATCGAAGCGCCGGGCCGTCCCGCTCGCCCACCCTCCGGTTTCCGGCCCGCTATGCGCGTACCCCCTTCTCTTGTACGGGAGTTCACGGCTCAATACGAGGGTTGCACGCGCCACCCACGCACCACCCCCGCACCGCCCGTGCCAGTCACCGACGACACCTTGGGAGCAGCAGCATGTGCGAGGACGACCACGCAGGAATCGGCAGACGCGCGGTGTTCGTGACGGGAGCCGCCGCCGCGCTTACGTTGGGAACCGTGAGCTTCGCATCGGCGGCACCCCGTGAGCGGCGGACGAGAACGGTGCGGGGCACACTGCCCACCGGCTCGCCCGACTTCGTGTACGTCCCCGTCGAGATCCCCTCCGGGGTCCGTGAACTCCACGTCGCCTACACCTACGACCGGCCCGCCGTCCCGGCCGGCACCGCGGGCAACGCCCTCGACATCGGCCTCTTCGACGAGCGCGGCACCGCACTGGGCGGCCGGGGCTTCAGGGGCTGGTCGGGCGGGGCGCGCACCGAGTTCTTCGTGCGGGCGGACGACGCGACGCCCGGGTACCTGCCGGGTCCGGTGCGGCCGGGCACGTGGAACATCGCGCTCGGCCCGTACACGGTGGCGCCGCAGGGCCTGTCGTACGAGATCACGATCACGCTGACGTACGGGGAGCAGGGCGAGACCCCGCGGCCGGTGTACCCGCCGGAGCGCGCGAAGGGGCGGGGCCGCGCCTGGTACCGGGGCGACTGCCACCTGCACTCGGTGTACTCCGACGGCCGCTACACCCTCGCCGAGATCGCGGAGCTGGCGCGGGCGGCCGGGCTGGACTTCATCAACTCCTCGGAGCACAACACGCACTCGGCGCACGCGCACTGGGGACCGGAGGCCGGGGACGACCTGCTGATCATGCTGGGCGAGGAGGTGACGACCCGCAACGGGCACGTCGTCGCCCTCGGCACCGACCCCGGCACCTTCGTCGACTGGCGCTACCGGGCCCGGGACAACCGTTTCGGGCGGTTCGCGCGCCAGATCCGCCGCGCCGGGGGCCTGGTCGTCCCGGCCCACCCGCACGCCACCTGCATCGGCTGCAACTGGAAGTTCGGGTTCGGGGAGGCGGACGCGGTCGAGGTGTGGAACGGGGCCTACACGCCGGACGACGAGGTGGCGCTCGCCGACTGGGACGGCATGCTGGTCGCCGCCGTACGGGAGGGGCGCGGCGGGCGGCACCGGGGGGACTGGATCCCGGCGATGGGCAGCAGCGACTCCCACCGCTCCCCCGACGTCATCGGGCGCCCGCAGACCGTCGTCCTCGCCGACGACCTGACCCGGGAGGCGATCCAGGAGGGCATCCGGGCCGGGCGGTCGTACGTCGCCGAGTCGGCGAAGCTGTCGCTGGCCTTCACCGCCTCCGGCGGGCGGGGCGAGCACGCCGGCATCGGTGAGCGGCTGCGCGTGGACGACGACACCCCGGTCACCGTCCGCCTGGAGGTGACGGGCGCCCCGCGCTGCACGGTGCGGTTCGTGACGGACCAGGGCGTGCTGTTCACCGGCGGTCCGCTGCCGGTGTCCGGCGCGGACGTCGTGGAATGGCGCACGACGGCGTCCTACGCGGCGTACGTGCGGGCGGAGCTGCGGCACGAGGCGGCGGCGGGGCCGTTGCCGGGGGCGCTGGCCGCGTTCACGAATCCGATTTTCCTGGGGCGGGGCTAGCACGAAGGCCGGCCGGCGGCAGGCGTATTCACGTAATCGGGAAACGGGCCGAAATACCCTTCGCCGCCTCGGTCCGTGCAGTGCTCATGTAGACTTGTCGTGCGTTATCGCAAGGGGAAGGAAGCCTCAAGGCGATCTGACAGGCGTGGAAACCGAAGGTCCCTCGGACTTCCTTCCCCGATTACCGCTCTTGTCCCTCGACGGAGAATGCACAGCCGTGCAATTCCCGCGCTACTGGCGGACGAGGGCGATCACATTCCAGACGAACGCCCCGTGGGCGAGAAGACACGTGGCCCATGCCCCGCCCGTGCGGGTTCCGTGGCGCAGCACCGTGCTCCACCCGGCCGCCACCAGGGCGGCGGACAGGGCCACAAGCACCCAGGAAGCGGCGAGCCACGGCGTGGAGGGCTCCGTGAAGAGCCTTACCAGCGCCGCGGGGGCGAGCGCGAGCAGAGGCAGGGCCCACGTGCCTTCCGTGGCGGCGCGGGGGGACATGGTGTCGGTCATACCGAGTACTCCGTGTCTTCGTGTTCGGCCGAGCGGGGCCCGCGTCAGCGGAGGGCGTTGTAGATCTCAAGGAGCGTCAGGCCCGGGGTGATGGCCTTGAGCGGGGCCTTCACCCACCAGGACAGCCCGTCGTACCACTTCTTGAAGTCGCTGTACTTGCCCTTGATGGCCTTCGCGAAGCCGCCGATCTTGCTGAACGCGGCCTTGATGGCACCCCACTTGCCGGCCGCCGCGTACTGACCGCCGGCGACGGCACGCATCTCCGAGCGCTCGGCCGCGGAGAGTTCGGCTGCCAGCGGGCTCGCCAGCAGGGTGCGCGCCGCCTGCTGGGCCTCGGCCTGCTGCGTGGCGGAGACGGTGACCCGTGCCGGGCCCGGTGCGGGCTGGGCCGCCTGGGCCAGCCCGGCGGTCCCGCCGAGGACGACGGCCGTGACGGCCGAAACGGCGGCCATACGCAGTGCATTGCTGTTCATTCGTGTCTCCTTGCGTCGTCGCAAGGGGAAAGAAGCCCGTACATGGGCGATCTGAACAGGCGTGGAAACCGACGGTCCCCCCGGTACTTCTTCCCCCGATTCGGTCTGCCGTCATCCCTCTGGTCAGGAGGGAAAACGACATGTACCGGAACTCCATTGGTCGGTGGAGCGCCAGGCACACCAGCATGCTACCCACGATTCGATCACTTGACCACCGGCACATACACGCACGGTAATTGAGCATTCATCGAATTCACGCCGGGCGGCCGTTCCCGCTCTCCCGCGTCAATTCCCGGCCAGGTCCACGACGACCGCCGCGTGGTCGGAGGGCCACACCCCGCCCACGGGTCCGTCGCCCGCCCGTCGCGCGGCGCGGACCCGGCCGAGTCCGTCCGGTCCGGGCGGTCCCACGTGGACGTAGTCGATCCGGGCGCCCGGCACCGGCGGGTCCGGGATGTACGGGTTGGCCGGGTCCCAGGTGGCGCCCGGGGCAGCCGGGTCGGCGTGCTCCCAGGCGTCGTGCAGTCGCCCCGCGCGCAGGAGGCGGACCTCCGGCGACTCGGGGCGGGCGTTGAGGTCGCCGGTGACGACGGGCGGGAATGCGGTGCCGTGGCGGTGCGCGGCGACGAAGGCCGCGAGGGCGGCGGCCTGGTCCCGGCGTACGGCGGCGGCGTGGTCTTTGGAGTTGAGGTGAGCGGTGAAGAACGGGACCGGGTGGCCCGGCGCGTCCAGGCGGGCGTAGAGCGCGAGGCGTCCGTCGTCGAGCTCCTCGGGGGCGGGCAGCCGCAGCGCGGCCCGCTCCGTCACGGGCCAGCGGCTCAGCACCGCGGTGCCGATGGCCACCGTGTCGTCCCCGATCCGCCGCTGCCACCGCTCGGGGGCCTCGGAGGCGGCCCAGGCGCAGTGCAGGCCGAGTTCACCGGCCAGCCACTCGGCGAGGTTCGCGCCGTCGTCGGCGGCCCACACCTCCTGGAGCCCGACGACATCGGGACGCAACTCCGCCAGCACGGCGAGGATCGCCTTCTGCCGTTCGGCCCACGGCCCGAACCGCCACCACAGATTCCAGGTCACGACCCGCACGACCGCACCACCCGTCTCTCGGCCCCGCCCACACCTTCCCCCCTGAGGTTTTCCGGGGAACATGGAGGCACACGAGACGGGAGCGTGAACGAACGATGTCGAAGCCGCCCTACGCCGAGAAGAAGTACCGGGCCGTCACGGCCGTCCAGCGCCGGCTGAACGCCGTGACGCGCCGCCTGCCCGCCCAGACCCTGCTGGAGACCACCGGCCGCGTCTCCGGCCTGCCCCGCCGCACGCCGGTGGGCGGGCGCCGGGTCGGGGACTCCTTCTGGCTGGTGTCGGAGTTCGGTGAGCGCTCCCAGTACGTCCGCAACATCCGCGCCGACCCGCGGGTACGGGTACGCCTCCGCGGCCGCTGGTACCCGGGCACGGCCCGCCTCCTGCCCGACGACGACCCGGTCGCCCGCCTCCGTCTCCTCCCCCGACTCAACAGCCTGGCGGTGCGGGCCATGGGCGTCGGGACGGGGCACCTGACGGTGCGAGTGGACCTGGACGAGGGTGAAAGCAGGTGAGGGACCTGTGATCGGCGTCTCCCGCGGCTGACGCGGTCGGCATGAACAAGGCAAACTGGCCTGGTTGCTCAGGATGTCTAGGGGGACGGCATGGACGGTGTACCGCGGGTTCCGGAGCAGCGGCATCCGGGAAGCCCGGCGGAACCCGAACCGCCGGCCGCGCTGCGCTTCGGCGTGCTCGGACCGGTACGGGCCTGGCGCGGCGATGAACCGCTGGCCACCGGCTCCCCCCAGCAACGAGCCCTGCTGGCGGCCCTGCTGCTCCGCGAGGGCCGGACGGTCACCGCGCCCGAGCTGATCGACGCCCTGTGGGGCGAGGAACCGCCGTCGCAGGCACTGGCGGCGGTACGGACGTACGCGTCGCGGCTGCGGAAGATCCTGGACCCCGGCGTGCTGGTGAGCGAGTCGGGCGGGTACGCGGTGCGGCTGCCGGGCGAGGGCGCCCTGGACCTGATCGCGGCCCAGGACCTGGCCGCCGAGGCGGAGAAGGCCCGGGGCGCCGGAGACCTGTGCCGCGCCCGTGACGTACTGCGCCGCGCGCTGGCGCTGTGGGACGGCGAGGTACTGGCGGGCGTACCGGGCCCGTACGCGGAGGGGCAGCGCGTACGCCTGGAGGAGTGGCGGCTCCAACTCCTCGAGACCTGCCTCGACATGGATCTGGAACAGGGCTGCCACGCCGAGGCCGTCTCGGAGCTGACGGCGCTCACCGCGGCCCACCCCCTGCGCGAACGCCTGCGCGAGCTCCTGATGCTGGCCCTCTACCGCAGCGGACGCCAGGCGGAGGCCCTCGCGGTCTACGCGGACACGCGCCGCCTGCTGGCCGACGAACTCGGCGTCGACCCGCGCCCCGGCCTCCAGGAACTCCAGCAGCGCATCCTCCGGGCGGACCCGGCCCTGGCCGAACCGTCGGCACCGGCCGAGGAGACGGCGACGGCCCCGGCCCGCCCGGCCCAGCTCCCCGCCACGGTGCCCGACTTCACCGGCCGTACGGCCTTCGTCCGCGAGCTGAGCGACGTACTGGCCTCGGCGTCCGGGGACGGGCCGTCGGGCCGCGTCATGGCGGTCTCCGCGCTGGCCGGCATCGGCGGCGTCGGCAAGACGACCCTCGCGGTGCACGTCGCCCACCGGGCGCGGGCGGCCTTCCCCGACGGGCAGCTCTACGTCGACCTCCAGGGCGCCGGCGCGCGGGCGGCGGAACCGGAGACGGTGCTGGGCTCCTTCCTGCGCGCCCTCGGCACGCCCGACTCGGCCGTCCCCGACTCCCTGGAGGAACGCGCCGCCCTCTACCGGTCCGTCCTGGACGGCCGCCGCGTCCTCGTCCTCCTCGACAACGCCCGCGACGCCGCGCAGGTGCGGCCCCTGCTGCCCGGCACGGACGGGTGCGCGGCGCTCGTCACGTCCCGGGTGCGGATGGTGGACCTCGCCGGGGCGCACCTGGTCGACCTGGACGTGATGTCCCCGGACGAGGCGCTGACTCTCTTCACCAGGATCGTGGGCGAGGAGCGGGTGGCCTCGGAGCGGGAGGCGGCGCTGGACGTGGTCGGGGCGTGCGGTTTCCTGCCCCTCGCCATCCGCATCGCCGCTTCCCGGCTGGCGGCCCGCCGCACCTGGACCGTCTCGGTCCTCGCCGCGAAACTGGCGGACGAGCGGCGCCGGCTGGACGAACTGCGGGCCGGCGACCTGGCGGTCAAGGCCACCTTCGAACTGGGCTACGGCCAGCTGGAACCGGCCCAGGCCCGTGCCTTCCGGCTGCTGGGGCTGGCGGACGGCCCGGACATCTCCCTGGCGGCCGCGGCGGCGGTACTGGACCTCCCGGTCGAGGACACGGAGGATCTGCTGGAGTCCCTGGTCGACACGTCCCTGCTGGAGTCGGCGGCCCCCGGCCGCTACCGCCTGCACGACCTCGTCCGCCTCTACGCGCGTGCGTGCGCGGAACGGGACGAGCATCCGCCGAGCGAGCGGGGGGCGGCGCTGTCGCGGTTGCTGGACTTCTACCTGGCGACGGCGGCGGGGGTGTACGCGATCGAGCGGCCCGGGGACCGGCTGGTGGACGGCCTGGAGCCGACGGAGTACCCGGGACTGTCGTTCACCGAGGGATCGGCCGCGCTGGACTGGCTGTACTCCGAGGCGGCACCGTTGCTGGCGGGTGTGCGGCAGGCCGCGGGAACCGACAGGTTGCGCCGCGCGGTGGACCTGCTGTGGGCGGCGAAGGACCTGGCGGAGTCCGGGGCGAACTCCCACCAGTACGAGACGACGGCGAGTGCGATGTGCGAGGCCACCGCGGCCGCCGGGGACACTCGCGCTCAGGGCAGGGCACTGACCACCCTCACCAACGTCCTGCTGGTGTCCGGCCGCATCCAGCAGGCCGCCGAGCAGGCGGCACTGGCCATGAAACTGGCGGAGTCGGCGCTGGACACGACGGCTGTCAGCTGGGTCGCCAACGACCGCGGGCTCATCTCACTGCACCAGGGGCGGTATGCGGACGGCCGGGCCTTCCTGGAGCAGGCCATCGACGGGTACCGCGCCGCCGGGAACCGGGCCGGTGAGGCGCTGAGTCTTTGCAATCTCTCCCGGGCCCACCTGGGCATGGGAAACACCGCCAAGGCCGTGGCCATCGCACACCGCGGGCTGACCGCGCAGCTCGACATCGGCCGGACCATGCGGCTCGCCAACGGGCACTTCACCCTGGGCATCGCGCTGACCCAGGCCGACCGCCACGGCGAAGCCCTCCAGCAGTTCTCCGACGCCCTGCTCATCTTCGAAGCCCACCGGCAGCGGCTCTGGCAGGGGACGACCAACTTCCGCATCGCCGAGGTCCACCTGGCCGCCCGCCGCCCCGCGCAGGCGGCCCAGCACGCCGAACAGGCTCTGGCCCTGGGGTGCATCGGGGGTGACCGCATGCGCGGGAACGTGCTGACCCTGTTGGGCCGCGCCCTCTCCGCGCTCGGTCAGGCGGATCGGGCCAAGGCGTGCTGGCAGGAGGCCCTCAACATCTTCCAGCAGATCGGCGCTCCGCAGGCGGACGACGTGAGGGCACTCCTCTCCCCTCTGTCAGCGGCCTGAACGGCGCCGTAGCCGGGGCCGGGTGGGCGTTCAGCGTTTGTTTATGCCCCTCGGGCACTGTCGTTGCTGTCACACCGTCGCGTCGGGGGGCAGACGGGGTGGCCGGGAGCCCGAGAAGTATCGTGCGGCTCCGAACGCCCGTCCGGCGGCCCACGGGGGAGCTACCGGACGGGCGTCGCCAACTCGCTGACACAGCAGCAAAGGACCGAAGACATGAGCGACAAGCAGAAGGAAGCGGCGGCCACCCCGCAGGACAACGCCATGCCCACGCCGCCGGCGAACGACGAGACCGTCACCACGCTCGACAACGCCATGCCCAGCGGCCCCGCCGACACCATCACCACGATGGACAACGCCATGCCGGCCCCGCCCGCCCTGGACCTGGACGGCGACGGCAAGTAGACCTTCCTCCACACGGGGATCGGCCGCGGCGGCGCGGAGGGGAGCCGCCGCGGCCGACGTGTGTCCGGGCGCCGGCGACGATGCCGCCGGCGCCCGGACTCACGTCGTACGGGCCGTCCCCGTGCCCTTCTCCGCGTCCAGCGCGTACACGCAGCGATCCTTGCTGCACGCGTACACGATGCCGTCCCGCACCACCGGTGAGCCGGTGATCTCGCCGCCCGTGGCGAGCTTCCAGCGCAGGCGGCCGTCGTCGGACTTCAGGGTGTAGAGGAGGTGGTCCGTGGAGCCGAAGTGGATGCGGCCCTCGGCGACCGCGGGGGCGCCCACGATGTCGCCGCCCGCCTGGAAGCGCCACTTGGGCGTGCCGGTGACCGCGTCCAGGGTGTAGAGGCCCTTGCCGCTGCCGACGTGGACGTGCCCGGCGGCGACCAGGACGGGGTCGGTGGAGGAGCGGGCCTCGGTGGCGATGCGCCAGCGGTCGCGGCCGTCGGTGGCGTCGAGGGCGTAGACGGTGCCGAGGTAGTCGGCGAGGTAGACGCCGCCGCCGGTCACCGCGGGGCCCGGCACGAAGGCGGGCGGGGCGAGGAAGACCGCCGGGGCCTCGAAGTGCCAGCGGACGTGCCCGGAGGCGACCTCCAGGGCGAGGACCCGGGTGCCGGCCGAGACGTAGACGTAGCCGTCGGGGGCGGGGGCGACCCGGACCGGGACCCCGCCGCAGGAGGCGGCGTCGCCGATCGGGTACGACCAGCGCTCGTCGCCGGTACGGGCGTCCATGGCCCGCAGCCGCGCGTCCTGCCAGACGTACACCGTCCCCTCGTGGAGCGCGGCGCCCGCCTGAGGGGACTCGAAGTCGGTCTGGCAGCCGGTGATCTCCCACAGCTTCTGGCCGCCCGAGGCCTCCCAGCCCTGCACGCCGCCGCCCCGGGTGGCGGTGACGACGGTGCCCCGCTCGGCCTGGAGCGAGTACACCCACGCGTCGGTCTGCACGCGCCACAGGTCGGCGCCCTCGCGGGCGTCGAGGGCGAAGAGGGTCGGGCCGTCGGAGGCGTGGATACGGCCGTCGGCGACCGACATCGACCAGGCGACGTCCCGGGTCTTGAAGCGGCGCCGGCCGGTGGCGACGTCCAGGGCGTGCACCTCGAAGGAGGTGACGTAGACCAGGTCCTCGGCGACGGCGGGGGTGCCCCACACGTCGTTGGACATGCGGAAGCGCCAGGGCCGCCAGCCCGCCGGCGACGCCTCCGGGGGCGTGGCGGGGGCGGGCGGCGCGGCCGGTACGGCGGGTTCGGCGCCGTTGACGCCGGGGCGCGGGCGGGACCAGGACGCGGCGAGGGCGGACTCCGGCGGGGGCGCGGCGACGGCGGCGGCGCGCATGTCGGCGACGCGCGGCCCGGGGCCGATGGGCACGGATACCCCGGCCAGCCGGACCGGGGAGTCGGGCGAGCCGACGGGCGCGGGCACCGGCGGCGCGTGTCCGGGCGGTGCCGGTACGACGGGGTCGTGGGAGGGCGGGGGCGGGAGCGGGGGCGCCGGTACGGCGGAGGCGGGGCCCGCGGGGCCGCCGTGCGCTCCTCCTCCGGCACCGCCCCGGCCGCCGGCGGTCGTGGCGAGCTTGGGCGCGGGGCGGCCGCCCCGGCGGCTCTCGATCAGGCCCACCGCCCGCTCCGGCAGCCACGCCGACGCCGTACCGCTGTCGTCCGAGCCGGAGCCGAACAGGTGCGGGGCGAGCTGGGCCTGGAGGTCGGCCGGGTTGGGGCGGGCCGTGGCCTCCATCTGCATGCAGGCCTCGATGAGCGGGCGCAGCTCGTCGGGGAGGCCTTCGAGGTCGGGGCCCTCGCGCAGCAGCATGAAGACCGTCTCGACCGGGTTGGCGCCGTGGAAGGGCGGGTGCCCGGTCGCGGCGAAGACCAGCATCGAGCCGAGCGAGAAGACGTCGCTGGCGCCGGTGACGCTGCGGGAGTCCTTGGCCTGCTCCGGCGACATGTAGGCGGGCGTGCCGACGGCGACGTTGGTCATCGTCAGCCGGGTGTTCGAGACGCCGGACGCGATGCCGAAGTCGATCACCCGGGGGCCGTCCTCGACGACGAGGACGTTGGACGGCTTCAGGTCGCGGTGGACCAGGCCCGCGCCGTGGATCGAATGGAGCGCCTCCGCGACGCCCGCCGCCAGCCAGCGCACCGCCTGCGCCGGGAGCGGCCCGCACTCGTTCACTATCTCCTCGAGGGAGGGAGCGGGCACGTAGGCCGTGGCCAGCCACGGCACCGCGGCGCGCGGGTCGGCGTCGACCACGGCGGCGGTGTAGAAGCCGGAGACCGCGCGGGCCGCCTCCACCTCCCGCGTGAAGCGGACGCGGAACAGCTGGTCCTCCGCCAGCTCCGTGCGGACCGTCTTGATCGCCACGCGCCGCCCGGACGCCGAGCGCGCGAGATAGACCAGCCCCATGCCGCCGGCGCCGAGCCGCCCCAGCACCTCGAACGGCCCGATCCGCCGCGGATCGTGCTGCGTCAGCTGATCCACCACTTGCCTGCCACCTCCCCGTACGAGCCGCGCCACCCACATATGTACGCGACCGAAGTGCAGCGTCTCACCACCGCACCCCAGTGGCGGCACGCACCCCGATTCTTCCTGTCCGGAGCGCTGGTGGCGAACCTGGGGACAATCGGGGTGTGTCTCCCGATCTCGGACAAAGGCGTCCGGGTGGCGGCTCGCGTCCCTCGCTGTCTCCGCTCAGCGCTGCAGCAGCGCGAACGACGCGCCCTGGTCGTCGGAGACCACGGCCACCCCTCCGTACGACGTCTCGAACGGAGGCACCCGTACCCGCCCGCCGAGCCGGGCCACCCTGCCGAGCGCGGCCTCGACGTCACCGGTCAGGAAGTGCACGAGGAAGTGCGGGGGCATCTCGGCCGGGAAGACGGAGGAGACGGGGGCGCGGCCGAAGTCGGGAGCGGCGTCCGGCCCGAAGAGGGCGTCGTGGAACAGGTCGCCGTAGAAGGCGTTGGCGGCCTCGGTGTCCCGCGTGTACAGCTCGGCCCAGGTGAAGGCGCCCGGCTCGTGCCGGCGTCCGAAGCCGCGGTGGCGGTCCGGCTGCCAGAGGGCGAAGACGGCGCCGTCCGGGTCGGCGGCGAGCGCGGTGGTGCCCTGGTCGCCGACCGGGTGGGGCGGGGTGACGATCTGACCGCCGCCCGCCCGGATGCGCCCGGCCAGCGCGGCGGCGTCCGAGGTGTGGAAGTACACGGACCACACGGTGGGCATCCGGCCGTCCGTCTTGCGGACCAGCGCGGCGACGGGCTCGCCGTCCAGCCGCGCCCGTACGGTCTCCTCCTCCGGTGCGTCGAAGGTCCACCCGAAGAGCTCGCCGTAGAAGCGCTTGCCCGCCTCCAGGTCCGGCAGCTGGGCGTCCACCCAGCAGGGTGCGCCTTGAGGGAGTTCCGGACGAGCGGACGACGTCCTCTGTGATGCCCCGTTTTCGGCCATGCCGTCAAAGTAACCGCGCCGCCCGCACCGCGCAGACCAGGCACACCAGCCTCTTGGCGCCCGCACACCCCATTTGCAGTCGGCCGAATCGCGCTGGGATCACCCGTCGGTAAGCTGACGGCATGACAGGACAAGTGCGTACCGTCGACGGCCGCGTGGCCGGTCGACGTGGGCAGGCGACCCGGCAGAAACTGCTCGACTGCCTCAGCGACATGCTCAGCTCCTCCCCCTATCGCGATGTCAAGGTCATCGATGTCGCCCGCAAGGCCGGCACCTCGCCCGCGACGTTCTACCAGTACTTTCCGGACGTCGAGGGCGCCGTCCTGGAGCTCGCCGACCACATGGCCGCCGAGAGCTCCGGGCTGTCCGAGCTGACGGCGGGCCGCTCGTGGACCGGCAAGGCGGGCTGGCAGACGGCGCAGGAACTGGTCGACGGGTTCCTGGACTTCTGGCGGAAGAACGACGCGATCCTCCGGGTCGTCGACCTGGGTGCGGCCGAGGGGGACAAACGGTTCTCCAAGATCCGCATGAAGGTCCTGAACTCGGTGAACTCCTCCCTCACGGAATCCGTCGCCGAGTTGCAGGCCAAGGGCAAGGTCGACAAGGACGTGAACCCCGCGGCGATCGCCGGTTCCCTGGTCGTCATGCTGGCCGCCGCCGCTTCGCACCAGAAGGGCTTCTCCTCCTGGGGCGTCAAGCAGGCCGAACTCAAGCCCGCCCTCTCGCTGTTGATGCACCTCGGCGTCACCGGCAAGAAGCCCGCCAAGTAGCCCGCAGAACAGTCCGCGGAACAGCTCGCAGAGCGGCTCGCGGAACAGTCCGCCGGGCAGAGCCGGTCCGTCCGGCGCCGGAAGCGGCAGCCTGTCATCTCCGTCGCGCCCCGCACTACGCCGGCAGCGGCCGGTCCCGCACCACGTGCTTCATCACCAGCGTCGACGTCAGCCGCAGCACCCCGGGCAGGGTGGCGAGCCGCTCGTCGTAGAGCCGCTGGTAGGCCGCCAGGTCGGCGGCGACCACCCGCAGCAGGTAGTCCGGCTCCCCGAACAGCCGCTGCGCGTCCACCACCTCCTCCACCTCGCCGACCGCCCGCTCGAACTCGGCGACCGTCTCCCGGTCCTCCTGCCGCATCGACACGAAGACCAGCGCCTCGAAGTTCAGGCCCACCGCGGCCGGGTCCACCACCGCCCGGTAGCCGCCGATCGCCCCAGACCGCTCCAGCTCGCGCAGCCGCCGGTGGCACGGCGAGACACTCAGCCGCACGCGCGCGGCCAGTTCGGTCACGGTCAGCCGCCCGTCCTGCTGGAGCTCGGCAAGAATCTTCCGGTCCATGTCGTCCATGGAGGAAATTCTTCCACCAAAGGTGCCGTACGGGGAAAACTTCGGGAACACCTTCGGGGCATCTGCCCCTAATCTTCCCGGCATGGACTCGGCACTGCTTCTCTCCTTCCTCGCCCTCGACCTGCTGCTGGTGTGCGTGCCGGGCGCGGACTGGGCGTACGCCATCGCGGCGGGACTGCGCGAACGGTCGGTGACGTGGGCGGTGGGCGGCCTGGTCGCCGGGTACGCGCTGCACACGCTGCTGGCGGCGGCGGGGCTGGCGGTCCTGGTGGCCGGGTCGCCGGAGCTGCTCACGGCGCTGACGGTGGCGGGCGCGGCGTACCTGGTGTGGCTGGGGTGGGGGGTGCTGCGGCGGCCGGGCACTCCCGGTGGAGCGCGGGAGGAGGGGCCGGCCGGCGCGGAGGGTTCAGCCACCGCGCAGGGCGGTTCCCGCGCCCGGGTCTTCCTGCGCGGCGCGACGATCAGCGGGCTCAACCCCAAGGGCCTGCTGCTCTACCTGTCCGTACTGCCGCAGTTCCTGGTCACCCGGGGTGCGCACCTGCCGGTGCCCGTGCAGACTGTCGTCCTGGGGCTGCTGCACATGGCGTGCTGTGCCGCCGTCTACCTGACGGTGGGTCTCGCCGCCCGTGCCGTCCTGGGCGCCCGGCCGGCCGCCGCGCGTGCGGTCACCCGTACGTCGGGGGCCGCGATGCTGGGCATCGGCGCGTTCCTGCTGGTGCAGCGCCTGGCGCTGTCCTGATCCCGTCGGCCGCCGGGCGCCGGGGAACAGCCGCCGTCCCGACCGGCGTTGACGCGGTACCGAGGAAGCGACCGACGCCCGTACCCGCTGGAGGAGACCGCAATGGCCCTGACCCGCGAAGAGCGTGAGAAGTTCCTGGCCGAGCCCCACATCGCCGCCCTCGCGGTGGACGCAGGAGCGGGCCGCGCACCGCTGACCGTGCCGATCTGGTACCAGTACGAGCCCGGCGGCGACGTCTGGATCATGACCGGACTGGACAGCCGCAAGAACCAACTGATCAAGGCGGCCGGGCGGTTCTCGCTGATGGTCGACCGGCTGGAGCCCACCATCCGGTACGTGTCGGTGGAGGGGCCGGTCGTCGAGACGGTCACCGCCACGGAGGAGGACCTGCGGGAGATCTCCGCCCGCTACCTCCCGGCCGACAAGGTCGACGGCTACGTCGCCTTCGCCTCCGCCAACCACGGCGACCAGGTCATCGTCCGGATGCGTCCCGAACGGTGGGTGTCCTCGGACCTCGGCTCGGTCTGAGCGCACGTGACAATCGGGGCATGGAAACCGAGCCGACCGATCTCCACGAGCTGCTGAGGTCGCTGCGGGTGTGGGACCCCGCGGTCACCGAACTGCCGCCCTTCGACCCGGCCGCCGCGCCCGGCGACCCGCTGGTCCTGTTCACGCGGTGGTTCGCCGAGGCGGTGGCGGCCGGGCAGCGCGAACCGCACACGGTGTCGCTGGCGACCGCGGACGCGGAGGGGCTGCCGGACGCGCGGATCGTCATGCTGCACGGGGCCGACGAGGACGGCTGGTCCTTCGCCACGCACGCCGGCAGCCGCAAGGGCCGGCACCTGGCGGCCCGCCCGTACGCCGCGCTCGTCTTCCACTGGCCGGTGCTGGGCCGCCAGGTGCGGGTGCGCGGCCCGGTCACCGTCGCACCGGCCGAGGAGGCGCGGGCCGACCTGCGCGCGCGGTCGACCGGCGCCCTGGCCGCCGCGCTCACCGGGCGGCAGAGCGAGGACCTGGGGTCACTGGAGGAACTGGCCCGCGCCTCCGAGGCGGCCTGGGAACGGGCACGCCGCGAGCCGGAGACCCCGGCCCCGTCCTGGACGCTGTACCGGCTGCGCCCCGACGAGGTGGAGTTCTTCCAGGGCGACCCCCACCGCCGCCACGTACGGCTCGCCTACCGGCGGACGCGGCACAACGGGGGCGCCACCTGGCGCACCGGCCTGCTGTGGCCCTGACCGGCAGGCAGCCACGGTCCGCCGGGGACGCCCGTCAGCGGCGGGCGGGCAGGGGACGGCCCCCGGCACGCCCGCCCGCTGCGGCGACCGCGCACCGCACCGGCCGGAAACCGCGCCCCGGCCGGCCGCACACCCACCCGCCCACGCACCCACCCACACCCCGCGCGACACCGCCCGCCGGGCAAGGCAGGCGTCCGCCCGCGGTCAGCGCGTACCGGGCATCGGAAACGGCCCCGCACACGTCCGCCGGTCACGGTAAGCGCACACCGGACTGAACGGACAACGGCGCCCCGGCCGGCCGCACACACCCATGCGTACCGGGCGGGGTGGAGCGGCCTCCCCCACGGCCTCCCCACGGCCTCCCCCGCCGCCGCGCACCCGCGCGCGGCGCTCAGCCCCGCCCGCGCGGCGGGGCCGGCTCCGTGTCCGTCGCCAGCCGGGCGTGCAGGTGGGCGTCGCGGAACGCGTCGTGCCGGCCGGTCTCGAACATCGCGCCCCGCATCGTGCCCTCGTGGGCGTACCCGCACCGTTCGGCGACGCGGCAGGAGGCGTCGTGGCCCAGCGCGTGGCCCAGTTCCAGGCGGTGCAGGCCGAGTTCCGCGAAGGCCCAGCGTGAGGCGAGGAGCAGGGCGCGGGTGGCGACGCCCCGGCCGCGGGCCTCGGGGAGCACCCAGTAGCCGACCCGCGCCAGCCGCAGCGGCAGGTTGATCTCGTTGACGCCGATGTGGCCCAGCGTCGTACCGCTCTCCCCGTCCGTGATCCGGAACGACGCGGCCCGGCCCTCTCTCGCCTCCCGGGCCCGTGCGCGCAGCGACTCGCGGGCGCCGGCGAGGTCGGTCCACAGCTTGAGCGGGGTGTTCCAGCGCTGGAACTCGGGGTCCAGGCAGCCGCGCAGCCAGCTCTCCGCGTCGGCGTCGGACCCGGCGTCCCAGGGACGCAAGCGCAGTCCGTGTCCGCGGGGTTGGGGCAGGGAGGAGAGCAGGGTGGGCATGCGTGTGGAGGCCATCGGGCCATTGAAGCCGACCGCCGCGGCCGTGACCGTTCCGCAACCGATTCCGGTCTTGACCGAGACCCATCAAGCCGAGCCTTGATTACGCTCGCGGCATGGCCGACTCCACAGCGTCCGCTCAGCCGCAGCCCGCCCACCCCGCGGAGCGCCCCGTGTACGTCATCGGCGCCGGCCCCGGCGGCCTCGCCGTCGCCCACGCGCTGCGCGCCCGCGGCGTACGGGCCGTCGTCCTGGAGCGCGCCGACCACGTCGGAGCCTCCTGGCGGCGCCACTACGACCGGCTGCGTCTGCACACCACCCGCCGCCTGTCGGCGCTGCCCGGCCTGCCGATGCCGCGCCGCTTCGGGCGGTGGGTCGCCCGGGACGACGTGGTGCGGTACCTGGAGAAGTACGCCGAGGTCCACCAGTTGGAGATCGTCACCGGCGTCGAGGTCTTCCGCGTCGAGCACGCGTCCGACGGTGCCGGCTGGACGCTGCACGCCTCCGGGGGCCGTGAGCTGACCGGCGCCGCGGTGGTGGTCGCCACCGGCTACAACCACACCCCGCGGGTGCCGGAATGGCCCGGGCGTGAGACGTACACCGGCGAGTTCCGGCACGCCGCCGAGTACCGGAACGCGGCCCCCTACGCGGGCCGCGACGTCCTGGTCGTCGGCGTCGGCAACACGGGCGCCGAGATCGCCGTGGACCTGGTGGAGGGCGGGGCCGGCCGGGTCCGGCTGTCGGTGCGCACCGCGCCGCACATCGTCCGCCGCTCCACCGCGGGCTGGCCCGCCCAGTACAACGGTGTCCTGGTCCGCCGCCTGCCCGCCCGTCTCGTGGACCGGCTCGCCCGGCCGCTGGCCCGGATCAGCACGCCCGACCTGTCGGCGCACGGGCTGCCCCGCCCGGAGACCGGCCTGCTCACCCGCGCCGCGGAGGGCGCGATACCGGTGCAGGACGTCGGTCTGATCGACGCGGTGCGCAAGGGGCGGGTGGAGGTCGTGGCCGCCGTGGAGGGCTTCGAGGACGGCAAGGTGGTCCTCGCCGACGGCACCCGCACCGCCCCGGACGCGGTGATCGCCGCCACCGGCTACCGCCGGGGGCTGGAGGCCCTGGTCGGCCACCTCGGCGTACTCGACGCCCGCGGCAGGCCGACCTCACGGGGCGCCCGCACCCCGCCGGACGCCCCCGGCCTGTACTTCACCGGCTTCACCAACCCGATCAGCGGCATGCTCCGCGAACTGGGCCTCGACGCCGGCCGTATCGCCGGGGCGGTGGCGAAGCGGGAGGCGGGGCGGGTGGCGCGGCTGCCGGACAGGCCTTAGGCGGTGCCGCCGGGCACCGCGGCCGGACGGCGCCGGATCACCAGGGCCATCAGGGCCGCCGCCGCGCACAGGGCGCCGGAGGCGACCCAGACGACGTCGTAGGAGCCGAACTCGTCGCGGGCGACGCCGCCGAGGAAGGCGACGAGGGCGGCGCCGACCTGGTGGGAGGCGAGGACCCAGCCGAAGACGATGGCGCTGTCCTCGCCGTACTGCTCCCGGCACAGGGCGAGGGTGGGCGGGACGGTGGCGACCCAGTCGAGGCCGTAGAAGACGATGAAGAAGACCATCGGGGGGTGGACGCTGGGCGCGAGCAGGAGGGGGAGGAAGAGGAGGGAGATGCCGCGCAGGGCGTAGTAGACGGCGAGCAGGCGGCGCGGCTCGAAGCGGTCGGTGAACCAGCCGGAGGCGATGGTGCCGACCACGTCGAAGACCCCGATGACGGCGAGCAGCGCGGAGGCGGTCGTCAGCGGCATGTGGTGGTCGTGGGCGGCGGGGATGAAGTGGGTCTGGATCAGGCCGTTGGTGGAGGCGCCGCAGATCGCGAAGGTACCGGCGAGCAGCCAGAAGGGGCCGGTGCGGGCGGCGGAGAAGAGGACCGTGAGGGCGCGGCGGGCGGCGCCGGGCACGGGGGCGGGCTTGGGGACGAACTCGTCGGAGCCGTACGGCGCGAGGCCGACGTCGGCGGGGTGGTCGTGCAGGAGGAGCCAGACGAAGGGGACGACGGCTAGGGCGGCCAGGGCGACGGTGACGGCGGCGGGGCGCCAGTCGTACGTCTCGACGATCCAGGACAGCAGCGGCAGGAAGATCAGCTGCCCGGAGGCGGAGGCGGCGGTGAGGACGCCGGTGACCAGGCCCCGGCGTGCGGTGAACCAGCGGTTGGTGACGGTGGCGGCGAAGGCCAGTGCCATGGAGCCGGAGCCGAGGCCCACCAGCAGGCCCCAGCAGAGGATCAGCTGCCACGCCGACTCCATCCAGACCGTCGCGCCCGAGCCGAGCGCGATGACGGTCAGGGCGACGGCGACCACGCGGCGGATGCCGAAGCGGTCCATGAGCGCGGCGGCGAAGGGCGCGGTCAGCCCGTAGAGCGCGAGGTTGACGGAGACGGCGGCGCCGATCGTGCCGCGTGACCAGCCGAAGTCCTGGTGGAGCGGGTCGATGAGGATGCCGGGCAGGGAGCGGAAGGCGGCCGCGCCGATGATCGTCACGAAGGTGACGGCGGCGACCCACCAGGCGCGGTGCACGCGGGGGCGGCGGCGCGGGCGGTCGGGCTCCGGCTGGTGAACGGCTGCTGCGTCGTCGGTTGTCTGGGTCACGTCATTGAGCTTCGGGGACGGGTCCCGGCCGATCGAGTGGCCCGAAGGACAGCGTTCGCTAGGATCGGGCCATGACGTCCGACCGTACGTCCCCAGCTCTCCCCGCCCCCCGGCCGCACCGCGTCGTCGTGCTGGCCCTCGACGGCGCGCTCCCCTTCGAACTGGGCATCCCGCAGCGGATCTTCAGACTCGCGCGCGACGAGCGGCGGCGCCGCCTGTACGAGGTCGTCACCTGTTCCGTCCGCCCACCCGGGCCCGTCGAGACCGACGCGGACTTCGCGATCATGGTGGAGAACGGCCCCGAGGCCCTGGCCACCGCCGACACGGTCGTCGTCCCGGCCTCCTACGAGCTCGGTCCGGTCCACGACGAGGGCGTGCTGACGGAGGAACTGGCCGCCGCGCTCGCCCACGTCCGGCCCGGCACCCGGCTGGTGGCGATCTGCACGGGCGGGTACGTCCTGGCCGCCGCCGGTCTCCTCGACGGGCGCCCGGCGACCACCCACTGGGCCTCCGCCGAGCACTTCCAGCGGCTCTTCCCCAAGGTGCGGGTGGACGCCGACGTGCTGTTCGTCGACGACGGCGACGTACTGACCTCGGCCGGCGTCGCGGCCGGCATCGACCTGTGCGTGCACATCGTGCGCCGTGACCACGGCACGGCGGTCGCCAACGAGGTGGCCCGCCGCACGGTCGTACCGCCGCACCGCGACGGCGGACAGGCTCAGTACATCGAACGGCCGGTGCCCGATCCGGGGCAGTCCTCCACGACCAACGCCCGTGCCTGGGCACTCGCCCGGCTCCAGGAGCCGATCCAGCTGCGGGACATGGCCGCGCAGGAGTCGATGTCGGTGCGCACCTTCACCCGTCGCTTCCGCGAGGAGGTCGGCGTCAGTCCGGGCCAGTGGCTCACCGGGCAGCGCGTCGAACGAGCCCGGCACCTGCTGGAGTCCACCGCCCTCTCCGTCGACCAGGTGGCCTCCGACGCGGGCTTCGGTACGGCCCAGTCGATGCGGCAGCATCTGCAGGCGGCGCTCGGGGTCACCCCGACCGCGTACCGGCGGACCTTCCGGCCCGACTTGTCCACAGCCTGTGGAGAATGAGGGGCGGCGGACGGAACTCGTCGGCCGGCGGCGCGGCGCCGACCGCCCCGAGCATGGCATCGCGCGCCGCCACCCGACTCCGGCGCTCCCGCCCGGCTCCCGTCGCCCCCGAGGGAACCGCCGCCGAAACACGACCCACACTCGTCGAGGGCTCCGTCACCGAGCCCTCGACGTCCCCTCACGGCGAATCGTCGCCTCCAAGCGTGAGGAAACGGTGACGATCCGTCAACCGGCGGCGGGCCGTTCACCACTTACACCCCGTTCGTACGGGACGCGCACGGAAGCACGGCCCGGCGCACTGCCGCACCGGCCCCCCGGGGGCGACGGCCTCCGTGCACCGGGCGCCTCCGCGTTCCGCGCCGGCCGCTACACCACTTCGTACGCGTACCCCTCGTACGCGACCGCGCCGGTACCGCGGCCACGGACCGACGCGGTGTCCTCCGGCCCGGCGCAGCGGTCCAGTTCGCACCAGATGCGCTTGCCCGTGCCCTCGCGGCTCCAGCCCCAGCGGTCGGCCAGGCCGTCGACCAGGGCGAGACCCCGGCCGCCCGTCTGATCGCCGTCCACGCAGCGGGGCACCGGAGCCCGGTCGCTCGCGTCGTCCACCTCGAGGCGGACGGTGGCCTCCCCGGCCCCCTCCGTCACCGCCCCCGGGAGCACCAGCCGCAGTACGGCCGAACGGCCGGTGTGCACCACGGCGTTGGTGACGAGCTCGGAGACGAGGAGCACCAGCGTCTCGGCGAGTGGTTCGTCGGCCTGTATCCCGGACCCGGCGAGCCGTGAGCGCGCCCACCGCCGGGCCCGCCCCACTTCCGAGGGGTCGGGCCGGACCTCCAGCTGCACTTGAAGCACCTGCACCGCTCACACCATCCGAACCGGCGGACACAAAGGCTCGCGCCTCATGAGGGCCACGATCGTAGCCATTCTCTGCATGGCCAGAACAACGGCCGGGGCAGGGATCACGGAACGTGAATCCCATGTGGGACAGCATGGTTGACGTACAGTCACGCCAACAAGCGCTTCGGGCATATTCCAGCGCGAAGGAGTACCCCTGCGGCATACTGTGCGACGCCCGCTCCGGGGAGTCGAACAGGCGGCGGCCGACGGCCGTTCCGCCCTGCGGGGCAAGGCGCACATTCCCGGTTCCGGAGTCGCCCCAGGGGCAACTCCGGCACGGCCGGCGCTCAGGACCACTCGCATCCCACACAAGGTACCGGAGTGTGGCGCCGACTCCGGGCCGTGACGGGTCACACGGCGGGCACAACCCGGTATCGACGCTCCGTGACGCCGCCGTGCCACGATCCGTGACATCCCGCGCGGCGACGGGTGGAGAGGGGTGGGGAGGGGTGGAGACGGGTGGCGGCGCCCGAAGGCGCGTGGCGCGCTACTCCGGGACCGTGAAGTAGCGGGCGAAGGCCGGGACGATCTCCGCCTCCCCCACCTTGCCGTCGCCGTCGGTGTCGAGGGCGGCGGCGACCGGCCGCGCGGTCTCGTCCGGCACGCCGAGCACGGCGAGGACCCGCGCGACGTCCTCGACGCCGACCGCTCCGTCGCCGTCGGTGCCGGCGACGTCCAGGGCCGCGTGCAGGAAGGGGCGGGCGATCTCGGCGAACCGGTCCGGGTTGTCCCGCAGCCGCTTGACCGCCGCGGTGACGAACTCCTCACGGGTGATGCGCTGGTCGCCGTCCCGGTCGGCGATGCCCGCCATGCCCTGCCAGAGCGCCTCCGCGCCGCCGTACAGGGCCTGCCCCTGCTCGGAACGGGCGGCGGTGCCGAACTCGGCGAGCAGCGCCTTGGCCGCCGCGTTGAAGTCCGCACGGTCGATGTAACCGTTGCCGTCCTGGTCGAAGGTGGCGAAGCGCGCGGCGATCCTGCGCTCGTACTCGCTGTTGACCATGGTTCTCTCCGGCCGCCTCACGTCGGTGTCGGTGGTCTGCGTCTCGCTCGGAGAGTATGACGCCGGCCGCGGCCGCGGGCGGCATACGGGCCGACGGGCCGGGCGGGCCCGCGGTTCAGGCGGACAGCGGGCGGGGCCTGTCGCCGGTCGCCGAGGCGAGGTCGGGGTGGACGTCGAAGAGGCGGCGCACACCGAGCGCGCCGAGGACGCGGTTGACGTGGGAACCGTCGACGGCTCCCTGGGCGGGCAGTATCAGGCGCAGCCGCCCCTGACAGGAGCGGATGAGCCGCCTGGAGGCGATGAGCACACCGACCCCGCTGGAATCGCAGAACAGGACCTCGGAGAGGTCCAGGACGAGGCTGTGCCGCCCCTCGGCCACCTCGTCGTGCACCCGCTGCCGCAGCACCGGTGACGTCACCAGGTCCAGCTCACCCGACACCTGGAGCACGGCCCATTCGCCCTGCTCGCCGCCGGTCACATTGAACGTCACCACCATGCCCTTCAGTCGCCGGTACATCGGACGTCCGGAATCACCCGAAATTCACCCGAAACGGAAGCCATGCTTACGCTTCTTGGGCGCGCGCCTGCCCACCGGCCGTTCCCGCAAACGCCGACCCGGAAACGGGGAACGATCGGAAAAGGCTTGTTTCAGACGGTTTCGATCCTGTTCGATCGGTTCCGGTCGCACGATAGAGGGTAGGCGAGGCGCCTAGCACGTGCGGGCCGCCGGGGGCGCGCATTGAGACAAAGGGGCGTGCGGTGTCGGACGTGCCGACTACATTCGGGGAGACGTCGGCCGCAGGCTGGAGTGCGACTACGGGTACGCACAGGTGCAGGGGGTGAAGAGGCCGCATGGCGCAGAGGGACGTACCGCCGCGCTGGGACCGGAAGATGCAGCAGCGGCTGGCACGCGGCGAGGCCGCCGCCCTGGGTGAGCTGTACGACCGGTTCGCGTCGATGGTGCACGGTCTGGCGCACCGCGTGCTCGACGACGAGCGCGCCGCCGACCACCTCACGCGCGACGTCTTCGCGCACGTCTGGGAGCATCCGGACGCCTACGACCCCCGCCAGGGCCCGCTGCGCACCTGGATCGCCGCGCTGACCCGCCGGCTGGCCGTGCAGCGGCTGCGGGCCACGGAGACGGCCGCCCTCGCCCGCGGCGGCTCCGGAAGCGTGGAGGAGCTGGAGACGAAGGTGCGGCACGCCTCGGTCGCCGCGCGCGCCGACTACATCGTCCAGTCCATGCCGGCCCCGCTGCGCGCCGCCCTGGAGCTGGCCTACTTCCAGCGCCGCGACTACCGCCAGACCGCCGCCGACCTGGGCGTCACGGAGGACGAGGCCCGCCGCCGCCTGCGCCTGGGCCTCCAGCTCCTGGCCACGGCCCGCGACGCCGGCTCCCCGGGGGCGCCGGGCGCGCCGCCGGGATACGGGGGTGCGGCGTGAAGGGGGCCCACGACGAGGACGGGGACGCGGGCACTCCGGAGAGCGGAGGCTCCGGGGACAACGGCCCGGCGCCGCGGGGCGGCCACGACGCACCGGCGCACCCCGCCACGCCCTCGCCCGACGGCACCGCCGCCGCCTCGCCGGGCCCCGGCGACCCTTCCGGCGGGCCCGGGAGCCCGCCGCGCGACGAACCACCGGGCGGACCGGACGGACCGACGCCGAGCGACGCACCAGGCGGCCCCAGCGCCCCCGACGCCCCGAACGACCCCGCCCCACGCATACCGCTCCCCCGCGCCTCCGTCGAGGACACCGGGCGGGCGTTGCCCGACGTGGCGCCGGGCGGGCCGGTCGCGCTGGAGCACCACGTGCTGACGTCGCTCCTCGGGGCGTGGGCGCTGGCCGCCTGCTCGGCCGAGGAGGCGGCGGCGGTCGAGGAGCACATCGGCGAGTGCGCCCCCTGTGCCGACGAGGCGCTGCGGCTGCGCGACGCCGTCACCCTGCTCCAGCGGCCGGAGAGCCTCGACCTGGACCCGGCGCTGCGCACCCGCGTCCTGGAGGGGTGCCTGGAGCGGCGCCCGCCGCGCATCCCCGTGCCCGAGTGGGCGACGCCGTACGACGCCGAGACCGCGAGGCTGGACGCCCTGCTGCAGGACATCGGCGACGCCGAGTGGCACGCCCCGGTCCGGCTGCGCTGGTTCGAGGCCGACGGTGCCGCGAGCCGCCGTACCACCGTCGCCGGGGTCATCGCGCACCTGCTGACCGTCGACGGACTGGTCGCGGTCGCCCTGGGCCTCGCCGATCCGCTGGGGGACATCACCGCGCCCACTTCGGCGCCGGGCAGCCGCACGGAGGCGTACTGGCGTACCTCGCACTACCCGCCCACCCGTGCGGTGCGGGCGCCCTGGCGCGAGCTGAGCCACGGCATCGTCCGGACCGTGTCCTTCACCGGCGACTCGGGCGGGATGCCCGTGTCGTACGGCGACTTCGAACTGCCGCTGCGGGACGCCATGCTGGACCGGGCGTTCGAGTGCTGGGTGCACGCCGAGGACATCGCGGACGCGGTGGACTACCCGTACGAGCCGCCCTCCGCCCGCCATCTGAACCGCATGATCGACCTCGCGGCCCGGATGCTGCCGGGTGCCCTGGCCCAGCGCCGCCGGGCCGGGCTGACCGCGCCGGGCGCCCGCCCGCACCTGGTCACCGCGGGTGAGCCGGGGCGGAGTCTGCGGCTGGAGATCGAGGGCTCGGGCGGCGGCGAGTGGCTGATCCCGCTCGACTCGCCGGGCGCCAGGGGCTCCGCCGACCACGAGGTGGCCCATGTCGCCCTGGACGGCTTGGAGTTCTGCCGGCTGGCCGCGGGTCACGTGCCTCCGGCGGAGGCGGCGGCCGGTCAGGTGGGCGACCGCGAGGCGATCAGGGACGTCCTGTTCGCGGCGGCCAGCCTGAGCCGGATGTAGGGCGGATTCCGGCCACTCCGTACGGCCGGGTCCGCTGCGGGGTCACTCGGCGCCGTCCGGGGGCGTGGCGGGTGCCGTGTGGAGGACCTCGCGGGCCTGGTTCGCGGCGCGGACGATGCTCTCCGAGATGAAGTCCAGGAACCGTGCCATGTTCTCCAGGCGCGCGGCGGCCGGCGTGCCGGAGCCGAGGACGCCGACGCCCTGGCGTGCGGTTTCGGCGATCTGCAGGGTGCCGCGGGCGCTGGCGACCATGGACTGGTACCAGACGTCGTCATCGATGACGTAGCGCTCGCGGCGGGACTCGTCGCGTTCCCGGCGGACGAGGCCCTGCTCGTCGAGGAACGCGACCGCCTTGGAGACGGACGCCGGACTGACCTGGAGGCGCCGGACGAGTTCGGAGGCGGTGAGGCTGCCGGTGTCGCTGACGAAGAGGCAGGCCATCACCCGGGCCATCATCTTCGGCGTGCCCGACTGCATGAAGACGGTGGTCAGCGTCTCCTCGTACTCGCGCACCGCCTCGGCGTCGCGCCCGTGGGCCTGCGGGAGCGTGTGGGGTCCCCGGGGCGCGGCCTGCCTGCGCCGGTGGGCGCGGCGCTCGGTGGCCCGGTGGGCGAGGTCGGCCCGGTACGCGGTGGGGCCGCCGTTGCGCATGACCTCACGCGTGATCGTCGAGGTGGGACGGTCGAGGCGTCTGGCGATCTCCGCGTAGGCGAGGCCGTCGGCCAGCCCCAGGGCGATCTGCTGACGTTCCTGCTGGGTGAGCCTGCCTCCCGGCATCGTGATCTCCTTCGCGCGCTCCCTTGGTGCCGCCACTATAGCGTTCACCCTTACTCCATTGCAACGTCTGACTAGCCAGCGTTGCATTGCCTCACAGTTTTGTTGCAACGAAATAGCGCATGTGACCTGTGATTTAACCGTGCAGGCGCAACAAGCTTATTGAGGAAATCGTGAAGGCAACGTAGCGTTTCTCTCGTCAGAAAGACCGACGAGCACAGGAGACCACCATGCAGACCTTCGAAACCCCCGCCCCGATCTCCGCCGTCCTCGCCATCCCCGCGGGACGCGTCCGGCTCATCGCCGCCGACCGGGCAGACACCACGGTGGAGGTCCTGCCCGCGAACGCCTCGAAGGGCCGCGACGTGCGGGCGGCCGAGCAGACCGGGGTCGAGTTCGGCGACGGCGTCCTGCGGGTCGTGGCGCCGGAGAACAACCAGCTCATGGGAGCCTCCGGGTCCGTCGAGGTGACGGTCCGGCTGCCGGCCGGTTCCCGCGTCGAGGCGAGGGCGGCCGCCACCGAGTTCCGGGGCGCAGGACGGCTCGGCGACGTCGAACTCGAGGGCGCGCACGGACCGGTCGAGCTCGACGAGGCCGCGAGCGTCCGGGTCACCACCGCCGCCGGCGACGTCACGGTCGGCCGGCTGGGCGGGCCCGCCGAGATCAGCACCCAGAAGGGCGACATCCGGATCGCCGAGGCCGCGCGCGGCCGGCTCGTGCTGCGCACCCAGTCCGGTGACGTGGCGGTCGGTGCCGCCACCGGGGTCTCCGCCTCGCTGGACGCCGGCACCGGCTACGGCCGTATCGACAACGCGCTCAGGAACACCGACGGCACCCCCGGCCTGACCATCCACGCCACCACCGCCCACGGCGACATCACCGCCCGCAGCCTCTGAGGAGCAACGACCATGACCGACCTGGCCATCGCGGCGAACGGACTGCGCAAGTCCTACGGCGACAAGACCGTCCTCGACGGTGTCGACCTGGCCGTCCCCGAAGGAACGATCTTCTCCCTGCTCGGCCCGAACGGCGCCGGCAAGACCACCGCCGTCAAGATCCTCTCCACCCTCGTGTCCGCCGACGCCGGCACCCTCCGCGTCGCCGGACACGACCTCGCCACCCACCCCCAGGCCGTACGGGCCGCGATCGGCGTCACCGGACAGTTCTCCGCCGTCGACGGACTGATCACCGGCGAGGAGAACATGCTCCTCATGGCCGACCTGCACCACCTCTCCAAGCAGGAGGGCCGGCGGGTCGCCGCCGGACTCCTGGAACGCTTCGACCTCACCGAGGCCGCTAAGAAGCCCGCCTCCACCTACTCCGGCGGCATGAAGCGCCGCCTCGACATCGCCATGACCCTCGTCGGCAGCCCCCGGATCATCTTCCTCGACGAACCGACCACCGGCCTCGACCCGCGCTCCCGCCACAACATGTGGCAGATCATCCGCGAACTGGTCTCCGACGGCGTCACCGTCTTCCTCACCACCCAGTACCTGGAGGAGGCCGACGAACTCGCCGACCGCATCGCCGTCCTCAACGGCGGCCGCATCGCCGCCGAGGGCACGGCGGAGGAGCTGAAGCGGATGATTCCCGGGGGCCACGTCCGTCTCCGCTTCACCGACCCCGCCGCCTACCGGTCCGCGGCCGGCGCCCTGCGCGAGGTCACCCGCGACGACGAGTCGCTCACCCTGCAACTCCCCAGCGACGGCAGCCAGCGCGACCTGCGCACCCTCCTCGACCGGCTGGACTCCGCCGGCATCGAGGCCGACGAACTCACCGTCCACACCCCCGACCTCGACGACGTCTTCTTCGCCCTCACCGGCGGCGCCGCCGTCCCCGCCCAGACCACCCAGACCGACCAGCCGAAGGAGACCGCCCGATGAGCAACCTCGCCCTCGCCGTACGCGACTCGTCCACCATGCTGCGCCGCAACCTCCTGCACGCCCGGCGCTACCCCTCGCTCACCCTGAACCTGCTGCTCACACCGGTCATGCTGCTACTGCTCTTCGTCTACGTCTTCGGCGACACCATGAGCACCGGCATCGGCGGCGGCGACCGCTCCGACTACATCGCCTACATCGTGCCGGGCCTGCTCCTGATGACCATCGGGTCCACCACGATCGGCACCGCGGTCTCCGTCTCCAACGACATGACCGAGGGCATCATCGCCCGGTTCCGCACCATGGCCATCCACCGCGGCTCGGTACTCGTCGGACACGTCGTCGGCAGCGTGGTCCAGTCGGTCCTGAGCGTGGTCCTCGTCGGCGCCGTCGGCGTCGCCATCGGCTTCCGCTCGGCGGACGCCACCGCCCTGGAATGGCTGGCGGCCTTCGGGCTCCTGGTGCTCTTCACGCTGGCACTGACCTGGATCGCCGTCGGGATGGGCCTGGTCAGCCCGAACGCCGAGGCCGCCAGCAACAACGCGATGCCGCTGATCTTCCTCCCGCTGATCTCCAGCGCCTTCGTCCCGGTCGACTCCATGCCCGGCTGGTTCCAGCCGATCGCCGAGTACCAGCCCTTCACGCCCGCCATCGAGACCCTGCGCGGCCTGCTCCTCGGCACCGAGATCGGCCACAACGGATGGCTCGCCCTCGGTTGGAGTGTCGCCCTCACCGCACTCGGCTACTTCTGGGCGACCGCCAAGTTCAACAACGACCCGAAGTGACCGTGCACGACCGTGAACGACCGGAACGACCGTCGTCCTCGCCCGGGGCCTGCCCGACAGCCCCTAGGCGAAGACGACGGTCCGTCGGCCGTTCAGCAGGATGCGGTGCTCCGCGTGCCACTTGACCGCCCGCGCCAGCGCCTGGCACTCCACGTCCCGTCCGACGGCGACCAGCTGGTCCGGCGTGACGTCGTGGCCGACCCGCTCGACCTCCTGCTCGATGATCGGGCCCTCGTCGAGGTCCGCGGTCACGTAGTGAGCGGTCGCGCCGATCAGCTTCACGCCCCGCGCGTGCGCCTGGTGGTAGGGCTTGGCGCCCTTGAAGCTCGGCAGGAACGAGTGGTGGATGTTGATGATCCGGCCACTGAGCCGCTTGCACAGGTCGTCCGAGAGGACCTGCATGTAGCGGGCGAGGACGACGAGTTCGACGTTCTCCTCGCGCACGATCTCCAGCAGCCGCGCCTCGGCGTCCGCCTTCGTGTCCCTCGTCACGGGGATGTGGTGGAAGGGGATGCCGTAGGACCCCACCAGCTCGGCGAAGTCCGTGTGGTTGGAGACCACCGCCGCGATCTCCACCGGCAGCGCGCCGATCCGGGCCCGGAAGAGCAGGTCGTTCAGGCAGTGCCCGAACCTGCTGACCATGAGCACGATGCGCATCTTCCGGTCGGCCCGGTCGATCTGCCAGTCCATCTGGAAGGCGTCACCGATCGCCGCGAAGCTGGCCCGCAGCTTGTCCACGGTCACCGGATCGTCGGCCGAGAAGTGGACCCGCATGAAGAACAGTCCCGTGTCGTGGTCGCCGAACTGCTGGCTGTCCTCGATGTTGCAGCCGGTCATGAACAGGTAGCTCGACACGGCGTGCACGATGCCCTGCTTGTCCGGGCAGGAGAGGGTGAGGACGTACTGGTCGGCCTGGGCGGCGGCCGACGGGACGGCGGCGGAGGACTGCTCGTTCATGCAGGACAGGGTCCCATATCCGGGCCCGCCGTCCGAGCGTCGTCCCGTCAGGCGGACCTGGTCAGAATCTGCAGCAGCTCCAGCGTGCGCGGCGCCGCCTCCGGGTCCTCACCGTCACTGGCGGCCAGCCGCACGTGCGCGTCGCGCGCCGCCCGCACCGCGTCCGGCCAGTCCGGGTGGTCGAGGTACGCGGTCACCGGCGCGTCCGGCCCCACCTGGTGCATGATCCTCAGTACGCGCAGCACGGCGGTGTCGACGAGCGCCGCCTCCTGCGAGTCCCGGAAGACGGTGCCCACGTACTTCTCCGCGGACCAGTGGTCCAGCCAGGTGTCCTCCACCAGCCGGTACACCGCGTCGGTGACGTCGCCGTAGCCGTCGACGCCGGCCAGCCAGACGTCCCGCTGGAAGGCGGGGGCGGAGAGCATGTGCAGCGCGGAGCGCACGTTGCTGCGCCAGCGCCACCACGGCATGTCGTTGAGGGGCATGCCGCCCATGGTGGAGGAGCGACGGCCACGACGGGAAGAGTTCTCCGAACCTTGCACGGTCATCGATCGTACGTTCCCCTCCCGGTGCTCCTCACCGGCCCCCGTAATTCACCTCCGTGTCACCGTGCATTGACCGCAGGTCACCGCCGGGTTGGCCGTGTGACGGAATCGTGCGGGCACATGACCGGCAGGCGACCCATCCGCAGCAGCTTCCTCCGCCGCCCGAGCGGCCGCTCCCGGGCCACCCGCACCGGCGCACTGTCGGCGGGCGCGCTGGTGGCGTGCGTGTCGCTCGCCGTCGGCTGCGGCGTCCTCCCCGGTACCACGGGGGGTTCGGGGGACGGCCCGATCACCGTCATGACCTGGGCGCCGCAGGAGACGAACGCCACCAACAAGCCGGGCATGCCCGCCTTCGCTCAGGCCTACGCCCGCTGGGTCAACGCGAACGGCGGCATCGGCGGCCGCCGGCTCAACGTGCTGACCTGCAACGACCACAACGACAGCGTGGCCGCGGCCAAGTGCGCCCGCCGCGCCGTCAACGAGGAGGCGGTCGCGGTCGTCGGCTCCTACAGCCAGCACGCGGACTCCTTCTTCCCCGTGCTGGAGGGCGCCGGCATCCCCTACATCGGCGGCTACGGCATCACCAACGCGGAGTTCACCAGCCCGCTGTCCTACCCGGTCAACGGCGGCCAGCCCGCGCTGCTGGCCGGCCTCGGCAGCGCGCTCGCCGACTCCTGCGGACCCGTCACCCTCGTCCGTCCCGACACCATCGCGGGCGACCAGCTCCCCGTCCTGCTCGACTCGGGGCTCACCTCGGGCGGACACGAACGCGCCGAGGACCAGCGGGCGGCGGAGGACGCCACCGAGTACAGCGGCCAGGCCGAGCGGGCCCTTCGGAGCACGACCGGCGACCCGGCGGACCCGGGGTGCGTGGTACCCGTCCTCGGCGACCGCACCGGCACCTTCATGGACTCCTTCCGCCGGGCCCGCGAGGACTACCCCGACGTACGGACCGCGACCGTGCTCGGCAGCGTCGACCAGTCCACGGTCAACGCGAGCGGCGGGGCGTCCGGGCCCTACGAGGGGGCGTACGTCACCGGCTGGTACCCGGAGGCGGGCGACCCGGCCTGGAACGGGATGAAGAAGGTGATCAAGGAAGAGGCGTTCGGCGACAACGACGTCGACGCGGCCGACGCCGGGGTGCAGACCACCTGGATCGCGTACACCGTCTTCAAGAAGGTCGTCGAGTCGCTCGACGACGGCGAGGTGAGCGCCGGCACCGTACGGCGGGCCCTGGACGGCGGCCTGGAGGTCGGCACGGGCGGACTCACCCCCACCCTCCGGTGGACGTTCGCCGCCGAGCTGGCCTCGGTCGGCTTCCCGCGCCTGGTCAACACCGAGGTCACCCTCCAGGTCGTACGGCAGGGCCGGCTGACCTCCGCCCACCAGGGCACCGTGGACACCACCCGCCTCCTGCAGAACGCCCACGTGGCCTGAGCGGACCCCGGCCGGGCCGGGGCCGTCGGGCCGCCCTCTCAGAGCTGGGTGGGGCCGCGCTCGGTGAGGCCGTATTGCTTGGCGATGGCGTTCCAGAGGGCGGCGGCCTTGGTCTTCTCCTTGCTCGCCGTGCCGCTCGCCCGGTTGGCCTCCTTGGGCTGGGTGGCGGCCTTGCCCTTCTTGCAGCCCTTCTTGCCGGCCGTCCGGTCGGCCCAGGCCGCGTAGTGGTTGTCGGCCGACGCGGAGGCCTGCCACGCCTTGGTGAGGGCCGCGGTCAGCTCGGCGTGCCGCGGCAGCTTGTCCACGGGCAGCTTCGAGAGGCTGGTGACCAGCCCGGTGCGCTGCTTGGCGGCCTCGCGCAGGTCCTTGGCCGCCTGGGGCAGGTTGTCGCACTTCTTCACGTCGGCCACGGCGTTGATCACGGTGGTCCGGCCGGTGCCGCTCTCGGCCAGCAGCTTGTCCAGTTCGACGGCCTGCACGCGGGCCGGGTCGACCGACGGCGACGGTGACGCGGACGCCGACGCGGACTCGGAGACGGGGGCCGTCGCGGACACGGGCTGGTTGCCGCCCTTGTCCTCCTCGCCACCGCCCCCGGCCAGCATCGCGCCCGCGCCGATGCCGACGACGGCGATGCCGACGCCCACGGCCGCGAGCATGGGCACGCGCGAGCCGGTGCGCCCGCCGCCGGTCCGGCCGTCGTCGTGGCCCCCGCGCCGGCCGCCGCCGCCCGGGGCCGGAGATGCGGGCCCTGCGGGGCGTAGGCGGAGGGGCCGCCGCGGTGCGCGGCCTGCGGCTCGTCGAAGGCGGGCAGCTGCTGGGTCGACGAGGCCGGCCCGTCGGCGCCCGTGGCGCTGCGGAAGAGGCTGTCGAATTCGGCGGGGGGCTGCCGTCCCTCGTCACCGCCGGGCGCGCCGCCGTACGGGGCCGGGGCGGCGGGGCCGCCGGGCACGGGCGCGATGAACTGCGTGGCCTCGGCGTCGGAGTCGGGGCCGGGCCGCGCCGAGTACTGCGGTGCCGCCGTGCCGAGGAACTGCGTCGACTCGGCGTGCGGCTGGGCGGGGCTCTCCGGGGGCAGGGCGCCCGGGGAGACCGGGGCTATGTACTGCGTGGCGCCCTCGTCGGCCGGGTTCCCGGCCGGGGGCACCGGGGGTATGTACTGCGTCGCACTCTCGTCGGCGGCCGACGCGACGGGCGGCAGGTACTGCGTGGCGCCGTCGTCGCCCGCGGACCCCTGCCCGGGGAGGCCGGGGTGGAGGTGCGGCCCGGCCTGACCCAGCTGGCCGTGCGGGCCCAGCTGACCGGGGTTCCCCGACTGGCCCTGAGGCACGGGCTGGCCGTGCGGCCCGGCTTGCCCGTGGTGGCCCTGCGGGCCCGACTGGCCGAACTCGCCGGGCTGACCCTGCGGACCGGACTGAGCACGGTGACCGGCCTGCTGACCGTTCTGAACGTGCTGGCCGGCCTGAACCTGCTGACCGTGCAGCCCCGACTGGCCATGGTGACCCTGCGGGCCCGACTGGCCGAACGGACCTGACTGCCCCTGCGGACCAGCCTGACCCTGCGCACCGGCCTGAGCGTACTCACCGGCCTGCTGACCGCTCTGGCCGTGCTGTCCCGACTGGCCGTGAAGCCCCTGCGGGTCCGACTGGGGGTACTGCCCCTGCGGGCCCGGCTGCCCGTACGACGGCCCCGAGCCGTACGTCTGGCTCCCGGCCGGCCCGCCGTAGGTCTGCGCGCCGGACGAACCGCCGTACGCCTGCCCGTGGGACGACGCTCCGTACGTCTGCCCGCCGTACTCGGCCGTGGCCTGCGCGCCCTCCGGAGGCAGCGGGCCGGGGCCCGCCTGGGGCGGCAGGGCTCCGGGCTCCGGGGAGCCCCAGGGCTGGGCGGCGGGCGGAGTGGACCAACCCTGCTCAGGGGCCGGGCTCTGCTGCTCGGGCCCCCACGGCCGGTCCCAGGCCTGGCCGCCGGGTGGCGCCGAGGCGGGCGCGGGTGCGGGACCGGCCGGCGCGCCCGCGCCGGTCAGGCCCGGTACCAGCGGATCGCCACCGTCCGAGGGCAGCACGATGCCTTCGCGCGCTTGTCGCGGCGAGGGCTCCTCGCCCTGTCCACTCTGCGTCACCGGGACTCCTGTGAATGGGGGACCTTCGGAATCGTCGGCTCACGCTACCGGGTCCCCGGAGCCCGCTGCCACGCCCCATGGGGCGTGAACTCCTTCCCTGTGACTGCGGTAACAAAACCGTGCCGCGCCACGCTGTTCATGGCACTTCGCTCACACCGCACCGGAGTTCACGCGGCGGCCCGCAGATCCAGCCGCGCCCCGAACTCCCTCACCACCGCCTCCTCCCGGTACGGTTCCAGCCGCGCCTGGAAGTCGTCCAGGTACTCGGCGCCCCGGTTCGACCGCAACGTCCCGAGCAGTTCCACGGCCTTCGTCGCCGTCGTGCAGGCCTGTTCGATCTCGCGCTGCTGCACCTGGGCCGTGGCCAGCAGCACATGGCCGATGGCCCGCCTGCGCGCCCGCGTCTCCGGGTGCCCGTCCAGCGACTGCCGGGCGCACCGCGCCGCCGCGTCGGCTTCCCCCAGGTCCCGGTGGCAGTGCGCCAACTCGTCGGCCAGGTAGGCCTCGTCGAAGTGCGCGATCCACACCGGGTCGTCCCCGGCCGCCGGTTCGGCGGCGTCCATCGCGGTGACCGCCCGCCCGGCCGCCGTGTGGGCCGCCCGTACGTCGCCCAGCAGCGCGTGCCCGCGGGCCTCGGCGGCGTGGAACATCGCCTCCGCACGCGGCGTCACCCGCCCGCGTGCCCCCTCCTGCGCCGCGCGCGCCAACTGCGCGATCTCCCGGGGGTTTCCGAGCTGTGCGGCGAGGTGGCTCATGGACGCGGCCAGCACGTACCCGCCGTAGCCGCGGTCGCCGGCCGCCTGCGCGAGCCGCAGCGACTGGATGTAGTACCGCTGGGCGAGTCCGGGCTGGCCGGTGTCGACGGCCATGTACCCGGCCAGCTCGGTCAGCCGCGCCACCGTGGCGAACAACTCCCGGCCCACCGCCTCCCGGTAGGAGCCCGCGAGCAGCCCCGAGACGACGCTGTTCAGGTAGTGCACGACGACCGGGCGCACGTGCCCGCTGCCGTACTGGTGGTCCAGGTCCACCAGCGCCTGCGTCATCGCCCGCACCGCCGCCACGTCGGAGGGCCCCACCCGTGGCCCGGCCGAGCGCGACACCTGGGAGTCGGGGGCGGAGATCAGCCAGTCCCGGCTGGGTTCGACGAGCGCCGAGGCGGCGACGGACGACCCGGACAGGAAGTCCCGCCGCCCGACATCACTGCGCCACAGCTCGCAGACCTGCTCGATGGCTCCCAGTACCGTCGGCGAGAACTGGAGGCCGACACCCGAGGCGAGGTTCTTGCCGTTGGCCATGCCGATCTCGTCGATCGTGACCGTGCGGCCGAGCTTGCGTCCGAGCGCCTCGGCGATGATCGCCGGTGCCCGGCCGCGCGGTTGCTGCCCGCGCAGCCAGCGGGCCACCGAGGTCTTGTCGTACCGCAGGTCGAGTCCGTGCTCGATCCCGCACACGTTGACCCGGCGGGCGAGGCCCGCGTTCGAGCAGCCCGCTTCCTGAATGAGCGCCTGCAGTCGTTCGTTCGGCTGCCGCGCGACGAGAGGCCTTGCGGCCATGGCGTAACCCCCATGCGGTCTCATACGGTCTCGATGCTGTCCCGGCGGACGAGAAGATCCGGCCGTGAAGATCAATGCCCAGTCGATGTGCCGACAATGCGAGACTTGCGAAGCTTGCGAGGATTGCCGGGGATGACGGCCGACGCCGGCCGGCGTCGGCCCCAGACGTGGCTACCCAGCTCCGGCGGCGAATCCTCCCGCGCGCCCCCGTACATGCACCCATGCGCCCCGGATGCGGAACCGATGCTCCTCCCCCGCGCGCGCAACCGCCGTAACCCCCGGTGAGCACGGGAGTTGAGTTCCACGTGACAGAGACCATCCCCGGCACCGAAGCCACCCAGATCCCGCAGCAGCGAGGCGCGTCGCTGCTGGAGACCGCCGTACGCTACGCCGAGGAACGCCACTGGGACGTGTTCCCCGGCACCTGGCTGGAAGCAGCCGACGGGGAGCAGCGCTGTTCCTGCGGGGACCCGGTGTGCGCCGCCCCGGGCGCGCACCCGGCGCGCGAGGACTGGGCGACGCAGGCGACGGGCAGCGCGACCGTCGCCCGCAGGATGTGGCAGAAGCAGCCGGCGGCCTCGATCCTGCTGCCCACGGGGCGGACGTTCGACGCGATCGACGTGCCGGAGACCGCGGGGTTCCTGGCGCTGGCGCGGATGGAGCGGATGGATCTGACGCTCGGGCCGGTGACGCTGACGCCGGACCGGCGGATGCGGTTCTTCGTCCTTCCGGGGGCCGCCGCGAAGGTGCCGGAGCTGGTGCGGAAGCTGGGCTGGGCGCCGCGGCTGCTCGATCTCACGGCGCTCGGGGAAGGGGCGTACGTGGCTGCGCCGCCTACGCGGTACGGGACGCGGGGGGCCGTGCAGTGGGCCTGCCGGCCTACGCCGGCGAATCGGTGGCTGCCGGATGTGGAGGAGTTGGTGTCGCCGTTGGCGTATGCGTGCGGCAGGGATCGTTAGGGGCGCCTGTTCATCTGCCTGGTCGAGGTCTTGTGGCGGCTGCCGGCTGCGCGTGGCTGATCGCGCCCGCGCGGCGGAGCCGCATATCGGCACAGCCCCGCGCCCCTTTCAGGGCGCTGCTCCCCCGTAGGGTTCAAGTGACGGAGGGAGAGACGTGGTGGGTGCGAGTGCCGTACGCGTGCAAGGGCTCTGGAAGCGGTTCGGGCAGCAGGTCGCCGTTGGCGGGATCGATCTGGAGCTGCCCGCGGGCAAGTTCATCGGGCTCGTCGGGCCGAACGGGGCGGGGAAGACCACCACTCTCTCCATGGTGACCGGGCTGCTGCGGCCGGATCAGGGGACGGTCGAGGTCGTCGGGCACGACGTGTGGCGGGACCCGGCCGAGGTGAAGGCGCGGATCGGGGTGCTGCCGGAGGGACTGCGGCTGTTCGAGCGGCTGTCCGGGCGGGAACTGCTCGGCTACACCGGGCGGTTGCGCGGTCTGCCCGGTGACGAGGTGGACCGGCGGGCGACCCAGCTGCTGGACGTGCTGGACCTGGCCGGGGCCCAGCACAAGCTGGTCGTCGACTACTCCACCGGCATGCGGAAGAAGATCGGGCTGGCCACCGCCCTGCTGCACAATCCCGAAGTGCTCTTCCTGGACGAGCCGTTCGAGGGCGTCGACCCGGTGTCGGCGCAGACGATCCGGGGCGTCCTTGAGCGTTACACCGCCTCCGGCGCCACCGTCGTCTTCTCCTCCCACGTCATGGAGCTGGTGGAGTCCCTGTGCGACTGGGTGGCCGTGATGGCCGCGGGCCGCATCCGCGCCACCGGCACGCTCGCCGAGGTGCGCGGCGAGGCGGCCTCCCTGCAGCAGGCGTTCCTCGAACTCGTCGGTGCCGGGGCCCTGGACGCCGGGCCGGGCCTGGACTGGCTGGGCGGCGGGTCCCGGTGAACGCGTCGGTCACCTCCGTCTTCGTACGGCTGAAACTGTCGCTCCTGCGCAACGGGCTGCGCCGGTCCGGCGGGCGGCGGGCCGCCTACATCGCCTCCGCCGTCGCCGTGCTGCTCTTCGCCGCGCTCCAGCTGATCGGTCTGATCGCCCTGCGCGGGTACGACCACGTGGACTCGCTGGTCGTCCTGCTGGCGGCGGTGCTGGGTCTCGGCTGGGCGGTGATGCCGCTGTTCTTCCCCGGCGGCGACGAGACGCTGGACGCGACCCGGCTGGTGATGCTGCCGCTGCGGCCACGCCCGCTGGTCCGGGCCCTGCTCACGGCGTCGCTGGTGGGTATCGGGCCGCTGTTCACGCTGTGCGTGCTGGCCGGTTCGGTGGTCGCGGTCGCGCACGGCTGGGCGGCGTACGTCGTCGGCGTCGTCGGCGGTGTCCTCGCGCTGCTGGTGTGCGTGACCCTCGCGCGGGCCGTCGCCGCCGCCAACGTACGGCTGCTGACCAGCCGCAAGGGCCGCGACCTGGCGGTGCTGAGCGGGCTGGTCGTCGCGGTCGGGGCGCAGGTCGTCAACTTCGGTGCACAGCGGCTGGGTTCGTCCGGGCTGGAGCAGCTCGACCCGGCGGCCGACGTACTGCGCTGGGTGCCGCCCGCCTCGGCCGTCGGCGCGATGCACGCGGCGAGCGACGGGTCCTGGGCCACCGCGCTGGCGCAGCTGGCCCTGACGGCTGCGGCGCTGGTGCTGCTGCTGCGGGTGTGGGAGCGGCACCTGACGCGGCTGATGACCGCGCCGGACGGGTCCACCCTCCCGAGCGACACCCGTCCGGTGCGCGAGCGCGGCGCCCCGGGCCTCTCCCGGCTGCTGCCCGCCGGCCGCACCGGTACGACGATGGAGCGCACCCTGCGCTACGTGTGGCGCGATCCGAAGACGAAGGCGGCGTGGGTGACCTCGCTGGCCATCGGCCTGATCGTGCCGGTCTTCAACGCCTGGCAGGGCACCGGCTCGGTGTACTTCGCCTGTTTCGCCGCCGGGATGCTCGGCATCCAGATGTACAACCAGTTCGGGCAGGACACGTCCGCCTTCTGGATGGTGGCGCTGACCATCTCCTCGACCAGGGACGCCTACGTGGAGCTGCGCGCCCGCGCGCTGGCCCTGCTGCTGATCACCCTGCCGTACGCGACCCTCGTCACCGTCCTGACCACGGCGATGCTCGACGACTGGCGGACCCTGCCCGAGGCCCTGGGCCTGTCCTTCGCGCTGCTCGGCGCGATGCTGGCGACCGGGGCGTGGACCTCGGCGCGCTTCCCGTACTCCATCCCGCAGGAGGGCCACAAGAACGTCGCCCCCGGTCAGGTCGGGCTGGCCTGGATCTCGATCCTCGGCGGCATGGTCGGCGCGGCCCTGCTGTGCGCACCCGTGATCGCGCTGGCGATCTGGCTGAACGTACGCGGTGACGGGAGCCCGCTGCTGCTTCCGGTGGGCGCGGTGTACGGCGCGGGGCTGACGCTGGCCGGCCTGCGGCTGGCCGCGCCGCGCACGGCCGGGCGGCTGCCTGAGATCCTCACGGCGGTCAGCAAGGGCTGACGGCACCCGGCCGGCTCAGCCGCCGTCGCGGAGGCTGTCGAGGAACGGTTCGATGGCCGCGCGCCACGCCTCCGGCTGGTCGTAGTGGACGAGGTGGCCGGCGTCGGCGACCTCCGCGTACCGGCCGTGCGGCAGGACTCGGACCATCTCCTGGGCCTCGGCGCGGCCCAGCTCGCCGTCGAGGCCGCGGACGACCAGCGTGGGGCAGCGGACCTGGGCCAGCTCCTCCCAGTGGGCGTCGTAGACCCATGTCTCGCGGGAGCGCAGCATCTGCTCCGGCTCGAAGACCGGCCGCCAGCCGTCCGGGGACTCGGCCATCACCTCGGCGTAGAACTCCCCCCGGGCCGGATTCGGGCGCTCCACCCACGGGTCGTCCTCGCCGAACCACTTGCGTACGTCGGCGAGGGTGGCGAAGGGGACCGGCCAGGCGCGGAACCACTCGGTCCAGGTGTGCTGGGACGCGGCGCCGAGGGCGGAGGCCCGCATGTCGCAGACGACCAGGCCGCGGACCAGGTCGGGACGTTTGGCGGCGAGCTGCCAGGCGGTCAGCGCGCCCATGGCGTGGCCGATCAGGACGGCCGGGCCGAGACCGAGCTGCTCCAGGGCGGCCTCGGCGTCCTCCACGTAGGCCTCCCGGGTGTAGGCGCCCCGCGGTGGCTTGTCGCTGCGGCCGTGGCCGCGCTGGTCGAGCGCGACGGCCCGGTGCCGGGCGGCGAGCCAGCGGGCGGTGGGGGCCCAGTGGGAGGCGCGGCCCATCAGGCCGTGCAGTAACAGCACACCCGGCAGCTCACCGGCCGGGTCGGCGGAGCCGCCACCGCGGTCCACGAGATCCACGGGGTCGATGGGGCCGATGGGGTCGATGGCGTCCACGGGGTCCGTGCGGTCGGTCCGGTCCGTCTTGGGAGGGTCGCCGAACTCCCAGGCCGCGAGCCGTACGCCACCCGCGCCGGTCACGTCGATGCGTCGCGCCATGATCCTGGCACCCCCAAGCTCCGCTCGGACCGCCCGCCCCACCGGGCCGGCCGGTCCTGTGAACCGTGTCCTGCCTGTCGTGCCTGTCGTTGTCGCCGTGACGGGCCGGCATCCGCTCAGGGCCGTCCGACGCTCGCAGAGTATCGAATGCGTATTCGAGAATGCTGATCCGGCGACCAACACCCCTCGTTCGAGTGACCCCCGTCAGGGATTGATCGCCGCCGCCGGGGGGAGATCTTCAACGGGAGGCGGGCCGCTCGGGGAAAACGGTCCGAGGGGATTGACCCTGAGAGCTCGGGGCTCCGGGTCAGCACAGGGGAGGACAGGCCCCGGCGCCACAGGGCGCCGGGGCCCTCTCCGTCTCAGCAGCACGCCCCTCCCCCTCTCCGGCCGGGACGACATCGCTGTCACACCACGGCCCAGAGCCCTCACGTCGTACGCTCACGCCACAGCCTTGCACGCGCGGTGGCCGGGCGCTGCGATTCGGCGCACCGCGCCGGCGAGGACCGGTCAGCGCTTGGCGACGAACACGTGCGAGGCGGTCTCCGTCTCCAGCTCCGCCGCCTCGCCGCCGCTGCCCACCAGCACGCCGCCGGCCGACTCGGTCACGCTCACCACCGAGCCGGGCTGCACGCCCGCCCGGCGCAGCGTGTACATCAGCTGCGCGTCCGTCTGGATCGGCTCGCCGATCCGGCGCACCACGACCGTCTTGCCCTCCATGCCCGGGTCCAGGTCGGCGAGGGACACCATGCCCTCGTCCAGGAACGGATCGGCGCCGTCCGCCTCGCCCAGCTCCTCCAGGCCCGGGATCGGGTTGCCGTACGGCGACTCGGTCGGGTGCCGCAGCAGCTCCAGCACCCGGCGCTCGACGGCCTCGCTCATCACGTGCTCCCAGCGGCAGGCCTCGGCGTGCACCTGCTCCCACTCCAGGCCGATCACGTCGACGAGCAGGCACTCCGCGAGCCGGTGCTTGCGCATCACCCGCGTGGCCAGCCGACGGCCCTCGTCGGTCAGCTCCAGGTGCCGGTCGGCCGCCACGGACACCAGGCCGTCGCGCTCCATCCGCGCCACCGTCTGGCTGACCGTCGGGCCGCTCTGGTCGAGCCGCTCGGCGATCCGGGCGCGCATCGGGACCACACCTTCCTCCTCCAGCTCGAGAATGGTGCGGAGATACATCTCCGTGGTGTCGATCAGTCCGGACATACCTGCCCCTTGATGAGATTGCCGGAGGCTACGGCCCACCGGCGCGTGCGCTGGCCCTGACCCAATTCTGACGCATACCACCGACAACCGTGCCGCGCCGCGGAATGCCGGGCCCGCGCGGCCCGTCCGGCGGTGTCGACGCCGTATTGACACCGCACTGGTCCAGACCGCACGGTGATCGCGACGCAGCCACACCGAAGGGGTCCCGCATGAGCGACCGCAAGCCGGCCGGGCGGTTCATCGACGCCGCGATCGACCTCCTGCGACGGGTCCGCGACGAGGAGGCCGACTCCGTCGAGGCGGCCGGCACGCTGCTCGCCGACACCGTGGCCGACGGCGGCCGGCTCTTCGCCTTCGGCGCCGGCCACTCCTCCCTCGCCGCCCAGGACGTCGTCTACCGCGCCGGCGGCCTCGCCCTGATGAACCTGCTCTCCGTGCCCGGCGTCGTCGGCGTCGACGTCATGCCGGCCACGCTCGGCTCCGCGCTGGAGCGGGTGGACGGCCTCGCGAGCGCCGTACTGGACTCCTCGCCGATCCGCGCGGGCGACGCCCTGGTGATCATCTCCCTGTCCGGGCGCAACGCGCTGCCCGTGGAGATGGCCATCAACGCCCGCGCCCTCGGCGTCCGCGTCATCGGCGTGACCTCGGTGGCGTACGCCTCCGAGACCAGGTCGCGGCACGCCTCCGGCACCTTCCTCAAGGACCACTGCGACATCGTGCTGGACTCGAAGATCGCCGTCGGCGACGCGGAGCTCACGCTCGACACCGTCCCCGCGCCCTTCGCGCCCGCCTCCACGGTCGTCACCAGCGCCCTGATGCAGGCCATGACGGCCACGGCGGCCGCCGCCCTCGCCGACCGCGGCATCGAACCGCCCCTGCTGCGCTCGGGCAACGTCGACGGCGGCCACGAGTGGAACGGGCGGGTACTGGACCAGTACGGGGACCGGATCTTCTACCGCCGCTGAGCGGGCACCCGGCCAGGACCGACCGCTACCGCTCGTCCACCGCCCCGGCGAGATCCAGCGCCGCCGCGATGCGCACCGCCACGTCCTCGGCGTACACCGCGTCCGAGCGCTCGAACGCGCTGCGCCCCGAGCCGCGCAGGAACGTCACGACGCCCAGCGTCCGGCCCCGGCTGCGCAGGACCGCGCACAGGCCGTGCACCGTGTCCGCCGGCCACTGCCGGGCCGTCGCCCACTGGCGCACCCGCTCCGCCGGCACCGCGCGGACACCGGCACTGGCCCGCACCGAGCCCGCCCGCTCCACGCACTGCACCGCCGGGTGCCCCTCGGCGTAGCGCACCGGCATGCCGGACGTCCCGGTCGGCACGCTCGGCCCCGGTGCTCCGGACGGCGTCGCCGCCACCCGCACCAGCCGCACCGGTCCCGGCGCTTGTGGCTCCGCCGCCTCGGACTCGCCCGCCCGGGGCCCGCCCCCGCCCGCCACCCGGTCGATCAGGGCGTGGTCGGCGAACCCGGCGAGCGCGAAGTCCAGGTGGACGACCGCCGCCTCCGCGGGATCCTCGCACTCTGCCGCCGCCCGCGCCGCACGGTGCAGCTGGTTGGTGCGGAAGCGCAGCAGCGCCGCCTCCTGCTCGGCCTGCTTGCCCTCCGTGATGTCCTGGAACAGCCAGCCCACGCCCAGCGGCACCGGTTCCTCCGCCAGCGGCGACGCCAGCCGCACGAACCCGCTGCGCCAGCACCGGCGCCGCTCGCCCTCCGGCGTGCGCACGCTCACCCAGACCTCGGCGGGGCCGGGCGGCGCGCCCTCCGCCAGCACGTGCGTCAGCGCGCTCTCCAGCTCCTCCACGCCCTGCGCGAGCAGATCGCCCAGCGGCCGCCCCAGTACGGACGTACGCCCGGCGCCCAGGGCCCGCGCCGCGTGCTCGTTCACCACCGCCGGCCGCAGATCCACGTCCACCAGTACGACGCCCCAGCTCGCGTCCTCCAGCAGGGCCTCGCTCAGCGCGATGGAGCGCTCCAGGTCGATCTGCGTGTGCACCTCGCTGAACGCGCAGTACACCCCGGCGGGCCGGCCGTCGGGACCGCGCACGGCCGCGGACTGGGTGCGCACCAGCACCCGCCCGCCGTCCTTGGTCAGCAACGCGAACTCGTGCACCTGCCGGCCCGGGGCGCGCATCGCGGACAGCAGCCGCTCCTCGACCTCCCCGGCGTCCGCCCGCCGCACGGCCCACCCGGCGAATCCCTGCCGCCCCACGGCCTCGGCCGCGCTCCAGCCGAGGATCCGCTCCGCCTCGCGGTTCCAGTGGGTGACCACCCCGTCCGCGTCGAAGGCGCACAGGGCCGCGTCCATGCCGTCGAGCAGCGCGGCCAACAGGTCCGCGCCGTCCCGCTCGGGCTGTTCCGGCTCGTCCGGCCCCAGCTCGTCGGTGGTCCCACTACGCCGGGAAGCACTCACCTGGACCCCCTGCAGGCTGCGTCACTGGCCTTCATTCAACTCGAACGTGATGCAGCACACACCGAGTTCCCACAAGATTGCGGAAATCGTTGTACTGCGGAAACTCGGCATACGCCCCCGTCATGACGGGTGCGCGGCGAGCCTCAGGTCGACCCACTCGTCGCTCTCGCCATCCAACACGTACCGCTCCCGTTCCACGAACCCACGCCCCTCGGCGAACCGCAACCCGTCACCGTTGGCCGCCAGCACCACGGTCTCCACCGCCCCGGCGCCGAGCGCGGCCGCCTCCGCCATGCCCGCCTCGTGGAGCGCCGTGCCGATCCCGCGCCCCCGGAACGCGGGCAGCACCCGGGCGATCACGGTCGCCACCCGCTCCTCCCCCTCGGGCGGCCGCACCGTGGAACACCCGACGAGCACGTCCCCGAGGTAGGCGTTGGCCAGCCGGTACCGCCCGGCCCGCTCCCGCGCCTGTTCCGGGGTCATCGCGGCGGGCGGCACCACCTCGTCGTGGACGTGCCGCCACTCCTCCACCATGGCGTCCCCGGCCACGGCCTCGACGCGCAGCCCGGCGCCCGGACCGACCGGCCCGCGCCGCGCGTCCGCCTCGATCTCGATCCGCATCCGCTCGTCCGCGAGCCCGCACACCATCATGGTCGCGGCCGGCCGCACCTCGCCGAACGCCCGCCGCAGCACCGGCCAGCACGGCTCGAAGTCCTCCCGCGCGGGCAGCAGGTACCGCACCCGCACGACGTCCGCGAACGTGCACCCCGCCTCGGCCAGTGCCGCCCCGACGTTGCGCAGGCACTGCCCGGCCTGCTCCACCACGTCCTCGGAGATGGTCATCGACGCGTAGTCGAACCCGGTCGTCCCCGACACGTGCACCCGGTCCCCGTCGACGACGGCCCGGGCGTACCCGATCCGCTCCTCGAACGTCGACCCACTGACTATCGCCCGCCTGACCGGCGGTTCCCCCTGGTGCTTCGTCATGGGCGAAACGGTAGGTGGCCAGCGCGGACGCGTCCATGGGTGATCGTCGGCGGAGGGTGGCGGGCGGGTTCGGAAAAAAGGCGTTGATGGGCGGGCGGTCAGTTCCTAATGTGGGGAGCACACAGAAGGGAGGTGGTTCGGCAGATGTATGACTACCGGACGCGTGAGGTGACTGCGGGCTAGCGGCTCGCCACCACACCCAGTGCGGTGCCGGACCAGTGCGTGAAAGACGCGCGCAGCCGGCCCAATCCCAAGCAGTCACCCGACCCGCGAGTCGCCGGTACGTCCGGCCGGCTCCTCTCCGGAGGAACCAGACTCGCGGGTCGTCTGCGTGTACGGCGCGGTCCGTCAGCCCGCGATGTCGGCGTAGCCCTCGATCGAGCGCGGGTCGCGGGGGCCCGGGCCGACGTAGCGGGCCGAGGGGCGGACCAGGCGGCCGGTGCGCTTCTGTTCCAGGATGTGCGCGGACCAGCCGGCCGTGCGGGCGCAGGTGAACATCGAGGTGAACATGTGGGCCGGGACCTCGGCGAAGTCCAGCATGATGGCGGCCCAGAACTCGACGTTGGTGGCGAGGACCCGGTCGGGGCGGCGGGCGTGGAGTTCGGCCAGGGCGGCCTTCTCCAGGGCCTCGGCGACCTCGTAGCGCGGGGCGCCCAGTTCGCGGGCGGTGCGGCGCAGGACGCGGGCGCGGGGGTCCTCGGCGCGGTAGACGCGGTGGCCGAAGCCCATGAGGCGTTCGCCCGCGTCGAGGGTCTTCCTGACGTAGGCCTCGGCGTCCCCGGTGCGTTCGATCTCCTCGATCATGTGCAGGACGCGGGAGGGGGCGCCGCCGTGCAGCGGGCCGGACATGGCGCCGACGGCTCCGGAGAGGGCGGCGGCCACGTCGGCGCCGGTGGAGGCGATGACGCGGGCGGTGAAGGTGGAGGCGTTCATGCCGTGCTCGGCGGCGGAGGTCCAGTAGGCGTCGACGGCGGCGACGTGCCTGGGGTCGGGTTCGCCGCGCCAGCGGATCATGAAGCGTTCGACGACGGACTGGGCCTTGTCGATCTCGCGCTGCGGGACCATGGGCAGGCCCTGGCCGCGGGCGGACTGGGCGACGTAGGACAGGGCCATGACGGCGGCGCGGGCGAGGTCGGCGCGGGCCTGCTCGGCGTCGATGTCGAGGAGCGGTTTGAGGCCCCAGACGGGGGCGAGCATGGCGAGCGCCGACTGCACGTCGACGCGGATGTCGCCGGAGTGCACGGGGATGGGGAAGGGTTCGGCCGGGGGCAGGCCGGGGTTGAAGGCGCCGTCGACGAGCAGGCCCCAGACGTTCCCGAAGGAGACGTGCCCGACCAGGTCCTCGATGTCGACGCCGCGGTAGCGGAGGGCGCCGCCCTCCTTGTCGGGTTCGGCGATCTCCGTCTCGAACGCGACGACTCCTTCGAGCCCGGGTGCGAAGTCGGACATCAGGCGGCTCCTCGTGATCGTATGTGTGGCGACCGGCCCGTCTCGGAACACCGGAACACCCGGTTCCTGTGGATCCGCGGTCGGTCGACGACTCGCGGTCCCGGTCTCCGGTCACCCCTGTGATGCCCCGTTCGGCCTCGGGTCATCCAACCGGGACGGGATCAGCACGATATCTCCGAGTGCCACCTTTGGGGAGGGGTGGCGGCACTGAGTGCCACTTTCTGCCCGGAGGGCGGGGCGGAGGACGTGACGAAGGACGCAGTGGAGGGCGCGGTGGATGCGGCAGGATGGCCGCTGTGACCGACCGCGATGCCGTCCCCTTCGATCTCGCCTCGATGCGCAAGCAGTACCGGGCCGAGGGGCTTGCCGAGTCCGAGCTGGCCGCCACGCCCCTGGAGCAGTTCGCGCGCTGGTTCAAGCAGGCCGCGACGGAGGGCGGGCTGTTCGAGCCGAACGCGATGGTCGTCTCCACGGCGGACGCCGAGGGCCGGCCCAGCTCCCGCACGGTGCTGCTGAAGCACTTCGACGAGCGGGGCTTCGTCTTCTACACCAACTACGAGTCGCGCAAGGGCCGTGAGCTGGGCGGGAATCCGTACGTGTCGCTGCTGTTCCCGTGGCATCCGATGGCCCGGCAGGTCATCGTGACGGGGACGGCGCGGCGGACCGGGCGGGACGAGACCGCCGGGTACTTCCGGACCCGGCCGCACGGCTCCCAGCTGGGTGCCTGGGCCAGCGCCCAGTCGTCGGTGGTGGCCGGCCGGGACGCCCTGGACGCCGCGTACGCCGGGCTGGCGGCGCGCTATCCGGAGGGCGAGCAGGTGCCGGTGCCGCCGCACTGGGGCGGGTTCCGGGTGGTGCCGGACGCGGTGGAGTTCTGGCAGGGGCGGGAGAACCGGCTGCACGACCGGCTGCGGTACGTGGCGGGGGCGGGCGGGGGGTGGCGGGTGGAGCGGCTGAGTCCGTGAGATCCGCAAGCACTTCGCTCGCTCTGGGACTAGAATGCTTGCATGGCTACGATCCACGTGCGGGACGTCCCGGAGGACTCACTGCGCACGCTGAAGGCGAGAGCGGCGCGCACGGGGCAGTCCCTGCAGAACTACGTCCTGCAGCTGCTGGTGAGTGAGGCGGCGCTGCTGTCGCCCGCCGAAGCGGCGGCCGAAGCGCGTGCGATCGCCTCGCGCGGCAACGTGTCGGCGGACGACGTCACCGACGTCCTGCGTGATCTGCGCGAGGCCCGCGGGTGAGCGTGCTCGTCCTGGACACCTCCGCTCTCGTGGAGTTCCTCGTGGGCGGCGACGAACTCGCCGAGCGGGTCCGGGCCCGCACCCTGGACCACCGGCTGGCCGCACCGCACGCCGTCGACCTGGAGTGCGCGTCCGTCCTGCGCGGCCTCGTACGCGGCAACAAGCTGCCCGAGGGCGAGGCGGAGCGTGCGCTGCAGCTTCTGGGGCGGATGCCGCTGAGGCGCTACGACCATGTGCCGCTGCTGCCCCGCGTCTGGGAGCTGCGGCACAACATGTGGCCCTACGACGCCTCCTACGTCGCTCTCGCCGAGACCCTCGACGCCGCGCTCGTCACCGTGGACGCCAAGTTCGCCGGTGCGCCGCACTTGCGCTGCCGCGTCGACAACCTGCGGCTCGGCTGACGGCCGGGCACGTCAGTCCAGTACCACGCTCAGCAGCCGCGCCCACTGCTCCACGACCCGTTCCCGGCGGGCCGTGTCGTCGGTGAGGAGGTTGGCGAGGCCGAGACCGCGGGCCATGTCGAGGAGGCCCTGGACGGTTTCGCGGGCACCGGGGCGGCTCTCGTCGGCGCCGAGGAGGTCGACGGCGATGCGGTGGGTCTCGCGGCCGACGCGGGCCTCCAGCTCGGTCACCCGGCCCCGCAGCTGCTCCTCGTTGGAGGCGGCCACCCACAGGTGGAGGGCGGCGCGGAAGAGGGGGCCGGTGTAGAGGTCGACGAGCGCGGCGACGACGGCGTGCCGGTCGCCGGGGCCGGCGCCCTCGGGGAAGAGGGCGCGCAGCGCGACGGAGCGCTGCTCGGCGACGTACTCGACGGCGGCGGTGAAGAGGTCCTCGCGGGTCGGGAAGTGGTGCTGGGCGGCGCCCCGGGAGACGCCGGCGCGTTCGGCGACGACGGAGACCGTGGAGCCGGCCCAGCCGTGCTCGGCGAGGCAGGCCACGGCGGCTTCCAGGAGCCGCTGCCGGGTGGCCCGGCTGCGGTCCTGCTTGGGGACGCGTTCCGCGCGGTCGGCCGCGTGCACGGCGCCGCTCACACCACCCATTGTGGATCCCGTCGTTCGAGGAAGGCCGTCATCCCCTCGCGTGCCTGCGGGGAGGCGAACAGCCGGGCCGAGAGCGCGGTCAGCTGGGCCGCGTCCCGGTCGAAGGCCTCCAGCACCCTAGCCGTGAGCAGCCGTTTCGTCTCGGCCAGGCCCTGAGGTGAGGCACGGCGCACACCGTCGAGGACGGGTTCGAGTACGGCGTCCACGTCGTCGCCCGCCGCCGTGACCAGGCCGGTCCTGGTGGCTTCGGCGGCGTCGAGGCGTTCGCCGGTGAGGTAGTGGCGGGCGAGGGCGCGGGGGTCGGTGCGGGGCAGGAGGGTGAGGGAGATGACGGCGGGGGCGACGCCGATGCGGACCTCGGTGAAGGCGAACGTCGAGGCGGTGGAGGCGGCCGCGACGTCGCAGGCGCCGAGCAGGCCGAGGCCGCCCGCGCGGACGTGGCCGTCGACGCGGGCGACGACGGGCTTGGGCAGTTCGACGATCCGCCTCAACAGCGCGACCAGGGCGTCCGGGTCGGGCGGGTCGCGCAGGTCGGCGCCGGCGCTGAAGGTGTTGCCGGTGTGGGTGAGGAGGACGGCGCGCACGCCGGTGTCCTCGCCGGCGTCGGTGAGGGCGTCGGTGAGTTCGGTGACGAGGGCGGCGGACAGGGCGTTGCGGTTGTGCGGGGAGTCGAGGGTGAGGGTCTCGACGCCCCGTTCCCGGGCGCGGGCGACGAGGCTCATGAGCGGCCTCGCAGTTCCCGGCGGAGGATCTTGCCGCTGGCCGCCCGGGGCACGCCGTCGACGAAGGTGACCTGGCGGACGCGTTTGTAGGGGGCGACGCGTTCGGCGACGTACATCATGATCTCCCCCGCGGAGAGGTCGGGGGCGGTGGGGCGGCGTACGACGTGGGCGTGCGGGACCTCGTTGCCGTCGTCGTTGCAGGTGCCGATGACGGCGGCGTCGGCGATGCCGGGGTGGGTGAGCAGGAGGGCTTCGAGTTCGGCGGGGGCGACCTGGAAGCCCTTGTACTTGATCAGTTCCTTGACCCGGTCGACGACGAACAGCCAGCCGTCACCGTCCACGTGCCCTACGTCCCCGGTGTGCAGCCACCCCGCCTCGTCGATCATGGCGGCGGTGGCGTCGGGTCGGCCGAGGTAGCCCTTCATGACCTGGGGTCCGCGGATGAGGATCTCGCCGGACTCACCGACGGGGAGGTCCTTGCCGGGGTCGTCGAGGGAGACGACGCGCATCTCGGTTCCCGCGATGAGCTTGCCGACGGTGCCGGGCGGGGCGTCGTGCATGGCGTCGAGGGGGACGACGTGGGTGCCCGGGGACAGTTCGGTCATGCCGTAGGCCTGGCCGACGGGCGGCAGGCCGAGCCGCCGCGAGCAGGCGGCGGCGAGGTTCGCGTCCAGGGGGGCGGCGGCGCTGATGACGTACTTCAGCGAGGAGAGGTCGTAGTCGGCGACCAGGGGGTGCTTGGCGAGGGCGAGGACGATCGGCGGGGCGACGTACAGGCCGGTGATGCGGTGGTTCTGGATGGCCGCGAGGAACTGCTCCAGGTCGAAGCGGGGCAGGACGACGACGGTGGCGCCGAGCCGCAGCGGGGCGTTCACGAGGGCCGTCAGCCCGTAGATGTGGAAGAACGGCAGTACGGCGAGGACGCGTTCGCCCGGGGCGGCCGGGATCGCCGGTTCGAGCTGGGCGAGGTTGGTGGCGATCTGCCGGTGGGTGAGCATCACGCCCTTGGGGGTGCCGGTGGTGCCGGAGGAGTACGGCAGTACGGCGACGTCCTCGGCGGGGTCGATGCCGACGGAGGGTTCGGGGGCGGTGGAGGCCAGCATGTCGACGAGCGAGCGGTGGCCGGGCGCGCTGTCGCACACCAGGATCTCCTGGACACCGCCCGCGAGCTCGGCGGCCCGGCGGGCGGTGTCCAGCAGCGGTGAGACGGTGACGATCCAGCGGGCCGCGCAGTCCTTGAGCTGCTTGGCGAACTCCTCCGCCGTGGCGAGCGGGTGCACGGTGGTGACCGAGGCACCCGCGCGGGTGGCGGCGTAGAAGGCGAGCGGGAAGGCGACCGTGTTGGGGCTGTGCAGGGCGAGTACGTCGCCCTTGCGCACGCCGGCCTCGGCGAGGGCGGCGGCGACCCGCCGGTGGAACCGGTCCACCTGCTCGTAGGTGAGGGTGGTGCCGTCGGTGCCGTCGATCAGCGCCGGAGTGTCGCCGTACTCGGCGGCGCGGCCGAGCACGGCCTCGTGGATGGGCAGGTCGACGGGCTGGACGTCTGCGTACTCGCTGCGGAACACGGTTCCTCCTCCAACGGGTCGGGAACGCGGTCTAGTACGACTTGGGCAGGCCGAGGGTCTGGTGGGAGACGTAGTTGAGGATCATCTCCCTGCTCACCGGGGCGATGCGGGCCACGCGCGAGGCCGTGATCAGCTGGGCGAGCCCGAACTCGCGGGTGAGGCCGTTGCCGCCGAGGGTGTGCACGGCCTGGTCGACGGCCTTCACGCAGGCCTCCCCGGCGGCGTACTTGGCCATGTTGGCGGCCTCGCCGGCGCCCATGTCGTCACCGGCGTCGTAGAGGTGAGCCGCCTTCTGCATCATCAGGCGGGCCAGTTCGAGGTCGATGTGGGCCTGGGCGAGGGGGTGGGCGATGGCCTGGTGGGCGCCGATGGGGGTCTTCCAGACCGTGCGCTCACGGGCGTACTCCAGGGCCCGGGAGAGGGCGTAACGGCCCATGCCGATGCCGAAGGCGGCCGTCATGATGCGCTCGGGGTTGAGCCCGGCGAAGAGCTGGAGGAGGCCCGCGTCCTCGTCGCCGACGAGCGCGTCGGCGGGCAGTCGCACGTCGTCGAGGACCAGCTCGAACTGCTTCTCGGCGGCGTTGAGTTCCATGTCGATGGGGCGGCGCTCGAAGCCGGGGGTGTCGCGGGGGACGATGAACAGGCAGGGCTTGAGCTTGCCGGTGCGGGCGTCCTCGGTGCGGCCGACGATCAGGGTGGCGTCGGCGATGTCGACGCCGGAGACGAAGACCTTGCGGCCGGTCAGGAGCCAGTCGCCGGTGGCGGTGTCGCGGCGGGCGGTGGTGGTGATGCGGTGGCTGTTGGAGCCGGCGTCGGGTTCGGTGATGCCGAAGGCCATGAGGCGGGTGCCGTCCGCGAGGGGCGGGAGCCACTCGCGTTTTTGCTCGTCGGTGCCGAAGCGGGCTATGACGGTGCCGCAGATCGCCGGGGAGACGATCATCATGAGCAGGGGGTTGCCGGCGGCGCCCATCTCTTCGAGGACCAGGGAGAGTTCGGTGATGCCGCCGCCGCCTCCGCCGTAGGCCTCGGGGAGGCTGACGCCGATGTAGCCGAGCTTGGCGGCTTCCTGCCAGAACTGCCGGTTGTCGGCGCCGAGGGTGCGAGGGTGGTTGGCGGCGAAGGCGGATACCGCTTCGCGGAGGGACTTGTGGTCTTCGGATTCGATGAGGGCAGTCACTGTGCTCCTTCGGGTGCGGGTTTCGTCGTGGCTGGTCGCGCCCACGCGGCGGAGCCGCATATTCAATGCGGCCCCGCGCCCCTAGGTGGCTTGCACTACCGCCAGTAGGGAGCCGACCGTCACTTGCTGGCCCGGTACGGCGTTCAGTGCGGCGAGTGTGCCCGTGGCCGGGGCGGTGATCCTGTGTTCCATCTTCATCGCCTCCAGCCACAGGAGGGGCTGGCCGGCCTCCACGCTCGCCCCCTCCGTCAGGCCCTCCGCGATGCGGACGACCGTGCCGGGCATGGGGGCGAGGAGGGAGCCCGGGGCGTGCTGGGCGGTGGGGTCGGGGAAGCGGGGCAGGGCGGCGAGGCGGGTGGCGTTCACGTGGACCTGGTCGCCGTAGCGGGCGATCTCGTAGCGGCGCCGTACGCCGTCGGTCTCGAGGACGACGAGGCGGGCGTCGGCGTGGACGACGCGTACGCCGTCGGCGGTGAGGCCGGTGCGGGTGTGGTGGTAGCGGACCTCGTGCTCCTCGCCCGCCATGGTGTACCGCTTGACCTGGGGCTGGGACGGGAGGTTGCGCCAGCCGCCGCCGAACCGGGAGCGGCCGTGGGCGTCGGCGAGGGCGGCGGCCAGCGGGGCGAGGGGGTCAGGCGCCGGGGAGGTCAGGTCGGCCAGGTGGCGGTCGTAGAAGCCGGTGTCCATGCGGGCGGACGTGAACTCCTCGTGCCGCAGTGAGCGGACGAGCAGGTCACGGTTGGTGACCGGGCCGTGGACCGCCGCCCGTTCCAGGGCGCCGGCGAGTTTGCGGACGGCCTCCGCGCGGGTGGGCGCGTGGGCGACGGCCTTGGCGAGCATCGGGTCGTAGTGGACGCCGATGACGTCGCCGTCGGTGCAGCCGGTGTCGAGGCGGACGCCGTCGGGGACGGCGAGGCGGTGCAGACGGCCGGTCTGCGGGGCCCAGCCGTTCGCGGGGTCCTCGGCGTAGAGGCGGGCCTCCACGGCGTGCCCCCGCGCGCGCGGGGGGTCGGTTTCGAGGGCGTGGCCCTCGGCGATCCTCAGCTGGAGGGCGACGAGGTCGACGCCGAAGACCGCTTCGGTGACCGGGTGTTCGACCTGGAGGCGGGTGTTCATCTCCAGGAAGTGCGCCCTGCCGTCGGCGTCGACCAGGAACTCGACGGTCCCGGCGCCGACGTAGTCCACCGCGCGGGTGGCGCGGACCGCCTGCTCGTACAGCTCCTGGGTGAGTGCCGTGCTCAGGCCCGGTGCGGGAGCCTCCTCGATCACCTTCTGGTGGCGGCGCTGGAGGGAGCAGTCGCGGGTGCCGAGCGCCCACACCGTGCCGTGGGTGTCGGCGAGGACCTGCACCTCGACGTGGCGGCCGCCCTCGACGTACGGCTCGACGAAGACCCCCCCGTCGCCGAAGGCGCTCGCGGCCTCCGCGCGGGCGGCGGTCAGTTCGGCGTCGAGGTCGGCGAGGCGCCGTACGACGCGCATGCCGCGCCCGCCGCCACCGGCCGCCGCCTTCACCAGCACGGGCAGGTCGGCCTCGGTGACCGTGTCCCGGTCCAGGGGCGCGATGCCCAGCAGTTCCTTGGCGCGGGTCTTGGACGCCATGGCCTCGATCGCCTCCGGCGGCGGCCCGATCCACACCAGCCCGGCGTCCCGTACGGCGCGCGCGAAATCGGCGTTCTCGGAGAGGAAGCCGTAGCCGGGGTGGACGGCGTCGGCGCCGGCGGCGGTCGCGGCCTTCACGATCAGGTCGCCGCGCAGGTACGTGTCGGCGGGCGCCGCTCCCGGCAGCCGTACGGCCGCGTCGGCCACGCGCGCGTGGAGGGCGTTCTCGTCGGCGTCCGAGTGGACGGCGACGGTCCGGATGCCCGACTCGCGGCAGGTGCGGAAGACGCGGCAGGCGATCTCGCCCCGGTTGGCGACGAGGACGGAAGTGATCACTGGTCCCTCAACCTCACATTCGGAAGACGCCGAAGCCACCGCGCGCGCCCTCGTAGGGCGCGGTGTGGACGGCGGACAGGCACAGGCCGAGGACGGTGCGGGTGTCGCGCGGGTCGATGACGCCGTCGTCGTAGAGCCGCCCGGACAGGAACATGGGCAGCGACTCGGACTCGATCTGCTGCTCCACCATGGCGCGCAGTGCCGCGTCGCCCTCGTCGTCGTACGGCTGTCCCTTCGCGGCGGCGGACTGGCGGGCGACGATGGACAGGACCCCGGCGAGCTGCTGCGGGCCCATGACGGCGGACTTGGCGCTGGGCCAGGCGAAGAGGAAGCGGGGGTCGTAGGCGCGGCCGCACATGCCGTAGTGCCCGGCGCCGTAGGAGGCGCCCAGGAGGACGGAGAGGTGGGGGACGCGGGAGTTGGAGACCGCGTTGATCATCATGGCGCCGTGCTTGATGATGCCGCCCTGCTCGTACTCCTTGCCGACCATGTAGCCGGTGGTGTTGTGGAGGAAGAGGAGCGGGATGTCGCGCTGGTTGGCGAGCTGGATGAACTGGGCGGCCTTCTGCGACTCCTCGCTGAAGAGCACCCCCCGGGCGTTGGCGAGGATGCCGACCGGGTAGCCGTGCAGGGCCGCCCAGCCGGTCGTCAGGCTCGTCCCGTACAGCGGTTTGAACTCGTCGAAGTCGGAGGCGTCGACGATGCGGGCGATGACCTCGCGCGGGTCGAAGGGGGCCTTGAGGTCGGCGGGGACGATGCCGAGCAGGTCCTCCGGGTCGTACTTCGGGGGCTCGGCGGGCGCCGGGTCGGCGTACGCCTTGCGGTGGTTGAGGCGGGCGACCACCCGGCGTGCCTGCCGCAGCGCGTCCGGTTCGTCCACGGCGAAGTGGTCGGCGAGGCCGGAGGTGCGGGCGTGCATCTCGGCGCCGCCCAGCGACTCGTCGTCGCTCTCCTCGCCGGTGGCCATCTTGACCAGGGGCGGCCCGCCGAGGAACACCTTGGCGCGCTCCTTGACCATGATCACGTGGTCGGACATGCCGGGGATGTAGGCGCCCCCGGCGGTCGAGTTGCCGAAGACGACGGCGACGGTGGGGATGCCGGCCGCCGACAGCCTCGTGAGGTCCCGGAAGATCGCGCCGCCCGGGATGAAGATCTCCTTCTGGGAGGGCAGGTCGGCGCCGCCGGACTCGACGAGGCTGATGCAGGGCAGCCGGTTGGCGAGGGCGATGTCGTTGGCGCGCAGGGCCTTCTTCAGCGACCAGGGGTTGGAGGCGCCGCCGCGCACGGTCGGGTCGTTGGCGGTGATCAGGCACTCGACGCCCTCGACGACGCCGATGCCGGTGACGAGGGAGGCGCCGACGGTGTACTCGCTGCCCCAGGCCGCGAGCGGCGACAGTTCCAGGAAGGGCGTGTCGGGGTCGAGGAGCAGCTCGACGCGCTCGCGGGCGAGGAGCTTGCCGCGCCCCCGGTGCCGGGCGGTGTACTTCTCGCCGCCGCCCGCGAGGGCCTTGGCGTGCTCGGCGTCCAGGTCGGCGAGCTTGGCGAGCATCGCCTCGCGGTTGGCGCGGTGGTCGGGGGCGGTGGGGTCGAGGGCGGAGGCGAGGACGGTCACGGCTGTACCTCCGGGCTGACGATCACTGCTGTACCTCCGGGCTGACGGTCAAAGCAGGGCCTCCGGTATGTCCAGGTGCCGGGCGCGCAGCCATTCGCCGAGCGCCTTGGCCTGCGGGTCGAATCGGGCCTGGGCGGCGACGCCCTCGCCGAGGATGCCCTCGACGACGAAGTTGAGGGCGCGCAGGTGGGGGAGCTGGTGCCGGGTGACGGGCAGGTCGCGGGCCTCGGGGATCAGCTCGCGCAGCCGGTCGGCGGTCAGCTCGTGCGCGAGCCACCGCCAGGCGTCGTCGGTCCGCGCCCACACGCCGACGTTGGCGTCGCCGCCCTTGTCGCCGCTGCGGGCGCCGGCGACGAGGCCGAGTGGGGCGCGGCGGACGGGGCCGGGCGGGAGCGGTTCCGGCAGGGGCGGTTCCGGTACGTCCGCGAGGTCGGCGGTGTCCCGGGCGCCGGGCACGGAGATCCGGCGCCCGTCGTGGAGGACCGCCACATGGTCGACGGAGTCCTGGGGCACGTGGAGGGCGTCGAACACCCCGTAGGGCGCGCCCTTCCCGGGTGGCGCGAGCACATGGAACCCGGGGTAGCTCGCGAGGGCCAGCTCGATCGCCGCGCCGCTCAACGCCCGCCCCACGGCCTGCTGGTCGGCGTCCCGGACCACGAGCCGCAGCAGCGCGCCGGCCGTCTCCTCGGTCGGCGCGTCGGGCCGGTCGGTGCGGGCCAGGTCCCAGCGGACGTCGGAGACCTCGGCGAGGGCGGGTTCCATCTGGGCCCGCACCAGCGCGGCCTTGGCCTCGACGTCGAGACCGGTGAGGACGAAGGCGACCTCGTTGCGGAAGCCGCCGAGGCGGTTCAGGCCGACCTTGAGGGTGGGCGGCGGTGGCTCGCCCCGCACTCCCTCGACGCGGACGCGGTCGGGGCCGTCCTGGGTGAGCCGTACGGTGTCGAGCCGGGCGGTGACGTCGGGTCCGGCGTACCGGGCGCCGCCCGTCTCGTACAGCAGCTGGGCGGTGACGGTGCCGACGTCGACGAAGCCGCCGGTGCCGTCGTGCTTGGTGATGACACAGGTGCCGTCGGCGTGCAGTTCGGCGAGCGGGAAGCCGGGGTGCCGTACGTCGCCGTCCCGGAAGAAGGCGTAGTTGCCGCCGGTGGCCTGCGCCCCGCACTCCAGCAGGTGTCCGGCGACGACCGCGCCCGCCAGCCGGTCGTACTCCGTGGGCCCCCAGCCGAAGTGCGCGGCGGCGGGCCCGGTGACCAGCGCGGCGTCGGTGACGCGGCCGGTGACGACCACGTCGGCGCCGGCCCGCAGGCACTGAGCGATGCCGAAGCCGCCGAGGTAGGCGTGGGCGGCCAGCGCTCCCGGGTGGGCGGCGGTGAGGTCGTCGCCCTCGACGTGCGCGACGCGGACGGGGACGCCGAGCCGGCCGGCCAGGGCGCGTACGGCGTCGGCGAGTCCGGCCGGGTTGAGGCCCCCGGCGTTGGCGACGACGCGCACGCCCCTCTCCCGGGCGAGGCCGAGGCACTCCTCCAGCTGCCGCAGGAAGGTGCGGGCGTAGCCGGCGCCGGGGTCCTTCATCCTGTCCCGGCCGAGGATCAGCATGGTCAGCTCGGCGAGGTAGTCGCCGGTGAGGACGTCCAGGGGGCCGCCGGTGAGCATCTCGCGCATGGCGTCGAAGCGGTCGCCGTAGAAGCCGGAGGCGTTGCCGACGCGGAGCACGCTCACCGGGACCCCGCCCCCTTCGGCGGGCGTCCGGCTCCCGGCGGGCGTCCGGATCCCGGCGGGCGTCCGACTCCCGGCGGGCGTCCGGCTCCCGGCGGTCCGGCGAAGGCCTGGACGATGTCCAGCCAGCGGTCGGCGTCCGGGCCCTCGGCGGTGAGCGCGAGGTCGGCGCGGTGGGCGCGCTGGGTGGCGAGGAGGCAGAAGTCAAGGGCGGGGCCGGTGACGCGCTGCCGGGCGTCCTCGGGACCGTACGCCCACACGTCCCCGCCCGGCCCGGTGAGTTCGACGCGGAACTGCTCCGCGGGCGGGGTGAGCCCGTGGGTGGCGTGGGCGAAGTCCCTGGCGCGGACGCCGATGCGGGCGATGTGCCGCAGCCGGTCGGTGGGCGCCCGGGTGACGCCGAGGGTGTCGGCGATGTCGAGGCCGTGCGCCCAGGTCTCCATCAGGCGGGCGGTGGCCAGGGAGGCGGCGGCCATGGGCGGGCCGTACCAGGGGAAGCGGGCGCCGGGGGCCGACGCGCGCAGCGCCTTGTCGAGGGCGGTGCGTCCACCCCGCCAGGCGGCCAGCAGCGCGGCCGGTTCCTGCCGGGCTCCCTCCTCGGCACCGTCGTCGACGTACCGGTCGGGCGCGGCGAGGGCCTGCTCGACCAGGGTGCCGAAGCCGTCCTCGTCGGTGACGGCGACCAGGGCGGCGCGGTCGGTCCAGTGCAGGTGCGCGATCTGGTGGGCGATCGTCCAGCCGGGCGCCGGGGTGGCGAGCCGCCACTCCCGCGGGCTCAACGCGGCGACCAGCGCGTCGAGTTCGTCGCTCTCCTCGCGCAGGTCGTCGATCACGGGCGTCGGGTCGGACACGGGGCGCTCCCCTCGGGCACGGCGGTGTGCGGGGCGGTGTGGGGTGGAGCATGGCAGGGCGGCGATTAACAATCAAGCATGCTTGCATGATTTTTGGCGGCGACACCTCGAAGGCCGGCCCGCGCGGGATGCCTCAGTCCTGCTCCACCCGCTCAGTCCTGCTCGGGCCCGCGCGGGATGCCTCAGTCCTACTCCGCGCGCTCAGTCCTGCTCCGCCCGCCAGACCGTGACGTCCGCGCGGAGGAAGGCCAGCTCGGGCACCGCGGTCGACTTCGTCTGGACGACGAGCAGCGCGATGTCCCCGTTGCGGTGCCTGACGCAGATCTCCATGCCGGCCGGCACCGAGGCCAGGCCGGCGCGGTGGCTGCGCTTGCCCGCGGTCATCAGGTCGCACATCTCGTACGTGGCGCCCGGCGGGCCGAACATCAGGGTGAAGACGCTGGTGTCGCTCTCCAGCGCACAGCCGGCGTCCTCGCAGTCGAAGCGGATGTCGCCCTCGCGGTCCTCGCGCAGCGTCCCGTCGGCGAGACTCAGGGAGGTGTCGGCGTCCACCGTCCGGGGGCCGAACGCGTGCGCCCGCGGCGTCGCCGTCCGGGCGGCGGAACCGTCGGCCACCGATCCGGGTGCGTCCGACGAGTCCGAGCCCTCCGCTTCGGCGGACCCGGAGGCCGCGTCCGTGGACGCCGTGCCGCCGGGCGACGCCTCGCCGGACGCCGGAGACTCACCCACCCCCGCACCCGGCGTCCCGGACGCGGACGCCGCGGTGTCCCGGGCGCGGTCCCGCCCGCCGTCCCACGCCGCGTCGAGGACCGTCCACGCCGCGGTGATCACGAGCGCGCCCGCCGCCAGGGCCGCGCCCGCGATCAGCGCGACGCGTCGCCGGCGGCGCCCCCGTTCCTCCGGGCCGGCCTGCCTCGGCGGCACGGACGTGCCGTACGGGCCGGCGGGCCGCTGAGCGGCGCCCGGCCACTGCGCGACGGCCGGCTGCGGGGCCGTCCACGGCCGCGTGTGCGCCGCGGTGGGGGCCGGAACCGAGGCCGCGGCGGTTGCCGGTCCGGTGGCGGCGACCGGCGGCGGAACCGTCACCGGTGGCCCGGCGATCTCCCGCCACACGGCCGAACCGGCCTCCTCCTCGCCGTCCCGGCCCAGCTCCCGGCGGCACCACTCCACGACCTGGACCGGGGTGGCCCGGTCCTGGGGGTCGGCGGCCAGGCACCGGCCGAGCAGGTCGCGCAGGCGCTCCGGCAGCCCGGACAGGTCGGGCCGCGAGTGGACGATCCGGTACAGCACGGTGGCGGCCGGCCCGTCGCCGTACAACGGCCTGCCCAGCGCCGCGAACGCGGCCGTCTGCCCCAGTGAGAAGACGTCGGTCGCCGCCGTGGCGTCACCCCCGGACGCCTGCTCGGGCGCCATGTACTGGGGCGTGCCGATGGCGGAGCCCGTGGCGGTGTGCGCGGTGCTGTCGGCGGCGACGGAGATGCCGAAGTCGATGACGCGCGGCCCGTCGGAGGCGAGCAGGACGTTCGACGGCTTGAGGTCCCGGTGCACGATGCCCGCGTCGTGGATGGCCTGGAGCGCCTCGGCGACCCCCGCCATCAGCCACAGCACCGCCGGCACCGGCAGCGGCCCGCTCCGGGCGACGGCGGCCGACAGGGAGGGCCCGGGTACGTACAGCGTGGCCAGCCAGGGCGGGGTGGCGTCGGCGTCGGCGTCGATCAGTTCGGCGGTGTAGGCGCCCTTCACCTTCCGGGCCGACGTGATCTCGCGGCCGAAGCGCCGCCGGAAGGTCTCGTCGTCGGCCAGTTCCGACCGTACGACCTTGATGGCCACGGCCCGGCCGCCCCGGGTGTGCGACAGGTAGACCCGCCCCATGCCGCCCGCTCCGAGCCGGGCGGCGAGCCGGTAACCGCCCACCGCGCGTGGATCGTCGTCCTGCAAGGGCTGGAAGACCTCGGCCGCGTGGTTCATCGGTTCCCTCCCCGTGATCCCGATGAGATGACCAGGGCCGCAGCCTATGCGGTGCGGGTGACAGCCCTTCGTGCCGGGGCCCGGGGGGGAGGCGGAGGCCCCTACGGCAGGTCCGGGGCCGCCTTCACCCGCCGCCCGCGCCCCACCTGGGTCCGCACCGCGCCCATGCTCGCCGCGATCACCAGGGCGATGGCGGCCGACTGGGTGGCGGACAGGGCCTGGTCGAGGACGAGGAAACCGGCCGCCGCGGCGATGGCGGGCTCCAGGCTCATGAGGATGGCGAAGGTCGGCGCGGGCAGGCGGCGCAGGGCGAGGAGTTCGAGGGTGTACGGCAGGACCGAGGAGAGCAGGGCGACCCCGGCGCCGAGGACCAGCGTCATCGGTTCGAAGAGCTTGGTGCCCGACTCGGCGATGCCCAGCGGCAGGAACAGCACCGCGCCGACCGCCATCGCCAGGGCCAGCCCGTCGGCCTGCGGGAAGCGCCGGCCGGTGCGCGCGCTGAAGACGATGTACGCCGCCCACATGACGCCCGCCCCGAGCGCGAAGGCGGCACCGGCCGGGTCGAGGCTGTCGAAGCCGCCGCCGCTGAGCAGGAAGACGCCGGCCAGCGCGAGGCCGGCCCAGACCAGGTTCACGGCACGGCGGGAGGCGAAGACGGACAGGGCGAGCGGGCCGAGCACCTCAAGCGTGACGGCGGGGCCGAGAGGGATGCGGTCGACTGCCTGGTAGAAGAGGCCGTTCATACCGGCCATGGCGATACCGAAGACGACGACCGTGCCCCAGTCGGCCCGTGAGTGCCCGCGCAGCCGGGGGCGGCAGACGAGCAGCAGCACGACGGCGGCCACTGCCAGCCGCAGCGTCACCACACCGAGCGCACCGGCCCGCGGCATCAGGCTCACCGCCAGCGCGGCACCGAACTGCACGGAGAGCCCGCCGGCGAGGACCAGACCGACCGGCCCGAGCGAACCCCACCGGCCGCCGCCCTGCGCGACGTCGGGGGTGGCCACGGGGGCGGCCACGGGTGCCGCGACGGCCGGGGACGAGGTGCCGGGGTCGGCGCTGGGGGTACTCACGGGAGCTCCGGGACGGTGTACGGGTGGGCTTCGTTCATCACGCTGTACGGCACGGTCCAGAGTAATGGACTCCGTCAGGCACGTAACTCTTTTACGCAACTGTCAGGGGCGGGACGCGTGCCTGTCAACGCACGTCCGCCAGGCGAGCGGGGCCGCTCGTCCCCGGCCGCGGGACGACCGGGTACCGTCCGCTGCGTGAGACGACTCCTGACCCGCCTCTGGCGCCTGCTGCGCCCCGTCCAGAGCCGCGTGATGTGGCTGGTGAACGCCAAGTTCGTGGTCGGCGTGACCGGCGTCGTGCGGGACGACGAGGGGCGGGTCCTGATGCTGAAGCACCGGATGTGGGCCCCGGGCCGCCAGTGGGGTCTGCCGAGCGGCTTCGCGCACAAGGGCGAGGACTTCCGGCGCACCGTGGTCCGCGAGGTCAAGGAGGAGACCGGCCTGGACGTGGAGGCGGGCCGCCTGGTCATGCTGAACAGCGGCCTGCGCACCCGCCTGGAGGTGGCGTACGAGGCCCGGCTGCTGGGCGGCGAGCTGCGCCTGGACCCGCTGGAGATCCTGGAGGCCCGCTGGTGCCACCCGGACGACCTGCCCGAGGACGTCCAGCCGGTGTGCGGCCCGCTGGCGCGGGGCGAGACGGCGCCCTGAGCCGGCCGCCCTCGCGGACGGCGTGTCGAAAACGCGGACCCCCGATCGACGCACGGGTGAAGGCAGCACACACCACTGCGAAGGAGCACCCGTCATGACCGTCACCGCCGACCTGGCCATCACCCTCGACGGCTACGTAGCCGGCCCGAACGTCACCCTCGACAACCCGGGCGGCGACGGTGCCGCCCCGGTCTTCGACTGGATCCACACCCTGGCGAGCTGGCGCGAGCGCCAGGGCATGGCCGGCGGGGTCGAGAACCGCGACTCCGAGCTGGTCCGCGAGTGGTTCGACGCCACCGGAGCCGTGGTCATGGGCCGGACGATGTACGACACGGGCGAGGAGTTCTGGGGCGACAACCCGCCCTTCCGCACCCCCGTCTTCGTCCTGACCAACCGGCCCCGCCCCACCCTGGTCAAGGAGGGCGGCACCACCTTCACCTTCGTCACCGACGGCATCCACAGCGCGCTGGACCGGGCGAAGGCCGCCGCCGGTGACCGCTCCGTCGACATCGCGGGCGGCGCGGACACCGTGCGCCAGTACCTCGGGGCGGGCCTCATCGACGAGCTCCAGCTCCATGTGGTGCCGACGCTCCTCGGTGCCGGCCTGCGGCTCTTCGACGGCCCGGGCGCCGTCCGCGGCGCCCTCGAACCGGTCCGGGTGGTCCACACTCCCCTGGCGACACACCTGAAGTACCGGATCGGCAAGTGACCCCGGCAGGACGGGCGTACGGTCGGACCTGCCCGTCCGTCGTACCGGGAAGGACCGCTGATGCGCGACGTGACCTACTCGATGAACGTCTCGCTCGACGGCTACATCGTCGGGCCGGACGGCGACTTCGCCTGGGGCGCGCCCGACCCGGACGTCTTCCGCTTCTGGATCGACGAGATCCGGCAGGTCGGCGTCCACCTCATGGGACGGCGGCTGTACGAGACGATGCTGTACTGGGAGGACGCCGGCCAGGACGGGGCGCTCGACGACGCGGAGCGCGAGTGGGCCGCGCTCTGGAACCCGCTCCCCAAGGTGGTCTTCTCCACCACGCTGCCGACGGTGCGGGGCCGGGCCCGCCTGGCGTCCGGCGGCGTGGCGGAGGAGATCGAGCGGCTGCGGGCCGAACCCGGCGAGGGCGAGATCGCGATCGGCGGCGCGACCCTCGCCGCCCAGGCGGCCGAGGCGGGCCTGATCGACGAGTACCGGACCGTGGTCTACCCGGTGCTGGTCGGCGGCGGCATCCCGTACTTCCCGCGGGCCGAGCGCCGGGTGGATCTCGAACTCGTCGAAACCCGCACCTTCGGCTCGGGGGTGGTGCACCTCCGCCACCGGGTGGTGCGGGGCTAGCGGCTGGTGGCTGGTGGCTGGTGAGCGCTCCCATCCCCGCCCCCATCGGGCCACCCCTCTCCCATCGCCCCGCGGTATCACCCCGCGCTCCGACGTCACCCCCCGGTCGTACGCCAAGTGGCGCCCGGGGCCGATGTGTCGAGCGTGGCCGGGGACCTAGCTTCGGGACATGACCACCCGATCACACAGAGCCGCAGTGGCCGCGCTGCTGACGTGCGCGCTGGCCGTTCCTCTCCTGGGCGCCGCGCCCGCGTCGGCTTCTCAGCAGGCGCACGCGCAGACTCGGTACTCGGTGCCGGAGACGCGCAGCACCGGCGCGCCCGAGCTGCCGCGCCCCGCCGGACCGCACCCGGTGGGGCGCCGCACCCTGCACCTCGTCGACCGGCACCGCACCGACCCCTGGGTGCCGACGGCGCGGGGACGGGAGGTGCTGGTGTCCGTGTCGTACCCGGCCCGCCGGGCGGGGGCCGGGTCACCGGCGGCGTACGTGACGACCGACGAGGCACGGCTCCTGCTGAAGGCCAGAGACCTGACCGGTGTCGTGCCGCCCGAGACGCTGGCCGGCACCCGGACGCACGCGCGGGTCGGCGCCGCCCCGGCGCGCGGACGCTTCCCGCTGGTGCTGCTGTCCCCCGGGTTCGGGATGCCGCGCACCACGCTCACCTCGCTCGCCGACGACCTGGCCAGTCGGGGCTACGTCGTCGCCGCCGTGGACCACGCCTACGAATCGCTCGCCACGGAGTTCCCCGGGGGCCGGGTCATGCCCTGCGTGGCCTGCGAAGAGGTCGACGCACGTGTCGAGTTCGCCGGTGTGGTGCGCGGGAGGGCGGCCGACCTGTCGTTCGTGATCGACGAGCTGACGGACCGCCGGAGGGCCGGGGCACTGGCCCGCGTGATCGACCTCCGGCGGATCGGGGCGGCCGGGCATTCGATCGGAGGAGCGACCGCCGCGGCGGCCATGGCCGCCGACCGCCGGGTACGGGCGGGTGTCGATCTCGACGGCGACTTCTTCGTCGACGACGCCGGGGCAGGGCTCGGCCGGCGGCCCTTCATGATGGTCGGCGCGGAAGACACCCACAGTCCCGGCAGCGACGGCACCGACTGGGCCGGCGCCTGGGACCGCCTGCACGGCTGGAAGCGCTGGCTGACCGTCGAAGGGGCCGGGCACTTCTCCTTCACCGATTTCCCCTGGCTGGGCGACCGGCTGGGGCTGCCGACGGACCAAGAGGTTCCGCTCTCAGGTGAGCGGAGTTGGCACATCACCCGGGACTACGTCGCCGCCTTCTTCGAGCTCCACTTGCGGGGCGTCCCACAGCCGCTGCTCCAGGGCCCCACGGACTTGAGGCCCGAGGTCGACTTCCACCGGCCCTAGCGGGATCGCCGTCAGCCGCGGGTGATGTCGAACCGCAGTTGGAAGTTGCCGTCGCCGTCGCGTTTCACGCGTCCGCCCGTGATGCGGTGGGCGGACTTGCCCTTGAGGCCGTGGAGTTCGTTGAACGTGCGCACGATGTTCAGCGTCGACTTGCCGTTGACCGTGCGCATGACGGCCTCGTACGTCTTCTGGTCCTGCTCCGTGAAGGTCAGCTCCGACTGGCCTTCCGGCAGGAGGGAGGTCAGGGTCTCCTTGGCCTGCGGGCCGGAGATGTTCTGCCGGTAGATGCTGTCCGGCAACCTGTCCGGTACCTGGCCAGGATCGGTCCGCGCGCCGAGTTCCTTGGTGGCGGGCTTCGGCTTGATGCCCTCGCCACCGTCGAAGAGAGCGCTGGCCCGGGACCACTGGTGGACGAACGCTTCGCTCGCCGTGTACTTCTCCTGCTTGGAGCGGTAGTTCTCCATCATCACCGCGACACTGCCGTGCTCGTCCCGGCCGTAGAGGTTCTGGAACCTCCCGCCGGCCTCCGGCTCGCCGCCCACCGAGTCGGTGGCGTTCGGCTTGTAGTCCGCGGTCTGTTCCTCCATCTCGACGAGTTGCTCGGGAATGGCACGGCCCAGTTCGGTCAGTGCCCGGGAGCGCTTGGCCCGGCTGGCGCCCCGCTCGCCCCCGGGCTTCTCCATCGCGTCGAGGTAGTGGCCCAGCCGGTCGGGGGCCGGATCCAAGGCCCGCTGCACCGGAGTGGCGGCGCCCATCGGGGCGGACTGCCGCCTCCAACGGGCCACGGCGTCGTTGCCCGCCCTGCCCTGCAGGGCGGTCATCGTGGCCGCCGAGGGCCGGTCGGCGAGGACGAGGGCGCTCTCGTCCTCCGTGTGGGCGGACTCCTGTGCCCCGTATCGGCTCGACGCCTTTCTGCGCAGACGCACGGACCATCGCCCCCTTCGATTCTCGCCGCCATTGCACCCCGCCTGCGGCGGAACCGTCCAGGTCCGTACGGACAGGCATGAGCGCCCGATGCGTTGCCCTCGAACACCTGCGGGCGCAGCCGCCCTGGTGCGCCCGTGCCGCCCTCCTCCCCCTACTGCCGCCCCTCCCCCGCGTCCAACGCCTCCGCCAGCACCTCCGCCAAGTGCCGCCCCCGCACCCCGCCCAACTGCTCCAGCTGCGTCCGGCACGAGAAACCGTCCGCCAGGACCACCGCCCCGCCCGGCGCCTCGCGCACCGCAGGGAGCAGCTGGTCCTCCGCACAAGCCACCGACACCTCGTAGTGGCCGTCCTCGAAACCGAAGTTGCCCGCGAGACCGCAGCAGCCGCCGCTCAGCTCACCGGTCAGCCCCGCCGCCTCGCGCAGCCGGCGGTCGGCCGCGTCGCCCAGGACCGCGTGCTGATGGCAGTGGGTCTGGCCGGCCGCCGGGAGGTTCACGGCGGGCGGGGTCCAGTCGGGGGCGTGGCGTTCCAGGGCTTGTGCGAAGGTCAGGACCCGGGCGGCGAGGCGGGCGGCTCGCGGATCGTCGTGCAGCAGTTCGGGCAGGTCCGTGCGCAGGGCGGCGGCGCAGCTCGGCTCCAGGACGACGACCGGCGCGGACGTCTCCAGCACCGGCGTCATCAGGTCCAGCGTGCGGCGCATCACCGCGCGGGCGCGGTCCAGCTGGCCCGTCGACACATACGTCAGGCCGCAGCAGACCCGGCCCCGGCGGGCGGTCAGCAGCGAGACCGCCGACCTCGACGTGCCGTCGCCGACCACGGCACGCCCGCTCAGCGTCGGTGGCAGCGCCACCCGCAGCCCCGCCGCCTCCAGCACCCGTACGGCCGCCCGGCCCACGGAGGGGGACAGGTGCTCGGTGAAGGTGTCGGGCCACAGGACCACCAGCTCTCCCTCGGCGACCGGCCCCCCGCGCCTCCGCCACCACCGGCTGAACGTCTCCCCCGCCAGCCGGGGGACGTCCCGCTCCCTGGCGATCCCGCCCAGCCGTTTCCCCGCCGCCGCCAACGGCCGCACGGAAGCGAGCGCGTTGACGACCGGAGTCACCCGCGCCCGCGCCGCCCAGCGCAGCCACACCGGCAGCCACCCCATCGCGTAGTGGGCGGCCGGGCGGCGGCGCCCCGCGTAGTGGTGGTGCAGGAACTCCGCCTTGTACGTGGCCATGTCGACCTCGACCGGGCAGTCCGAGCGGCAGCCCTTGCAGGACAGGCACAGGTCCAGGGCGTCCCGGACCTCCTGTGAACGCCAGCCGTCCGTCACCACCTCACCGGCGAGCATCTCGTGCAGCAGGCGGGCGCGCCCGCGCGTGGAGTGCCGCTCGTCCCCCGTCGCCCGGAAGGAGGGGCACATCACCGCCGAGCCGGTCACCGACGTCGTACGGCACTTCGCGACGCCGACGCAGCGGCGCACCGCCGCCGAGAAGTCGCCGCCGTCGGACGGGTAGCCGAACTCCACGTCCACCGGCTCGCGCGGCAGGACGGAGAAGCGGAGGTTCGTGTCGAGCGGGGCCGGGCGGACCAGCATCCCCGGGTTGAGGAGGTCGTCCGGGTCCCACACGCCCTTCGCGCGTTCGAAGAGGGCGACCGTCTCCTCGCCGTACATCCTCGGCAGCAGCTCCGCCCGTGCCTGTCCGTCCCCGTGCTCCCCGGAGAGCGAGCCGCCGTGCGCCACGACCACGTCCGCCAGCTCCTCGGAGAAGCGGCGGAAGCGGGCGACCCCGGCGTCCGTCAGCAGGTCGAAGTCGATGCGTACGTGGATGCAGCCGTCGCCGAAGTGGCCGTACGGCGTGCCGCGCAGGCCGTGGGCGGTCAGCAGCGCCCTGAAGTCCCGCAGATAGCCGCCCAGCCGGGCCGGGGGCACCGCGCAGTCCTCCCAGCCGGGCCACGCCTCCGCGCCGTCCGGCATCCGCGTCGCCGTACCGCTCGCGTCCTCCCGGACGCGCCACAGCGCCCGCTGCCCGGCCGGGTCGGTCACCACCAGGGCGTCCACGGCGTCGCCCGCCGCCCTGACGACCGCCTCGGCGGCCGCCCGCGCCTGTGCCTCGGAGTCCCCGCCCGTCTCCACGAACAGCCACGCCCCGCCCCTCGGCAGTCCTTCCGTGGACGGGACCAGGTCCACCGCCATGCCCTCCACGGTCAGGGGCCCGAGGGGCAGCAGCCCGGCGGCCGCCTCCGCCGCCCCGGCCTCGTCGGCGTACCCGAGGACCGCCAGCGCACGTGCCCGCGGGGCCTCGACCAGCCGTACGACCGCCTCGGTCAGCACGCCCAGCGTGCCCTCCGAGCCGCAGAAGGAGCGGGCCACGTCCGCGCCGTTCTCCGGCAGCAGCGCGTCCAGCGCGTAGCCGGAGATGCGGCGGGGAAGGTCCGGGAAGCCGGTGCGCAGGCGCGCCAGGTCGCCGTCGACCAGCTCGCGCAGGCCCTGAGGCGCCCCCGCCCAGCCGGGTCCGAGCCGCGCCGGCCTGCCCCGCGCCGTGAGCACCGACAGCTCGCGCACGCTGTCCGCCGTCGTGCCCCACGCCACCGAGTGGGAGCCGCACGAGTTGTTGCCGATCATGCCGCCGAGGGTGCAGCGGCTGTGGGTGGACGGGTCGGGGCCGAAGCGCAGGCCGTGCGGGGCGGCGGCCTCCTGGAGGCGGTCGAGGACGAGGCCGGGCTGGACGACGGCCGTGCGGGCCTCCGGGTCCAGGGTGACCAGGCGGTTCATGTGCCGGGTGAAGTCCAGGACCACGCCGGTGCCGGTCGCCTGGCCGGCGATCGACGTGCCGCCGCCTCTGGCGACGACCGGCGTCCCGTGCGCCCGGCACACCTCCAGTACGGCCGCCACGTCGTCGGCGTCCCTGGGCGCCACCACGCCGAGCGGCACCCGGCGGTAGTTGGACGCGTCCATGGTGGTCAGCGCCCGGGACGTGACGTCGAATCCGACCTCGCCGCCGACGGCCCTGCGCAGTGCTGCCTCCAGATCGGTCATGGGTCCAGCATGAGTGCTTGTGGCTCGGCACAGGTCCGCAAGACGGAGATCTCGTCTCATCGGACGGACATGTCTTCGTCCGGTTTGGCCGACGGGATACGCTCCGGCACGTGGCTGAGATCCAGATTCCTGCTGACATCAAGCCCGCGGACGGTCGATTCGGCGCGGGTCCCTCCAAGGTGCGGGTGGAGGCGCTGGACGCCCTGGCCGCCACCGGTACGTCCTTGCTCGGCACCTCCCACCGCCAGGCCCCCGTCAAGGACCTGGTCGGCAAGGTCCGTGAGGGCATCTCCGAGCTGTTCCGGCTGCCCGACGGCTACGAGGTGGTCCTCGGCAACGGCGGCTCCACCGCGTTCTGGGACGTCGCGACCCACGGTCTGATCGAGAACAAGTCGCAGCACCTCACGTTCGGCGAGTTCTCCTCCAAGTTCGCCAAGGCCGCCAAGCTGGCGCCCTGGCTGGCCGAGCCGACCGTCGTCTCCGCCGACCCGGGTACCCACCCCGAGGCGCGGGCCGAGGCCGGCGTGGACGTGTACGCGTTCACCCACAACGAGACCTCGACCGGTGTCGCCATGCCGATCAAGCGGGTCGCCGGCGCGGACGAGGGCTCCCTCGTGCTGGTCGACGCGACGTCCGGCGCCGGCGGTCTGCCGGTGGACATCGCCGAGACCGACGTCTACTACTTCGCCCCGCAGAAGTCCTTCGCCTCCGACGGCGGCCTGTGGATCGGCGTCTTCTCCCCGGCCGCGATCGAGCGCGCCGAGCGCGTCCACGCGTCCGGCCGCCACGTCCCGGAGTTCTTCTCCCTGCCGACCGCGATCGACAACTCCCGCAAGAACCAGACGTACAACACCCCGGCCCTCGCCACGCTCTTCCTCCTGAACGAGCAGCTGGAGTGGATGAACGGCCAGGGCGGCCTGGACTTCACCACCGCCCGCACCAAGGACTCCTCGACCCGCCTGTACTCCTGGGCGGAGGAGGCCAAGTACGCCACCCCGTTCGTCTCCGACCCGGCCAAGCGGTCCCAGGTCATCGGGACCATCGATTTCTCCGACGACATCGACGCCGCCGCCGTCGCCAAGGTGCTGCGCGCCAACGGCGTCGTCGACACCGAGCCGTACCGCAAGCTCGGCCGCAACCAGCTGCGCGTCGCGATGTTCCCGGCGATCGACCCGGCGGACGTCGAGGCACTGACGAAGTGCGTCGACTACGTCATCGAGAACCTGTAGCCCCCGTAGGCACGACGACAGAGGGCGCCCGACGGATCAACCGCCGGGCGCCCTCCGCACATCCGGACGCCCTACTCCTCGGCGAACAGTTCCTCGGCGCGCTCCGCACTCAGGGAGCGGTCGAGCCAGGTCCCCAGGACGTCGAGATCAGTGCAGGCGGTGACCCGCTCCCGCACGGACTCGGGGACCTCGACGCCCCGCACCTCGAGGATGTGCAGAATAGTCTCGGCCTTGCCCTCGGCCTTGCCCTTGGCGCGGCCTTCGAGCCAGGACTCCTCGACGATCGAGTTGCTGCCCGGGAAGTTCGGGGTGTAAGTGGCCATCAGATTCCTCCAGTAGTCGCGACCCGGGCCTTCGCCCAGTCCGATTTCGACGATCTCCGCCCAGTCCACACGGTCCACGTCTCCAGACCCGGACTTCTTCGCGTCGTCCGCCACTCCTGACGCCAGCGCGTCCAGTATCGCAGTCAGTCCCGGGTCCGATGCGTAGGCGAGTGCAGAGAAGACGGCGACTCCGAGGTCTCGGGCCGCCTCGTCCGGCTCCGTGATCACGGGGAGGATTCCAGGCCCCAGAACCAGCGGGAAAACGACCATGCTCGTGTGGAACCCGCGACCGACACGGATCGGTTCCGCCGCCCACGACGCGGTCGCCTTGTCCTTGCACACCACCAGGAGAAACGGTGGCAACCGGTACTTGGCGTACATGTGGGCCAAGTAGTACGTCCAGCTGTTGTGCTTGTCCGGGTCCGGCTTGCCCTGCGACTCGACGGCGAGCACGAAGCCGCCCTCCTCGCCAGGCACGTGCACCCGGAACACGCTGTCCACGCGGCGCTCAAGCGGCCTGATCTCGGTGAGATCGGTGTCCAGGGGTTCGATCGCGGTGTGCTCCGGAAACCCGATGCCCGCCCGCGGCAACAGCCGGGCGAACAGCCCCGGATCCACCCGGAAGATCCGGTGCAACGCTTCATGCGGTGAACTGACCATGCGACGGAACGTAATCGCGCGGCAACACTGTGGGCGGCATTCGACTCGGACTCAGCCGTACTAGTGGTCAGTCGTTGTCATGGCCTGAAGACTCCTCGGAACGGGCCCGCGGCACCTGGACCCATGGGTGGAGTCGGGGGTGGAGATCGGCCGCCGACCCGGTCACCACCCCCGGCTCCATCCCGTCGCTCCGATCCCCCCTACCGGCTCAGCCGCTGGAACCTCCGCACCGCCAGCGGCAGGAAGACCGCCGTCAGGATCACCGGCCACACCCCCGCCATCAGCAGCGCGTGCTGCTCGACCCAGGAGTCGCCGCCGCCGACCGGGGTGCCGAACAGGTCGCGGGCGGCCGCGGCCGTGGAGGAGATCGGGTTCCAGGCGGCCACCCAGCCCAGCCAGTCCGGCATGAGCTGCGGGGCGACGAAGATGCTGGAGATCATCGTGAGGGGGAAGGCCACGGCGAACAGCCCGCCCGCCGCCTCCGGGTTGGGGACCAGGAGGCCCAGCCACACGCCGATCCAGATGAGTGCGAACCGCAGCCACAGCAGCAGCCCGAAGGCCGCCAGGAATCCCCAGCCGCCGTCCGGCCGCCAGCCCATGGCCATCGCCGTCAGCATCATGATGGCCAGCTCGGCGCAGGCGACGACCAGATCCGTGACCCCCCGTCCGGCCACCACCGCCGACGACGCCATCGGCATGGAGCGGAACCGGTCGATGACGCCCTTGGTGGAGTCGTAGACGACGACCGTCGCGGTGTTGATGAAGCCGAAGGCCATGGTCATCACGAACATGCCGGGCATCAGGAAGTCCTTGTAGTCCCCGCCGCCCGGCACCGTCATCGCGCTGCCGAAGACATAGCCGTAGAGGAGGACGGAGAGGATCGGGAAGCCCAGCTGCCAGGCGATGTTGACGGGCTGGCGCTGGTAGTGGGTCAGGCCGCGGCGGACGATGTTGCCGCAGTCGGCCAGCAGCCAGTAGAGGCGGCCGCGCTCGGCGGCCGGGGCCGTCGTCGGGTCGAGGGCGCTCATGCCGCCACCGCCTCCTTCTCCGCGTGCCGCGCGGGCTCCGCGCCCGTACGGTGGCCGGTCAGGCGCAGGAACACGTCGTCGAGGCTCGGCCGGCGCAGGCCGATGTCCTCCACGGCGACGTGCTCGTCCTGGAGGGTGCGGGCCACTTCGGTCAGGGCCGACACCCGGTCGGTGACCGGGGCGTGCACGCGCAGCGCCTCCTCCTCCACCTCCGGTTCGCCCTCGCAGACCCGGGCGACCGTCTTCACCACCCCCGGGATCGCGGCACGGTCGGCGACCACGACCTCGATCCGGTCGCCGCCGACCAGGTTCTTCAGCCCGTCCGGGGTGTCGTCGGCGATGGCCCGCCCCCGGTCGATGACGGTGATGCGGGAGGCCAGCTTGTCGGCCTCCTCCAGGTACTGCGTGGTCAGCAGCACCGTCGTGCCGCTCGCCACCAGGGCGCGGACCGAGTCCCAGACCTCGCCGCGGCTGCGCGGGTCCAGGCCCGTGGTCGGCTCGTCCAGGAACAGCACGGACGGGGCGAGGATCATCGAGGCGGCGAGGTCGAGACGGCGCCGCATGCCGCCGCTGTACTTGCCGACGCCCCGGTCGGCGGCGTCGGTCAGGTCGAACTGCTCCAGCAGCTCGACGGCGCGGGCGCGGGCGCGCCGGCCGCCCAGGTGGAACAGCCGCCCGAACATCTCCAGGTTCTGCCGGCCGGTGAGCACCTCGTCCACGGCCGCGTACTGCCCGGTGAGGCCGATCCGCGCCCGTACCTCACGGGCCTGCCGGGCGACGTCTAGGCCGGCGACCTCGGCGCGCCCGCCGTCCAGCCGGATCAGCGTGGACAGGATGCGCACGGCGGTGGTCTTGCCGGCGCCGTTCGGCCCCAGCAGCCCGTGCACGGTGCCCTCGCGGACGGCCAGGTCGAAGCCGTCGAGGGCCCGTTTGTCGCCGTACCTCTTCTCCAGCCCCTCGGCCCGTACCGCGTGTCCGTCGCTCATGGGTGGTCCCCCTCTCACTCCCTAACTGAGTACACCGTACCCGATTGCGCGTACACCGTACCCAGTTTTTGGGCGCGGACCTAGACTGACCCCATGGCAAGCGGTACGGAGACCAGTGGCAGCGGTGACGTCGGCCGCACCCTGGAACTGTTGTGGGACACCGGCCGACGGCCCAGCCGTGGGCCCAAGCCGGGGCTGACGCTGGAGCGGATCGTGGAGGCGGCCGTGGAGGTCGCCGACCGGGACGGGCTCGGCGCGGTCTCGATGCGCCGCATCGCCACCGAGCTGGGCACCGGCACCATGTCCCTGTACCGCTACGTCCCCGGCAAGGCCGAGCTCATCGACCTGATGCTGGACCGCGTGCAGCGCCCGTCCGAGGACCCCGGCGACCTGGGCGACGGCGGCTGGCGCGCGGCTCTGGAGGCGCTCGGTCACGCCACCCTCGCCCTCTACCGCCGCCACACCTGGCTGCTGGAGGTCAACCAGTCCCGGCCGATCCTGGGCCCGGCCGCGCTCGACGGCATGGAGAAGGTGCTCGCCCGAATCAAGCCGATGGGCCTGACCGATCCCGAGCTGGTCTCGGCGATCGTCCTGATCGACGGATACGTCGTCGGCGCCGCCCGCACGCAGGTGTACCAGGAGGAGGCGGAACGCACCTCGGGGCTCACCGACGCGCAGTTCTGGCAGGCCCAGGAACCGGTGCTGGTGCAGGCCATGACCAGCGGCCGCTACCCCGTGCTGGCCTCCCTCTCCGAGGACGCCTTCGGCACCGGGTTCGACCACTTCGACTTCGGGCTGCAGCGCATCCTGGACGGGCTGGAGGTGCTGGTGGCCGCGCGGCGCGCGGCGGACGGGGCAGCCGCGGACCGGTCAGCGGCGGCGGAACACCCGTCGTAGGCCGAACAGGACGGCGCACGCCACGAGCAGCCCGACCGCACCGACCTTGAGCGTGTCCCCGCCCGGACCGCCGGCGCCGTCGTCGCCCCCGCCCGAGGCGTCGGAGCCGCCCCCGCCGGACCCGCCGCTCCCGCCCCCCGGCGCGTCCTCGGCCTTGACCGGGCTGTTCGTCCCCTCCATGCCGAGCAGCAGCTTCTCCCCGTCGGGGGTGTAGGTGACGGACTCGCCCTGCCCCAGCGGCACGCTGATCCGCCCCTTGCGCTGGATCTTCCCGCCGTTCCAGGCGTACCAGACGCCCCCGAGGTAGCCGCGCACGGCGAGCGTCTTGCCGTCCGGGGAGAAGGCGGCGTCGGTGGCCCAGAGCTCGACCGGGGCGGCGCGCCGGAAGACGTTGGTGCCGGAGGCGGAGAGCTTCTCGGGGCCCTCGTACAGGTGCCCGCCGTTCTCGTTCTTGTCGATGATGTAGACCCGCCCGGTCTTCGGGTGGACGGCCATCGACTCGGCGTCGCGCGCGCCGTCCGCGTACTTCACGACGTACTGGGTCGCCTGGACCGTCTGGTCCTTCAGCTCCGTCGGCTCGGGCAGCTCGTAGATCCACACGTACGGCCAGGTGCCGCCGAGGTTGTCGCCGATGTCGCCGACGAAGATCTTGTTGCCGGGGCCGATGGAGATCGCCTCGACGTCCCTGGGCGTGCCCACGCCGGAGAGGGCGACGCGCGCGACGGTCTCGCCGGTGGAGCCGTCCACGGCGTAGAGGTAGGGGCCGTTGTCCTGGTCGTTGTGCGTCCAGTAGATCCCGGGGTGGAGGCGGGAGGCGGCGAGGCCGCTGGACTCGGTGATGCGCGGGTCCCTGATCGTGAAGCCGTTGCTCCCGTCGTCCCCGTCGGCGGCGGAGGCGGGCACGGCGAACGCGCCCACGAGGAGGGCCGAGGCGAGGAGGGCGAGAGATCGGCGCATGCGCCAAGCCTGCCATCCCGCGCGGGCGTTCACGTCGGCGGTCACCCTGCGTGGTCGGGCTCACATCGCGCCGGTCAGGCGCATCGTCCATGATGAGCGGATGCTCAGGTTCATGTTCGTCGGTGACTCCATGACGATAGGGAGCGCAGGCGAACACACGTGGCGCTACCGTCTGTGGCAGCACCTGCGCGACTCCTACGGCCGGCCCTTCACGTTCGTGGGCCCGCGCGAGACGCTGCACGACCCGTCGACGGACGAGCCGGTCTCGTACGCCTACGCCGACCCGGACTTCCCCCGCGCGCACCTGGCGGGCTGGGGCGAGGGCTGGCACCACATGACCCCGGTCATCGCCGAGACGGTGCGCGCCTGCCGCGCGGACGTGCTCCTGGTCTCCCTCGGCCTCATCGACCTCGGCTTCTACACCAACGCCGAGCAGACCGCCGCCAACGTCCGCGCCTTCGTGGCGAACGCGCGGTCGGCGAACCCGCGTGTCCGCGTGGCCGTGATGCCGGTGCTGCACAACATCCGGGTGGACGCCGACGAGACCTTCGCCGGGCAGGTCGCCCACTTCAACGACCTCCTCGCGAAGACGGTCGCCGACCTCGACGCCCCCGGCTCCCCGCTGCTGCTGGTCCCGCCGCCGACGGCGTACGACTTCCACACGGACACCTACGACGGCACGCATCCCAACGAGAGCGGCGAACACCGGATCGCGGGCGCGTACGCGGAGGCGCTGCACGAGGAGTGGGGGCTGGGCGGGCCGTACACCGCCTCGACGTAGACGCCCCGCGCTTCTGGCATATGCGGCTTCTCCCGTGTCCTGGTCGCCGTGCGTATCGTTGTACCGCGCGGCTGCAACCGTCGTCGGGGCAGCCGGGGAGGAGCGCCACGATGACCGTCGTAGACGACAGGATCGCCATGGCCGACATCAGTACGGAGCGCTTGGACGAGTGGTTCGAGCGGCTTGAACGGATGCCTGTCCCCGAAGGATTCAGGGCCGAGATCGTCGGGGGCACCGTCTACATGACACCGCAGCGCGGCACCCATTGGGACATCATCTTCGAGATCGCGTGTGACATCCGGTTCCATTTCGGAAGGCGTGCCAAGGTGCTCTCGGATGTCCGCATCGACTTTCCGGGCCACGAGAACGGCTTCTGCCCGGATGTGGCCAAGATGCGCGACGGCGCGAAGGAGGACGACACGGGCCACTGGCGCTACGAGGACGTCGAGTTCGTGGCCGAGGTCATCTCCAAAGGCACCGCGGCCAACGACTACGGCCCCAAGAAGCTCGCCTACGCCACCGCAGAGGTCCCCCTCTACCTCATCGCCGACCCGTACCAGGGCCGCTGCCACATCTTCACGCACCCCAAGGACGGCGACTACACCACCGAGACCCGCGTCGCCTTCGGACAGGAACTGGACCTCACCGACACCGTCCTCGGCCTCACCCTTCGGACCGACACCTTCCCCCGCGACTGACCGACCGAACCCGCTTGCCTGGAGCGCACTCCAAGCCGTTGGCTTGGGGCCCATGGAGTACACGCAGCTGGGACGCACAGGACTCAAGGTCAGCCGGCTCGTCCTCGGGACGATGAACTTCGGTCCGCAGACCGACGAGGCCGACAGCCACGCCATCATGGACGCGGCGCTGGACGCCGGCGTCAACTTCTTCGACACCGCCAACGTGTACGGCTGGGGCGAGAACAAGGGCCGCACCGAGGAGATCATCGGCAACTGGTTCGCCAAGGGCGGCGACCGGCGCGACAAGACCGTGATCGCCACCAAGGTCTACGGCAACATGGGCGCCGACGGCGAGGCGTGGCCGAACCACGACAAGCTGTCCGCCGTGAACATCCGGCGGGCGGTCGACGCCAGTCTGAAACGGCTCCGGACCGACCGCATCGACCTCTACCAGTTCCACCACATCGACCGCGCCACCGGCTTCGACGAGATCTGGCAGGCCGTCGACACGCTGGTGCAGCAGGGCAAGGTGCTGTACGCCGGGTCGTCGAACTTCCCGGGCTACAAGATCGCCCAGGCCAACGAGACCGCCGCCCGGCGCGGCGGCACCATCGGGCTGGTCAGCGAGCAGTGCCTGTACAACCTGGCCGAACGCCGCGCCGAGATGGAGGTGATCCCGGCCGCTCAGGACTACGGCCTGGGCGTCATCCCGTGGTCGCCGCTGCACGGCGGGCTGCTCGGCGGCGTGATCAAGAAGGAGGTCCAGGGCGGGCGCCGCGCCTCCGGACGGGCGGCCGACGCCCTGGCCGACCCGGCCAAGCGGGCCCAGATCCAGGCGTACGAGGACCTGCTCGACAAGCACGGCGTCGCACCCGGCGAGGCCGCGCTGGCCTGGCTGCTGACCCGGCCCGGCGTGACCGGCCCGATCGTCGGCCCTCGCACGGCCGAGCAGCTCACGTCGGCGCTGCGGGCCGTGGAGCTGGAGCTGTCCCAGGAGCTGCTGGCCGGGCTGGACGAGATCTTCCCGGGGCCGGGACCCTCGCCGGAGGCGTTCGCCTGGTAGCAAAGCGGGCAGCGCGGTGACGTGGTGAGCGGGGCGGCGGCGCCCACGGCCCGGTCAGCCGAGGGCCGCCGCCACCGCCACCACCACGAGCATCAGCACGAGCACACCGGCCATGATCCGGTTACGGGTCTTCGGGTCCACGTCCCCGAGCCTAACCGGACGCGCCGAGCGGGCTGCGGGCGACCGTCTCGTAACGGGGCTGCTCGCCCGGCACCCCGGACCTCGGCAGGTTGCTGCGCACCAGGGCGAGGCCGGTCACCGTCCACGCGGGACTCGTGAAGCCGTCCAGCGCGTCGACGTACGGCCGCGCGTCGTACGCCTCCCTCCTGCGGGCCACCGTCAGGTGCGGCTTGTAGCGCCGGTGCTCGCCCATCTCGACGCCCGCCCTGCGCCCCGCCGACTCCGCCCGGTCGGCCAGCAGCCGCAGCGTCGCCAGGTCGCCCTCCGCCCCCGCCCACAGGGCCCGCCCGTGCCCGAACTGACCGCCGCCGCGCAGCGCCAGCCGGAAGGGCGCGGTGCGGTGGGCCGCCCGCTCCAGGCGGGCCGACAGGTCCGGTACGAGGTCGTCGTCCACCTCGCCGTAGAAGGCGAGCGTGAAGTGCCACCCCGGGCGGCCGGTCCAGCGCAGCTCCTCCGCGCCGGGCAGCCGCTTCAGCGCCGCCACCTCGGCGGCGAGGGCGGCGGTGACGTCCTCGGGGGGCAGTACGGCGGCGAACAGTCTCATGGAGCCACAGTCTGCCCGGTATGACCTGGGGCCGTGGCAGTCGTTGTGCCGAGTGGTTGCACCCCGTTCGAAGAGGCACGACAGACATGACCGAGAGTGCTGAAGCACTGACTCTCGACAAGATGTTCGAATGGCTGGAGAAGCTGCCCGTCATCGAGGGCTACAAGACGGAGATCGTCGGCGGTCACATTTTCCTGTGGCCGCAGCGGGACACCCAGTGGGACATCACCATGGACATCCTGGAACAGCTGCGTGCCACATACCCGCGCAAACGCCTGTGGTCCGCGTGCGCATGGATTACCCGGGGCGGCTCAACGGGTTCGCTTCGGACGTGGTTGCCCTCTCCGAGGCCCCGGGCACCGGCCGCCACGCCGAGTTCGTCGCCGAGGTCGTCTCCAGGGAGACCGCCGCCAACGACTACGGCCCCGAGAAGCACACCTACGCCACCGCCGAGGTCCCGGTCTACCTGATCGTCGACCCGTACACCGGCGAGTGGCACCTCCACACCCTTCCCAAGGACGGCGAGTATCACAGCACCGTCAGCTTCGGTTTCGGCGAGGACATCGACCTGACCGGCACCGTCGTCGGCCTCACCCTCAAGACCGACGACTTCCCCCGCGACTGACCGGACGACCGGTCACGCCGCCCGCGCCAGCTCCTCCCGCCGCTCACGCGGCACGAACCGCACCTGCGGGTGCCCCCGGTGCCAGCCCACCGACAGGCGCAGGTTGCCGACGCGGGCCAGGACCAGGCCGATGACGAGCGCGGCCGTCGCCGCCACCGCGCCGCCCGCGGCGAGGCCCGCGCGGGCGCCGTAGGTGTCGGTGACCCAGCCGACGATCGGGGCGCCGACCGGGGAGCCGCCGAGGAAGACCATCATGTAGAGGGCCATGACGCGGCCCCGCATGGCCGGGTCGGTGGACATCTGGATGCTGGTGTTGGCGGTGACGTTGACCGTCATGCTGAAGACGCCGATCGGGACCATCAGCAGCGCGAACAGCCACAGCTCGGGTGCCGTCGCCGCCACCGTCTCCAGGGCGCCGAAGGCCAGCGCCGCCGCGATCAGGACGCGCAGGCGGGCCGTGCCGCGGCGGGCGGCGAGCAGGGCACCGACGAGGGAGCCGACGGCCATGAGGGTGTTGAAGAGGCTGTAGGCGCCGGCTCCGGCGTGGAAGACGTCGTCGGCGAAGGCGGACAGGAAGACCGGGAAGTTGAAGCCGAAGGTGCCGATGAAGCCGACCAGCACGATCGTCCAGATCAGCTCGGGGCGTCCGGCGACGTAGCGCAGGCCCTCCCGCAGCTGGCCCTTGCCGCGCGGCGTGCGCTCGACGGCGCGCAGCTCGCGGGCGCGCATCAGCAGCAGGCAACTGAGCGGCGCGACGAAGGACAGGCCGTTGGCGAGGAACGCCCAGCCGGTGCCCACCCCGGTGATCATCAGACCGGCGACGGCGGGACCGACCAGGCGGGCGGACTGGAAGTTCGCCGAGTTGAGGCTGACCGCGTTCTGGAGCTGGTCGCGGCCGACCAGCTCGGCGACGAAGGACTGGCGGGCCGGGTTGTCGACCACGGTGGCCAGGCCCATCGCGAAGGCGGCGAGGTAGACGTGCCAGACCTGCACGTGGCCGGTCAGGGTGAGCACGGCGAGGAAGAGCGCGGTCACCGCCATCGAGGACTGCGTGACCAGCAGCGTGGGGCGCTTGGGCAGGCGGTCGACGAGGACACCGCCGTAGAGGCCGAAGAGCAGCATCGGCAGGAACTGCAGCGCGGTGGTGATGCCGACGGCGGCCGAGGAGCCGGTGAGGCTCAGCACCAGCCAGTCCTGGGCGATGCGCTGCATCCAGGTGCCGATGTTGGAGACGACCTGGCCCGTGAAGAACAGGCGGTAGTTCCTGACCTTCAAGGAGGCGAACATCGACGTCTTGCGAGGAGTGTCGGGGGTGGTCGGGTCGTCGTGGCCGTCGGGTGCGGGGGCGGAAGCTGCTCCGGGTCCCGTACTCAAAAGGTTCGCCTCCTCGTCGGTGCTGCTTACACGTGGGCCAGCTTCTCGAGCACGGGGGCGGCGGCACGCAGGGCCGCCCACTCCTCCTCGTCGAGTCCCTCGACCAGCGTGGCCAGGAACGCGTTCCGCTTGCGGCGGCTCTCCTCGAGCATCACCACGGCCTGCTCGGTCTGCGTCACGACCTTCTGGCGCCGGTCCTCGGGATGCGGCTCCAGCCGGACCAGCCCCTTCGCCTCCAGCAGCGCCACGATGCGGGTCATCGACGGCGGCTGGACGTGTTCCTTGCGGGCGAGCTCGCCCGGGGTCGCGCTGCCGCAGTTGGACAGGGTGCCCAGCACCGACATCTCGGTCGGACTGAGCGACTCGTCGACCCGCTGGTGCTTGAGCCGACGGGACAACCGCATCACGGCGGAGCGCAGGGAGTTCACGGCGGCGGCGTCGTCGCCATGCTTGAGGTCCGGCATGTTCCTTAGCGTAACTCATTAGTCTGGCGAAATACCACCGCACGACCGCCCGCGTGCCCGTGACGCCCGCCACTGAAACCCGCAGTTCACCCGTACGAGTGAGTCGTTTCCGGAAATCGGAGCATCACCCGGCGGGTGGGGGCGACCCTCGTGCCCATGGGGACCAGCGTGCTCAGCCTGCGGATAGACGGGGAGCTGCTCGACCGGCTCCGGCACCATGCGGCGAAAAGAGGAATGAGCGTCCAGGACTATGTCGTCCGGACGCTCATCCGTGATGACTTCGACGAGCGGTTCCAGTCCGCCGTGGAGGAGACGGAACGGTTCTACGGGGTCACGTGAGCGTGCCCCGCACGGGTCACGTCAGGCCCAGGGCCGGCATCAGGTAGTAGAAGGCGAAGACCGCCGACACCGCGTACATCGTGACCGGGACCTCGCGGCCCCGCCCGACGGCCAGGCGCAGCACCGAGAAGGCGATGAAGCCCATGCCGATGCCGTTGGTGATCGAGTAGGTGAACGGCATCATCAGCATCGTCAGGAAGGCCGGGATGGCGATCGTGAAGTCGGTCCAGTCGATCTCCCCGATCGAGCCGGCCAGGATCAGGAAGCCGACCGCGACCAGCGCCGGGGTGGCCGCCTGCGACGGCACCATCGTGGCGACCGGCGTGAGGAACAGGGCCAGGGCGAACAGCCCGCCGCTGACGATGTTCGCGAAGCCGGTGCGGGCACCCTCGCCGACGCCGGCCGTGGACTCCACGAAGCAGGTCGTCGCCGACGCGGAACTGGCACCGCCGGTGGCGACCGCGATGCCGTCGACGAACAGGACCTTGTTGATGCCCGGCATCTGGCCCTCGCCGTCGGTCAGCTTCGCCTCGTCGCTGACCGCCATGATCGTGCCCATCGCGTCGAAGAAGCACGACAGCAGGACGGTGAACACGAACAGCACCCCGGTCAGGATGCCGACCTTCTCGAACCCACCGAACAGGCTCACCTCGCCGACCAGGCCGAAGTCCGGGGTGGCGACCGGGTTGCCGGGCCACTCGGGGGTGGTCAGGCCCCAGGAGGGGACGTCGGCGACCAGGTTGATGACCATCGCGACGACGGTCATCACGACGATCGAGATCAGGATCGCGCCGGGCGTCCTGCGGACGATCAGTGCCAGGGTGAGCAGCACACCGAGGACGAAGACCAGCACCGGCCAGCCGAGCAGGTGGCCGCCCGTGCCCAACTGGAGCGGGACGGTGGTCTGGGCGGCGTCCGGCATCCGGGTGACGAACCCGGAGTCGACCAGGCCGATCAGCATGATGAACAGGCCGATACCGATGGCGATGGCCTTGCGCAGGCCGTACGGCACGGCGTTCATGACCCGCTCGCGCAGGCCGGTGGCGACCAGCAGCATCACGACGAAACCGGCCAGCACCACCATGCCCATGGCGTCCGGCCAGGACATCCGCGGGGCGAGCTGGAGGGCGACGACGGAGTTCACGCCGAGACCGGCGGCGAGCGCGATCGGGACGTTGCCGATGACGCCCATCAGGAGCGTGGTGAAGGCCGCCGTGAGGGCGGTCGCGGTGACCAGCTGACCGTTGTCGAGCTGGTTGCCGTACATGTCCTTCGCGCTGCCCAGGATGATCGGGTTCAGCACGATGATGTAGGCCATCGCGAAGAAGGTGGCGAAGCCGCCGCGGATCTCACGGGACAGGGTGCTGCCGCGCTCGGAGATCTTGAAGTAGCGGTCGAGGCCGTTCTGCGGGGGCCGCCGGTCTTCCGGCGACTCGGGGGACGGGGGGACCTTGGCGGAGGCCGAGGTGGGCATGCGAGGACCTCATCACCAACAGGTTCCCCCACGGCCTTGTTGGTGTTTCCTACGAATGAAAGCGGTCAGAGACAAACGGGTTCAGTATGAACGTATGAGCCCCGGATCGCTATCTCCGCGCGTAGACCCCGGATGGCGGCACCCCCTCGGACCGCCGCCGGGCGCCTCGTAAGCTGTACGCATGACGAAGTGGACACCCACGCACGAGGCACCGGAGCCCCTGGAGGGCCCCGTGGTTCCGACCATCGTCGGCGGCACCGTTCTGTGGTTCGTCCTCTTCCTGGCGCAGCTGCCCTTCTACGGCTGGTTCGACGACCACGGGCACACCTGGTGGGTGTGGACCTGCCTGGCGGGCGCCGGGCTCGGCCTGATCGGCATCTGGTACGTGCGCAAGCGCGACGCGGCCCTCCAGCGGGCCGCACGGGACGCCGGCTGACGCCCGTGCCCGGGCTGCGGCGCCTGCACGCCGGCCACGCGCCCGCTCTGCTCGCCTTCGAGCGGGAGAACCGGGCCTGGTTCGCCGCCTCCGTACCCGACCGGGGCGACGACTGGTTCGCCCACTTCGACGAACGGCTCCGCGCGCTGCTGGCCGAGCAGGAGGCCGGCGTCTGCCACTTCCACGTGCTGGTCGGCACCGACGGCGGGATACTCGGCCGGGTCAACCTCGTGGACGTCGAGCGGGGCGTCGCCGACCTCGGCTACCGGATCGCCGAACGGGCCGCCGGGCGGGGCCTGGCCACCAGGGCCGTGCGGGAGGTCTGCGCCCTCGCCGCCCGGCGCTACGGACTGACCGCGCTGCGCGCCGCGGCCACCCTCGACAACGCCGCCTCGCGGGCCGTGCTCGCCCGCACCGGCTTCGTCCGCACCGGCGGGACGCGACTCGACGGGCGCGCGGGGCTGACCTTCCGGCGCGATCTGGGGGACCTGCGCGACGCCGGGAACCCGCGCGGCGGCCCCGCGGACCCCGCCCCGCACCGCCCCACGGCCCACACCCCGTAGTACCAGGGCATCACCCGTCCCCGCCTCCCGTCGTACCCAGGTCGGAACTTCCACGCATTCGGCGGGTGACGCCCCAAAACCGCACGTACCGTCGGATGCATGACGCATCTCGACGCGGACGACCGGCTCGACTCCGCGCACCCCGTTCACCCCCCGACCCCGGCGACCGGCCTGACGGCGGCCGGGGTCGCCGAGCGGGTGGCGCGCGGCCAGGTCAACGACGTACCCGTACGCAGCAGCCGCTCGCTGACCGACATCGTCCGCGCCAACGTCCTCACCCGCTTCAACGCGATCATCGGTGTGCTCTGGGTGATCATGCTGATCGTCGCCCCGATCCAGGACAGCCTGTTCGGCTTCGTGATCCTCGCCAACACCGGCATCGGCATCATCCAGGAGTGGCGGGCGAAGAAGACCCTGGACTCCCTGGCCCTGATCGGCGAGGCCCGGCCCACCGTGCGCCGGGACGGGACGGCCACCGCCGTCGGCACCTCCGAGATCGTGCTGGACGACGTGATCGAGATCGGCCCCGGGGACAAGGCCGCCGTCGACGGGGTGTGCGTCGAGTCGGACGGGCTGGAGATCGACGAGTCGCTGCTCACCGGCGAGGCCGACCCGGTCGTCAAGCGGCCCGGCGACCAGGTCATGTCCGGCAGCTTCGTGGTGGCGGGCGGCGGCGCGTTCCAGGCGACCAAGGTCGGCCGCGAGGCGTACGCCGCCCAGCTCGCCGAGGAGGCCTCCCGCTTCACCCTGGTCCAGTCAGAGCTGCGCTCCGGCATCTCCACGATCCTCAAGTACGTCACCTGGATGATGGTCCCGACCGCGCTCGGCCTGATCCTCAGCCAGCTCCTCGCCAAGGACAACGAGCTGGACGACTCGATCGCCCGGACCGTCGGCGGCATCGTGCCCATGGTCCCGGAGGGCCTGGTCCTGCTGACCTCCGTGGCCTTCGCGATCGGCGTCATCCGCCTCGGCCGCAAGCAGTGCCTCGTCCAGGAGCTGCCCGCCATCGAGGGCCTGGCCCGCGTCGACACGGTCTGCCTCGACAAGACCGGCACCCTCACCGAGGGCGGCATGGACGTCACCGAGCTGCGCCCGCTCGACGGCGCCGACGAGGCGTACGTCCGTACGGTGCTCGGCGCCCTCGGCGAGTCCGACCCCCGCCCCAACGCCTCCCTCCAGGCCGTGATCGCCGCGTACCCGGCCCCCGAGGACTGGCGCTGCACCGAGTCGCTGCCCTTCTCCTCCGCCCGCAAGTACAGCGGCGCCGCCCTCAGCGAGGGCGACGGCGCCACCGGCACGTGGCTGCTGGGCGCGCCCGACGTCCTGCTGGCCGAGGACGACCCCGCCCTCGCGGAGACCGGGCGGCTCAACGAACAGGGGCTGCGGGTGCTGCTGCTGGCCCGCGCCCGGCGCGACCTGGACGACCCCGCGGTGGCCGAGGACGTGACGCCCACGGCCCTGGTCGTCCTGGAGCAGCGGCTGCGCCCGGACGCCGCCGACACCCTGCGCTACTTCGCCGACCAGGACGTCCGCGCCAAGGTCATCTCCGGGGACAACGCCGTGTCGGTCGGCGCGGTGGCCGCGGGGCTCGGGCTGTCCGGCGCGACCGTGGACGCGCGCCGGCTGCCCGCCGGCCGGGAGGAGATGGCAGACGCCCTGGACGAGGGCACGGTGTTCGGCCGGGTCACCCCGCAGCAGAAGCGGGACATGGTGGGCGCCCTCCAGTCACGCGGGCACACGGTCGCGATGACCGGCGACGGCGTCAACGACGTCCTCGCGCTCAAGGACGCCGACATCGGCGTGGCGATGGGCTCCGGTTCCGAGGCCACGCGGGCGGTCGCGCAGATCGTGCTGCTGAACAACAGCTTCGCCACGCTGCCGTCGGTGGTGGCCGAGGGGCGCCGCGTCATCGGCAACATCACGCGGGTGGCGACCCTGTTCCTGGTGAAGACCGTGTACTCGGTGCTACTGGCGATCCTCGTGGTCTGCTCGCAGGTCGAGTACCCGTTCCTGCCCCGGCACCTGACCCTGCTCTCCACGCTCACCATCGGCGTACCGGCCTTCTTCCTGGCCCTCGCCCCGAACAAGGAACGGGCCAGACCGCACTTCGTACGGCGCGTGATGCGGTACGCGATCCCGGGCGGCGTGGTGGCCGCGACGGCGACCTTCGCGACGTACCTCGTCGCCCGGCAGCACTACTCCGGGCCGGGCGCGCTGGACGCGGAGACCAGCGCGGCGACGCTGACGCTGTTCCTGGTGTCGATGTGGGTGCTGGCGATCATCGCCCGGCCGTACACGTGGTGGCGGGTGCTGCTGGTGGCGGCGATGGGGCTGGGCTTTGTGATCGTGCTGGTGGTGCCGTGGTTGCAGGACTTCTTCGCGCTGAAGCTGGTGGGGGTGACGATGCCGTGGAGCGCCGTCGGCATCGCGGTGGGGGCGGCGGGTTTGCTGGAGCTGGCCTGGAGATGGGTGGACCGGCGGGTCCCTGCGTGAGGGGGTTGATCGGTGCGTGGTTCGCGGCGGCGCCATCGTGGCTGGTCGCGCCCACGCGGCGGAGCCGCATGTCGAGCACAGCCCCGCGCCCCTGAAGGGGCGCGTCACGCCCCGCCCGACCACATGGCACCGCCCGTCAGTCGAACCAGCGGTCCCTCGCCAGCTCCTCCGTGCGCGACTCGTCCTCCAGCAGCGCCGCCACCTCGAACCGCCGGGGCCACTGTCCCGCCGCCCAGGCGAGCCCCGCCGCGACGCCCTCCAGCGTCGCCGCGTGCAACGCCCCGTCGTCCGTCACCCGCCAGTCGATCTCCACGCCGTCGACGACCAGCTCCTCGTGCTCCACGTACGACGCCGGGGTCCGCGCCCCCAGCAGCACCCGCACCGGCTCCGGTACGTCGTGCTCCGTACCCGCCGAGTCCACGGCGCCGGTGACGGACTCGCTCAGCCGCCGCACCTGGAACAGTTCCGCCAGCTCGGCCGCCCGGGCCGGGCGCACCGGCAGCAGCGGGACGCCGGACGTGAAGGGCAGCAGGTCGGGCGAGTCGACCACCACCGCGTCGGCGGCGTCCACCACGCGCACCTCGCCGTCCACCACGGCCCGCACCTCGTCCGGCAGGGTGACCTGCTCGGGGTCCAGCTCGGCCAGCGCGCCGTACAGGGCGTGGAGCTGTGCGGCCGTGACGGGGCGCTCGGGGTCGGCGAGGCGGTCCAGCAGCTCGGCCGCGCCGCCGGGCTCGTCGAGCAGGGCGGCCACCGAGGTGCGTACGCCCAGCGCCCGCAGCACCTGCTCGTCCTCGAAGCCGGACGCGTCGGCCTCGTCGTACAGGCCGCGCAGCAGCGGGTCGCCGCCCGCCGCGCGCAGCCCGGCCGGGCGGCGGCCGCCGAGCACGGGGTGCCCGCGCAGCCACCACGCGGTGTAGGGCCGTACGACCTCGTGGGTGCCGTCGTGCAGCAGGACGCGCACCGGGTGGATCAGGGCGTCGCGCAGCGGCGGCCGAGAGAGCAGGGCGAGGGCCTCGGGCCAGCGGTCGTCGTCCACCAGGTCGAGGTCGCGCACGGCGACGATCTCGGTGGCGACCGGCGGGACGGGGCTGTCGGGGAAGCGGTCGAGGACGTCCTCGCTCCACACGTCCACCGCGTCCAGCAGACCCGCGTCGTCCGGTTCGGCGAAGTCGCTTTCCCGGGGCTCCAGTTCGTCGGGGTCGAGGACGACGTCGGTGGCGCGGACCAGGGCGAAGGTGACGAGGACGCCGCAGGCGGCCAGCGGCTCGGGGCCCCACTTCCCGGCCAGTTCCGCGTCCACGGCGGCGAGTTCGTCCTCGCGCATGACGCGGGCGAAGGGGCCGTCGGGGAAGACGAGTTCGCCGGCCGGGGAGAGTTCGCCGTCCTCGTCGGTCAGGGCGAGGGCGCCGAGCCAGGGTTCGTCGCCGGGTTCGAGTCCGGCGTCGCGGACCAGGCCGAGGACGGTGTCGGCCAGTTCGTCGGCGTCGAGGGTGTCCTCCTCCCAGTTGGTGCCGCCCTCGTCGTCGAGGGAGGCGGCGACGGCGGCCCTCACCTGCGGGGTGGTGAGCACGGCGCGCGGGGTGGCCGGGAGGGCGCCGAGCTTCTCCAGCAGCGGGTGGGCGGCGTCCGGGTGGGCGACCTTGAGGCCGAGGCGGGTGAGGACCTCCGGGTCGAGGGAGGCGGCGTCCGGGGAGGGCAGGAGGACCTGCCGGGGGCCGATGGTCGTACGCCCGTCCGCGAGGGGCACGGGCAGCCCGGACAGCCGGTCGGGGTCGACCCCGGCGAGGCTGTCGTACAGCCGCCGCCACCAGTCGGGGGCCTTCTCCAGGCCCGCGAGCCGGTCGATCGCGTCGGTCAGCGGCACCCGGGCCACGCCCAGGGTGCGCAGCTCCACGCGGCGCTCCAGGCCGGCGGGCAGCAGCGTCGGCAGCACTTCGGCGAGGACCCGTACGGTGTCGGCGCCCGCGCCCTCGGCCACCTCGGCGTCGCGGGGGCGCAGGGACTCGGGCAGGTCGGGGTCGTCCTCGCGCGGTGCGGCGGCGGGCGGCAGGAAGGCGGTGCGGGGCAGTCGTTCGAGGATCGCCTGGCGCAGGGCGCCGTCCAGTTCGCCCTTGCCCAGCGGTCCGGGCACGAGGTCGACGAGGCCGGCGGAGACGGGGCTCCAGTCGGCGAGCAGCCCGGCGTAGGCGTCCGCCGCCCGCTCGGTCAGGAAGTCGGTCAGCGGGCCGCGCGCGGCGTGCCGGCGGGTGGAGTCCAGCGGGTAGGACGCGATGAGCAGGGCGGGCACGCCCAGGGGTTCGTCGCTGGGCGTGGGCGCGTGCAGGACGGGGCTGGTGCGGGGGCGGGCGGGGCCGCCGTCGGCGTCCACGGGCACGGCCCAGGTCACCGACCAGTGCGGGCGCAGCCGTTCCTCGACCGGCCGGTCGGCGAGGAGGTCGGGGGTGAGCGGGCCGTGCGCGACGGAGGTGCGCCAGCGGGTGGTGCCCTCCCGGGAGTCCTCGACGACGGTCAGCGGGCCCTCGGTACGGCGGGACAGCGTGCGCGTCTCGTCCCCGGTCTCCACCACGACCTCCTCCAGGCCCGGCAGGGCGAGGAGCAGCGCGTCGTCCACGGCGTTAAGGAGCCGTTCGGCGAGATCGGCGGCGGCCGTGTCGCGCAGCGGGAGGATGACGGCCGTGTCGTAGGGGCTCGGGGCGCTGCCCTCGGCGGGGAACGGCAGCCGCAGCAGCGGGACGTGTCCGTCGCGGCGCCGGATCTCGTCGCCCAGGCCGGGGCTGTCCAGGGCCGTGTCACCGGCCAGTCCCCGCGCCTCGGCCAGGGACCAGCGCACGCCGCCGTGCCGGCCGACGACGGCGGGCTCGTCGGTGACCGCGAGAACGGCGGCGAAACCGACGCCGAACCGGCCGACGGCGCCCTGGCCGGCGTCCCGCTTGGCGGAGGCGCGCAGCGTGGACAGCGACTCGACGCCGGCCGCGTCCAGCGGGGCGCCGGTGTTGGCGGCGACCAGGACGCCGTCGCGCAGGGTGAGCCGGAGCCGTCCGGGCACGCCGGCGCGGGCGGCGGCGTCGGCGGCGTTCTGCGCCAGCTCGACGACGAGCCGGTCGCGGTAGCCGCCGAGGACGAGGTCCTCCTCCGCGTTGGCGTCCTCACGGAACCGGGCCGGACTGGTCGCCCAGGCGTCCAGCACCCCGCGCCGCAGACGTGCCGTACCGAACGGATCGGCGCCCTCGGCGGCAGGCCGCACGAACATGCTCACGGTGACTCTCCTCATCGACGGACCACGAAGGTACCGCCGCGAGCCACGACACACCTCATCCGCTCACCCCGCGGACGCGGCCCGCGCCGCGGCTACGAGTGCCCGAGATCCGCCGCCTCGTCCTCGGCCACGGACACCGACCCGGAGTCCGCCGCCGGCCGCAGCGGGAACGGGTCGACCCGCGTCTCGTCGATCACCGGCGGAGCCACCCGCGGCGCCTTCGGCATCACCGCCGCCTCCGAGTGCCCGCCGCACCCGTAGGCCAGCGACACGACGTGCCCGTCGGCCGGGGAGAACTCGTTGGCGCACACCCCGAAGGCCTGCCCCAGCGACCCTCCGATCCGGGCGAGGAAGCCGCAGCTGACGCAGGAGGCGGGGGCCGCCTGGGCCATCGCGGTCTTGGGGCCGTAGCCCTCCTCCCAGCGGTCGGCGGCGACGTGCAGGCCGTACCGGGACAGCACCCGGGAGCGGCGCAGGCCCAGTTCCTCGGCGACCGCGGAGATCGTGCCGCGGGCCGGGACGGCCGACAGCTCGGCGGGCGGTCCGGCGGTCAGCTCCGCGTCCTCCGCCTCCACCAGGTCGGCCATCTCGTGGGAGACGGCGGAGTTCGGCGGCGGCTCGTCCTCGCCGGTCCAGCCGGGCTCCAGACGCAGGTCGTCCGCGTCGGTGGGCAGCAGGTCGCCGGGGCCCATGTCGCCGGGGCGCAGCCGCTCGCTCCACGGCACCCACTCGGGGGCGAGGAGGGCGTCCGGGCCGGGCAGCAGCACCGCCTCGTCCACCGTGACGATCTTGGCGCGGGAGGCGCGGGCGACGGTGACGGCCCAGCGCCAGCCCCGGTAGCCGAGCTCCTTGCAGGCGAAGTAGTGGGTGACGACCCGGTCGCCCTCCGACACCATCCCCTCGTGCTCGCCGACGACGCCGGGGGCGGCGGCCTCCTCGGCCGCGGCCCGGGCGAGGTCGACGGCCTCGGCGCACAGGCGGTCAGGGGTGCGGCTTCGCGTTGTCGCTGCGCTCACAGGTATCGCTTCTCTCCATACGCCGTCTCACGAGTGCGCCACTACCTGCGAGGGGCGGACGGAGCGGACCTGTGGACCGCGTCGACGTCCGCGCCCGATCGCGCTCGGGCGCACCTACGTCATCCATTCTGCGGGATGGCCGTACGGCGCGCGGCCGAGAACGTTCGCCACGGCGCGCTACGCACGCTACCTGCTCATGTGCGCTGGGCCTACACCGACGGCAGCTTCGGCGGGGTACGGCCGCCCGTTCCCCGGTGCTCGCGGCCCGCCCGCGACGCCGGTGTCACCCGACTCGACGGCCGCCATACGTGCCGTACGGACGCTACAGCCCCGGTTCTCGGGGCACTATGACGGGGTGGCAGCCGCACGGACGGAGTTCAAGGGCGGGAGCCGGGGACGCGGTCCCGGCTCCCGGTTCCGTGCTGTCGGGCGGGCGCTGCGCCTGCCGGTGACCGGGACGGCGCGCGGCATCCGCAAGGCGACGCACGCGCACGGAGCGGGCGAGTCCGGTCTCGGCAAGCTGATCGAACTGCACGGCGTGAACGGCGCCGGCGACGTGATGATCACCGTCGCCCTCGCCTCCACCGTCTTCTTCTCCGTGCCGACCGACGAGGCGCGCGGGCGGGTCGCGCTCTACCTGGCCATCACCATGGCCCCGTTCACGCTCCTCGCCCCGGTGATCGGGCCGCTCCTGGACCGCCTGCCGCACGGCCGGCGCGCGGCGATGGCGGCCGCGATGGGCGCGCGGGCGCTGCTCGCGCTGGTGCTGTCCGGGGCGGTGATCAGCGGCAGCATCGAGATGTATCCGGCGGCACTCGGCGTGCTGGTCGCCTCGAAGGCGTACGGAGTGGTCAGAAGCGCGGTGGTGCCGCGGCTGCTGCCGCCGCGGTTCTCCCTGGTGAAGGCGAACTCGCGAGTGACCCTGTGCGGGCTGCTCGCCACCGGCGTGGCCGCGCCCATCGCGGCGGGGCTCCAGGCGATCGGGCCGCGCTGGCCGCTGTACGGCGCCTTCGTGATCTTCGTGGCGGGCACGGTGCTGTCGTTCACGCTGCCGCCGAAGGTGGACTCGGCGCGGGGCGAGGACCGGGCGCTGCTCGCCGCCGACGAACGGCACCTGCACGGCCCGCACCGCAAGCCCGTCAAGCGTCCCGGGCTGCGCACGGTGGGCCCGGCGGTGACGCACGCGCTGGCCGCCAACGCCGCGATCCGCTGCCTGTCCGGGTTCCTGATCTTCTTCCTGGCCTTCCTGCTGCGGGTGCACCCGCTGTCCGGGCAGAGCGCGGCCGTCTCCCTGGGCATCGTGGGCGTCGCGGCGGGCGCGGGCAACGCGCTGGGCACGGCGGTCGGGGCGTGGCTGCGCTCGCGCGCGCCGGAGATCATCATCGTGACCGTCGTCGCCGTGGTGCTGGGCGCGGGGATCACGGCGGCGGTGTTCTTCAGCACCGTGCTGGTGGCGTGCCTGGCGGCGGTCGCCGGGTTCGCGCAGGCGCTGGCCAAGCTGTCGCTGGACGCGCTGATCCAGCGGGACGTACCGGAGCAGGTGCGCACCTCGGCGTTCGCGCGCTCCGAGACGCTGCTCCAGGTCTCGTGGGTGCTGGGCGGCGCGGTCGGCATCGTGCTGCCGCTCAACGGCACGCTGGGCCTCACGGTGGCGGCGGCGATCGTCGCCGCCGGGTGGCTGACGACCGTACGAGGGCTGATCGGCTCGGCCCGGCACAAGGGGGCGGCCCGGCCGAGGGTGGCGTGACGCGAGGCCCGGCCGGGGTGGCCCGACCGGGTGGCCCGACCGGGTGGCCCGACCGGGTGGCCCGACCGGGTGGCCCGACCGGGTGGCCCGACCGGGTGGCCCGACCGGGTGGCACGGCCCCGGGGTGGCGTGACCACGCCACGCCGTACCCAGGTGGGGGACGGGCCCGGGGCGCCGTATAGCCTTCGCACCATGACCACGTTGCAATCCGCTGTGCGACGCCGCCGCGCCGTCGCCGCCGCCGGCGCCGTATCCGCCGGACTGCTCCTGCTGTCCGCCTGCGACCAGCCGACGCCCATGGCCACGGTCACGGTCGGCAGTGACTCGGTCAGCTCCGAGGCCACCTGTGGCGGCGAGGGCAAGACCCTGGAGACGGCCGAGATCCAGAAGTGCCTGGAGAAGGACGACGTCGAGTCCATCACGGTCGACCCCGACGACACCGTGCGCTTCGGCGTGGACCCGGAGATCGCGGACGAGCGCTGGACGATCCTGATGAACGGTCAGCAGCTGACCGACGACACGGACAACACCTACCGCACGGTGCCGGGCAGCGTGTTCTTCAACGCCCAGTACGGCGCCCAGGGCGACTCCACGCTCGTCACCATCAAGGCCGGCGACGGCAAGGACGACAGCGAGGAGGCCACCGGTCTGTGGTCCTTCCGCCTGAAGAAGGACGACTGACCACGTCCTCCGTACGCGTCCTCGTGGCCACCGCGGTCCCCGTCGAACGGGACGCGGTGGCTCAGGCGTTCCCGGGGGTCTGCGCGCGGCTGCCCCGCCCCGGCGTCACCCTTCACCGGCCGCCGCACGGCCCGGACCTCCTCGCGGCCGGCGTCGGCCCCGCCCTCGCCGCCGCCTCCACCGCCGCCGCGCTGACCGCCGCGGCCCTCGACGGCGCCCCCTACGCCCTGGTCGTCTCGGCCGGCATCGGCGGCGGCTTCGCACCTCACGCGCCCGTCGGCTCCCTCGTCGTCGCCGACGAGATCACCGCCGCCGACCTGGGCGCCGAGACCGCCGACGGCTTCCTGCCGGTGACCGAACTCGGCTTCGGCACCGTCGCCCACTTCCCGCCCGCCGGCCTCGTCGCCGCCGTCGCCGCCGCGACCGGCGCCCGCCCCGGCACCGTCCTGACCGGGTCCACCGTCACCGGCACCGCCGCACGCGCCGCGCTGCTGCGCGACCGCCACCCGCGTGCCCTGGCCGAGGCGATGGAGGGCTTCGGCGTCGCCGAGGCCGCCGCCGCGCACGGGGTGCCCGTGCTGGAGCTGCGCGCGGTGTCCAACCCGGTCGGCCCGCGCGACCGCGCCGCCTGGCGCGTCGGCGACGCGCTGGCGGCCCTGACGGACGCCTTCGGGAAGCTCGCCCCCGTCCTTTCGAGTTGGACCCCACATGACGACTGAGACCGTGCCCACCGAGCCGACCGAGACCCTGCGGATCGCCTACTCCCCCTGCCCGAACGACACCTTCGTCTTCGACGCCCTCGCCCACGGCCGCGTCCCGGGCGCCCCCGCCCTCGACGTGACCTTCGCGGACATCGACATCACCAACGGCATGGCCGAGCGCGGCGAGTGTGACGTGCTGAAGGTGTCGTACGCCGTACTGCCGTACGTCCTCGGCGAGTACGCCCTGCTGCCCTGCGGCGGCGCGCTGGGCCGGGGCTGCGGGCCGCTGGTGCTGACGCGGGACGCGGACGCGGATCTGAGGGGCCGCACGGTCGCCGTGCCGAGCGAGACCTCCACCGCCTACTTGCTCTTCCGCCTGTGGGCGGCCGACACGGTGCCCGGCGGGGTCGGCGAGATCGTGGTCATGCCGTTCCACGAGATCATGCCGGCCGTGCGGGACGGGAAGGTCGACGCGGGACTCGTGATCCACGAGGCCCGCTTCACCTACCGGAACTACGGGCTCCACAAGCTCGCCGACATGGGCGAGCACTGGGAGCACACCACCGGGCTGCCGATCCCGCTCGGCGCGATCATCGCCAAGCGGTCGCTGGGCGAGGCGGCGCTGACCCGGCTGGCCGACTCCGTGCGCGCGTCGGTACGCGCGGCCTGGGACGACCCGGAGGCGTCCCGGCCGTACGTGATGGAGCACGCGCAGGAGATGGACCCGGCCGTCGCCGACCAGCACATCGGGCTGTACGTCAACGAGTTCACCGCCGACCTCGGCGAGGACGGCTACGCGGCCGTCCGGGGCCTGCTGACCCGCGCGGCGGCCGAGGGACTGGTACCGGCCCTCGGCCCGGACGCGCTGGCCTTCCCGTAGCGGCGCGGCGGGTCAGACGTCCAGCTGGTCGGCGACCGCGCGCAGCAGCCCGGCGATCTTCTTGCCGGCGGTCTTGTCGGGGTAGCGGCCGCGCTCCAGCATCGGGGTGATGTTCTCCAGGAGCGTCGTCAGGTCCTGGACGATCGAGGCCAGCTCGTCGGGCTTCTTGCGCTGGGCGGCCGCGACCGACGGCGCCGGGTCCAGCAGGGTGAGGGAGAGTGCCTGGTCGCCGCGCTGCCCGGCGACCACGCCGAACTCGACTCGCTGACCCGGCTTCAGTGCCTCGACTCCGGCGGGGAGGACCGAGGAATGCACGAAGACGTCACCGCCGTCGTCGCGGGAGAGGAAGCCGAAGCCCTTCTCGCTGTTGAACCACTTGACCTTGCCAGTCGGCAAAGCACACGCTCCCTCGATCGCTCCCGGACTGGCCGGACGCCCTTGATCTGCCGTTGAGACAGCCTACCGGGGGTCTCTCCACCGGAACACGCCTTAAAACGACACTGAGCCCCTGCCTGTGTCGGCAGAGGCTCAAAGTGGTGGGGAAGTGTGAGGGGTTACCCGATGTGCCGGTAGAGAGTCGCGCGGGAGATTCCGAGAGCCTTGGCTATGGCACTGACACTCTCTCCCTTGGCCTTCCTCGCCTTGGCCACTGCCAGAAGGTCATCCGTAGTGGCAGTGGGCCTTCCAAGCCTGTCCAACTTCCAGACACAGAGGGTGTCTCCCTCCCCGGGACCGGGTGGGTACGCCTAAGGGGTGTCCCGTTACAGATCTTGGAATCGCGGAGGGGTGTAGCGGCCCACCGTGCCACGTGCGAGCTATTCGACGAGGGAGAGATTGTGCATCCGGGCGATGCCGAGCATGGCGTGGTGAACGCCGTCTCCTTTGAGTCGGCAGTCGCGGAGGATCTTCCAAGTCTTCATGTGGGCGAAAACGTGCTCGACGCGGGCGCGGACCTGCTTGTGGGCCTTGTTGTGTTCCTCCTTCCAGTCCGGAAGTTTCGCCTGGCCGCGTCTGCGACGGTGCGGGACAACGAGTCCGGTTCCTGGGTAGCCGCCGTCGGCGATCGTGAGTGTCTTGCCGTGGGGACCAGGGTGCCGTCCACGATGAGCACGGTGTCCTTGGCGAACCGCTTGCGGGGCCGAAGCGCAAGCAGGGGCCCGCGGTGGTTTCCCTGTCCAGGTGGTACATGGCGGCGATCGTGGACCTGCTCGCGGGCCGCATCCGCCGGCAACGGACCAGCGGTAGCGGGTCTCCCGGATGGCGCCCGTGCCGGAGCTCTTCGTGGGGCGGCCACGAGGGCCGTGTCAGAGGCGATTGGCAAGATTGCGGCCATGAATGTCACTCCTGTCACTCCGCCACGTCCGATCGACGTTGCCGCGGTCTTTCCACAACTGGCTCCGTTGGCCCGTACGGCGACCCGCCTGCACCCCCGCCCTGGAGCGCCGACGTGGCATGACAGCTCGATCGGCGGGCCGCTGCTGTGGCCCGCCGAGGAGCCGTGGCCGCAGTGCGAGGAACCGCATGTGGTGGATGGCATCAACCCAGCTCAGTCCCCGGCAGATCTGCGGCTGGAACGACAAATCTTCGCCGCCTCGCACGGCCGGGACCTGACTCCGGAGGAACGCGAGACTCTCGAACGGATCCGCCCCCCTCGGACGTATCCGGTGAGGCTCGCGGTCCAGTCGTACGACGGCCCCATAGCGATGCTGCCCGTCGCGCAGTTGTACGCACGGGATGTGCCCGATCTGAGCCCGCCGGAGGGCAAGGACCTGCTGCAGGTTCTGTGGTGCCCCTTCGATCATCCGATCATGCCCAGGACCCTGCTCTTCTGGCGCTCGGCAGCCGCCGTCACCGACATCCTCGACACGCCCCCCGAGCCGCCCGCAGTGCAGTTCGACGGCTATCTGCCGGAACCGTGCGTGCTCGAACCAGAGCAGATCACCGAGTACCCCGACCATCTGGAGCTGAGCGAAGAACTGCGGGAGCAGCTCAGGCAGTGGGGTGTGCCGCAGGCAGCGCAAGAGGACATGAACACGGAGACGTACTACGACTGTGTGCTGTCCAACGCACCCGGCTGGAAGGTCGGCGGCTGGCCCGCTTGGGACGCCGCCGACCCCAGTCCACGGCACTGCTCCGAGTGCGGCACCGGCATGGAGGTCCTGATGACCATCGCCACGTTCGAGGAGGGGGACGATGGTGGGAACAGCTGGTCTCCACACCCCCACCCGGGTGCTGGGCCGTACCCCGGCCACCGCGGCTACAACGCGACCGGGGTCCAGATAGGCAGCGGCTACCGGCAGCACCTGTTCGTCTGCCCCGCGCATCCCGAGCATCCGCACATCGAGTTGATGACGTAGCCCGTCCGCAGTGTGCAGCCAGGGCGTCACGGTGCGGGCATGCAGTGACACCGGGTGGCCGCGAGGCGCAGGATGCCCTACCTGCGGCCCGACATCTGCGAAGTAAACAGGCCGTCCCTGACACGACCACGACGCATCGCCCCAGGTTGAGTGCGTGCCGGTGAGCTCGCCGGTCGGTGAAGCTATGCGGCCGTCCTTTCGCCTGGGTGGACGACGAGCAGAGCGAGCTGGACCGGACGTACGTGACCACCCACCACGAAGGGACCGAACTCCTGCACCGCGTCAACCTACGGATCGGCCTACGAGAGAACGACTTTCACACGCTCGCCGACTTCGCCGGTCCCTGAGCACCTCACGAACCACCGGCTGAGCGCCCCACCAGCTCTTTGAACCGCTCCGCACCCAGAGCCAAGATCTGCGCGGGACAGCCCTTAGCCGGTCCTTTTGCATGTCTGGAAAAAGTCAGCGACAGAGACTCGAGTATGTCCACGGTGTAAGCGGACACCGCCTGTCTCGATGTTCAGGAAAGATCCTCGCCGCAAAGGTGGCAGGGCAGGTAACTGTCAGGATTGCCGTTGCGAACAGAAGACTGGGGAGCTGGCCCCCTGGAGATCAGAGAGCCAGATCGACCAGCGATCAGGTCAACCCTTGGACCGAAGCCGAAAGGATTCAGTCAGCACCCTGTCTTTCTGCTCCGCCGCTACGTTATGGGTGAACACCGACCGCATTCTGTATTCACCAACGCGGCCGACGAACATTTCCTCAGCCATTGTTTCGATGTCACCCAGATCCAAGACATATCCGGGACCTCCAGTTGATTCGACTCCGTCATTCCATACCCAGACTTTGACCTGATAGGTGCGCAGGAACTCTCTACGATCTTCCTGGTCCTTAGAATCCCAGACTTCCCCATACTTCTTTCCAGTGGCTTTTAGAGTCGGATTCGTCCTTTCCTTTTCCTGTTTGACCAGGAGAGCCACCTTCCCGGAAAGACTCTTATGCATGCGCTTGTAGGACTCCCCTTGCCCTTCTCCATCGTATTCGCCCGCCAGGAAGTCAGCCTCTAGCTTTTCCAGCCGCGCCTTTGCCGACTGGAGTTCCTTTGCTTGAGACGGTCCAACACCAGCCCGTTCGTACATGTCCCATTTACCAATGCATCCTCGGATCTCCTGGTCAACCCATGCATCTAGTGCGTCTGCACGGATGTAGAGACCCTTAGCGCAAGCACCTCCCTTGAACCTGTTGGAGCATCGGTAATACCTGTGTCCGGGAACCTTCGTTCCATCTTTTCTCGTGTGTCCAGAGCCCAACAGCGAAGCAACCGGCGCTCCACACTCCCCACAGTGAGCGATGCCGGACAGGAGACTCCTAGCGCCATTGCGGCTCCCCGTTGAAACATTAGGAACCTTGGGGAGGGGCTTGATCCGGTCCACCAGGTCTGTCCACTCGTCCATGGACGCCAGAGGTTTCTCAGGGAGGATTACCAACTCTCCGTCGTCATCCAATACAGCCTCTCCCTTGTAGGTGTAGATCCCGGGCACCCAAGGGGAACGGATGAACTTGTTGATGATCGTAGACTGCCACTGTGTTCCCTTAGTGGCCTCCCCCTTCAACTTGCGCAAGTAGTCCCCCCAGGTGAGAATCCCACGGGCGTTGAAGTCACGCGCGATACGGTGTGTTGACTGCCCCTCACGAATCCGAGAGAAAATCTCTTCCACATAAGGGGCGTAGCCCTGGTCAATCTCCAGAGCCTTACGCTTGCCTCCCTCAACTGCCTTGATGCGATAGCCAGTTGGCGGAGCACCGGTAAGCCACGAACGATTCTCTAGACGTGTTTGTACACCGTTGATGATCCGGGCTTGGATCGTGTCCCACTCAGCCTCAGCGAAGACGGCTGTCATACGCGCCATCATCTTTCCCTGGGGAGTGGAAAGATCGAACCCCTCTTCCACGCAGACGATGAATTTCCCGTGCTCCTGCGCCCACTCCAACAGTTCATTGAAGTGCATTGAGCGGCGGGTAAGCCTGTCCATCTTGGCTGCAACGAGCACGTCGAACTCATCGACTCGGGACGTAAGCCAGCGCCCGAGCTTGGGTCGCTTGAAGGGGCTTAGGGAGCCTGAGACGTCTGTGTCCTCTGCTTCCCCTACGAGGATGCCGGACAGGTGGGGAGCGGAGACGTGGTGCCGGATCACGCCACGCTGCCACTCCATGGACGTCGAGCCGTCCGAGTCGGCAGACAGACGGAGGCAGGCGAGGTAGCGCAGGTTCGGTTGCATGGCGAGAGCGTAGTGCTCTCTGTGTGTCTAGATAACCGACTATGCCTTGCGGTAGGCACGTCTGCCCTGGTCCTCGTACTCGTCAGAAAACTGCTCGGAAACGGCTCTTGACAGCACTTGGGCGGGTCGTCCGACCCGCCGGTGTCCGGGCTAATGGTCACGGCGCCGGTGACAAGACGTCCCCCGGCCGTTCCTCAGGGCTGGGAACTACCCTGGTCGGGTGCGTGACAAAACCCGAACGAATTCCGCAGCGCCCGGTGACCGGCTGATCCGCGCCGGTGCGATCGTCTTCTTCATCGGCACCGTGGCCACTCTGGTAACGGTGGCCCCGCTGCTGCTGGGCACGACGCCGTTCCCCACCTACATGTTCGTGCTGAGCATGCTGATGGGGGTCGGCTTCCTCATCGCCGGAGCGGGCGTCCTCCGGTCGATCGCGGCGGGCCGGCGTCAGGCCCGTGCGGCGTCCGCCCCGCCGGAGCCGGCGCCGCAGTAGTCCGCGAGCCACTCCGGGAACTCGGTCAGGTCGCCGAGGACCACGTCGGCACCGGCCTCCCGCAGCTCCTCGGCACTGCACGGGCCGCTGGCCACCGCCACGGAGCGGGCACCGGCGGCGCGGGCGCCGCGGACGTCGCCGAGGTGGTCGCCGACGTACACGTCCGCGGCGTGCTCGCGCAGGGCGACGGCCTTCTGCTCGGCCCACAGGTCACCGATCACGGCGTCCGGCTCGATACCGAGGTGGGCCAGGTGCAGCTTGGCGTTCGGCTCGTACTTGGCGGTGACGACGAGTGCCCGCCCGCCGGCCTCGCGCACGGCGGCTATGGCCTCGCGGGCGCCGGGCAGCGCGGGCGTGGCGGCGACGGCGTACGTCGGGTACATCTCCCGGTACAGGTCGGCGACGGCGTCGATCTCCTCGGCCGGGAACCAGTGCGCCAGTTCCTCAACCAGCGGCGGCCCGAGCCGCGTGACGGCCAGATCGGCGTCGACGTACGTCCCGGTCCGTTCGGTCAGCGCCAGGTAGCAGGCGCGGATGCCGGGTCGCGAGTCGATCAGCGTCATATCGAGATCGAAACCGACGGTGGGCGCGGGGCGGGTGGTGGAGACCATGGGCTCCATTGTGCCGGGAGGGTGGTGGGACGGGGTCCGGGGCCGGGTCGGGGGCCGGAACCGGGGGCCGGGGCCGGGCCGGGGCCGGGGCCCAAGGCCGAGGCAGGCGCCTAAGACCGGGGCCTGGGCAGGGGCAGGCGCCAGACCCAGGTCAGGATCCGCAACCAGGTCTTGGGCACGGGCCTGGGCAGGGGCAGGGCCGGTCCTGGGCAAGGGCCGGGCCAGGACCGAGTCCGGAGCCGGGCCCGGGGTCCAAGGCCGGGCCCGGGGCAGGGGCAGGCGCCAGACCCAGGGCAGGATCCGCAGCCAGGTCTTGGGCACGGGCCTCGTCCGGGGCAGGGCCGGTCCTGGGCAAGGGCCGGGCCCTGGCAGGAGCCGGGGCCAGGACCGGGCCCGGGGCCAGGTCCGGAGCCGAGGGCCGGGTCCGGAGCCGAGGGCCGGGTCCGGAGCCCAGGGCCGGGTCCGGAGCCCAGGGCCGGAGCCCTGGTCAGCCCCGTGGGTGGCGGGCCCGCCACAGGAGGTACAGGGCCGTGGCCACGGCCGCGGTGCGCAGGACCCAGGGCCAGGTCTCGGTGACCGCGTCGTTCATGTGGCCCTCGGCGATGGGGGCGCCCCAGCGGCCCTCCGTGCGGCCCCACAGCCAGACGGCCCCGGCGGCGGCGACCGTGCCGGGCAGGCCCAGTACCGCCCACTTGGACTGAGCGGGCGTCAGGCGCCGGGAGAGGTAGGCGATGAGCCAGCCCAGGCCGAGCGGGACCAGGCTGCCCAGGACGGCGCCGGCGATCAGCAGGGCGGCGGCCAGGAGCAGCAGGGGGTTGTTCCAGCCGCCCTCGGGCCACAGTCGGGGCAGGCTGCGGCGACGGGACGCCGGCGCCTGCGCGGCGCCCACCTCCGCCGCCCCGGCCGCTTCGGCCTTCTCGGCGGCCGCCCGCTGCTCCCGTTCCTTCCGCTCGGCCTCGTCCCGTTCCCGCGGCGGGGGCTTGAGCAGGTCCGGGATCTCCACCCCGCCGACGAACCCGGGCACCTGGTCGCCGATGCCCCCGTACGGGCCGCTGTCCACCCGCCACCAGTCGCGCCGCGCCGCGCCGTCGCCCAGCTCGTGGGCGCCCGCCAGGTGCGGCGGGGATGCGGCCGGCGCCGGGGAGCCCTCGGGTGTGGTGGGGCGCGGGACGGCGCGGCGCAGGCCGCCCCCGCGCTTCTCCTTCTCGCGCGGCGCGCCGTCAGGCTGTTCGGGCACGGCGGTCGGCGGCGGCACCGGCTGCCGCGGGGCACCGCTCGTGCCGCCCGCCGCCTCCACGACGTCGTCGGGGCTGCCGAGCCGGTCCAGGATGCGGCGGACGGCGGCGGGACTGTCCACGACGGTCTTCGCCCGGCTCTTGTCGATCTCGCCCCGCAGTTCGGACACCAGCCGCATGCGGGTGGCCGACGGCAGCTGCCGCTGCTGGGCCACGTCGCCGACGCGGCTCAGATACTCGAAGACGACCTGGTCGCTCTCGATGCCCACGAACGCCTCCGGGGCGGTGTGTTGTGGTACCCGTCGGACGAAGGTACCGAATCCTCCCGCGCTCGGCGGACACCCCCGCGCACATCACCGGCGCACGCACCGCCCCACCGTCGTACCCACCCGCTACCGTGGGCCGGATGAGCACCGAGGAGAAGTCCGCGGCCCCCCGGTCCCTCGCGGAGGCGCTCCGCGTCAGGGACGACGTCTCGCTGGCCGCCCTCCTGCGCAGCCGTCCCGACCTCGTCACCCCCGTCCCCACGGACCTCACGCAGCTCGCCACCCGCGCCGGCACCCGCGCCTCGGTCGTACGCGCCCTGGAGCGGCTGGACCGGTTCGCGCTGCAGGCGGCGGAGGCGCTGGCCGTGGCGGCGGACCCGGCGCCGTACGAGGAGTTGCTGCGGCTCATGGCCGGTGACGAGGGCGACCCGGCCGTCACCGCCGCCCTGCCCCGCACCGTGGCACTGCTGCGCGAGCAGGCGCTGGTGTGGGGCGCCGACGACCGGCTGCGGCTGGTGCGCACCGCCCGCGAGCTGCTCGCGCCGTCCCCGCAGCACCCGTCCCCGACGGGCCTGGGGCCGACCGTGCGGGAGGCGACGGCGGGGATGTCGCCGGGGCGGATCCAGGAGATCCTCACCGCGGCGGGACTGGCCTCGACCCACGACTCCGTCTCCGCCGTGTCCGCGCTCGGCGAGCTGTTCGGCGACCGGGAGCGGATGGCGGCGCTGCTGGCCGCGCTGCCCGGGGAGTCCCGCCAGGTGCTGGAGCGGCTGATGTGGGGCCCGCCGTACGGGCAGGTAACCCATGACCCGGCGGCCCACCTGCGGGCGCTGCTCGACCGGGGCCTGCTGCTGCCGACCGCGCCCGGCACCGTCGTGCTGCCCCGCGAGGTCGCCCTGCACCTGCGCGCGGGCCGGGCGCACCGGACGCCGGAGCCGGTGCCGCCGCCGGTTCAGGCCGCGGCCACGCACCGTCCACAGGTTGTGGACGCCACCGCGGCCGGGCAGGCGCTGGCCGCGCTGGCCACCGTCGACGAGCTGCTGAAGGAGTGGGACGAGGGCGGCCCGGCGGTGCTGCGGGCCGGCGGGCTGAGCGTGCGCGATCTGAAGCGGACGGCCGTCGCCCTGGACGTGCCCGAGCCGGTCGCCGCCTTCTGGGTGGAACTGGCCTACGCGGCCGGGCTGATCGCCTCCGACGGCGAGGCCGACGAGCGGTACGCGGCGACCCCGGCGTACGACGAGTGGCGCGAGCTGCCGCCGGCCGAGCGGTGGGCGCTGCTGGCCGAGTCGTGGCTGACGGCGACCCGCACGCCGGGCGTGGTCGGCGGGCGGGACGCGAAGGACCGTACGCTCTCGGCGCTCGGCCCGAACCTGGACCGTTCGGCGGCGCCGGAGGTACGGCACCGGGTGCTGGCCCTGCTGGCGGGGCTGCCCGAGGGCGCCTCGCCCGACGGGGAGTCGGTGCTGGCCCGGCTGCGCTGGGAACGCCCCCTGCGCGGGCCCCAGCGGGAGCAGCGGGAGAAGCGGGACGACGACCTGCGCACCCGGCTCGCCCGGTGGACGCTGTCCGAGGCGGAGCTGCTGGGCGTCACCGGGCGCGGTGCGCTCGCGGCACCCGGCCGGGCGCTGATCGGGGCGCCGGAGCCGGTCCGTCCGGCGGCGGAGCACGAGCCTGAGCCCGCGGGCCCCGGCGACAAGCTTCCCGTCCACCACCACCGCACGCCCCCCGTGCCCGCCCCCGCGACCCCCGCCGAGCAGGCCGCCGCCACCGCTGCCGCCGCCCGGCTGCTCGCGCCGCTCTTCCCCGAGCCGCTGGACCACGTGCTGCTCCAGGCCGACCTGACGGCGGTGGCGCCGGGGCCGCTGGAGCGGGAGCTGGCCGACGTGCTGGGGGTGCTCGCGGACGTGGAGTCGAAGGGCGGGGCGACCGTCTACCGGTTCACGCCGGGCTCGGTGCGGCGCGCGCTGGACGCCGGGCAGAGCGCCGCCGACCTGCACGCCTTCCTGGCCCGGCACTCCCGCACGCCGGTTCCGCAGCCGCTGACGTACCTGATCGACGACGTGGCCCGGCGGCACGGGCGGCTGCGGGTGGGCGCGGCCTCGGCGTACGTGCGCTGCGACGACGACGCGACGCTGGACGAGATCCTGGCCGACAAGCGGGCCGCCGGCCTCGGCCTGCGCCGCCTCGCGCCGACCGTGCTGGCCGCGCAGGCCGATCCGGCGGCGCTGCTGGAGGGGCTGCGGGCGATGGGGTTCGCGCCGGCCGCGGAATCCGCCGCAGGTGACGTGCTGATCGCCCGCGCCGACGCCCACCGCACCCCGCCGCGTGCGGCGCCCCAGCCGGTCCCGGACGGTCCGCCGGTCCCCGACGACACCCTCCTGTCGGCCGCGGTCCGCGCCATCCGGGCCGGCGACCTCGCCTCCACGACGCCGCGCAAGCCGGGCGCCGGGGAGGGTGCGGGCGGCGGCCCGGCGGCGGACGGCGAACTGCCCCGCACGAGCGCCGCCGAGACCCTCGCCACCGTGCAGGCGGCGGCACTGACCGGCGAGGCGCTGTGGATCGGCTACGTGAACGCGGAGGGCGCCGCCAGCCAGCGCGTCATCGCGCCGATCCGGGTGGAGGGCGGCTTCGTGACGGCGTACGACCACACGGCGGACGAGGTACGCACCTACCCGCTGCACCGGGTCACGGGCGTGGCCGAACTGGCCGACGACGCGCCCTGACGCGCCCTCCACCGCCCTCTCACGCGCCCCTCCGGCACCCTCGTACGCGCCCCCCTTTCGGGGGTACGGGCCGGATCATGCACGCCACGCCGGGTGATTAGCACCTGAGAGGGAGCTTTTTTCATAATCCGCATCGATTTTTCGGCGGTCGGGCAGCCACCGGGTGTCCTGCACACCGAACCGGAAGGAACCATCCGATGCGTGCCGTTCGTCGAGTCGCCACCGTCCTGACCTCCACCGCCGCGATGATCGCGGCGTTCGCCGCCGAGGCCGCCGCGGTCGGCATCGACCTCGGTGGAGGCGTGGTCCTCTGACCGCTGGCTGAGATCCGCGTTCACGCCCCCTGACGGCGGGCCGGGCCCCAGCCCCCCTGGGCCCGGCCCGCTTTCCCCATCGGCCTCCCCGTCTCCCGAAAGGCACGTCATGCGCTCCAAGCTCCCCGATCCGGACCGCGCCGCCCGTTCCGCCGTGGCCGTCTCCGTCGCCGCCCTGATCACCGCCGCCGCGCTGTTCGGCGCCCTCGCCCCCAAGGCCGCCGCGCTGCCCCAGCCGCTGCCGGCCACCACGGTGGAGTCCCTGGTCACCGAGGGGGTCACGGTCGAGGGACCGCTGGTCAACAACATCTCCCTGCGCTAGGGAACGGCCCGCCGGGACGATCAGGCACACTGGACTGTTGGCCGAGCCGCCGTCGGCCGTACGCACGCGAAAGGGTGCCGCCCGTGAATGGTCCGCTGATCGTCCAGTCCGACAAGACCCTGCTCCTAGAGGTCGACCACGAGCAGGCCGCCGACTGCCGTCGGGCCATCGCGCCCTTCGCCGAACTGGAGCGGGCGCCGGAGCACATCCACACCTACCGGGTGACCCCGCTGGGCCTGTGGAACGCGCGGGCGGCGGGCCACGACGCCGAGCAGGTCGTCGACGCGCTCGTCGAGTACAGCCGCTACCCGGTGCCGCACGCGCTGCTCGTCGACATCGCCGAGACGATGGACCGCTACGGCCGCCTCACCCTCTCCAAGCACCCGGCGCACGGCCTGGTCCTGACGACCACCGACCGGCCGGTCCTCGAGGAGGTCCTGAAGTCGAAGCGGATCGCGCCGCTGGTCGGCGCCCGCATCGACCCCGACACGGTGGCCGTGCACCCCTCCGAGCGGGGGCAGATCAAGCAGACGCTGCTGAAGCTCGGCTGGCCCGCCGAGGATCTCGCCGGGTACGTCGACGGCGAGGCGCACCCGATCGAACTGGCGGAGGACGGCTGGGCGCTGCGCCCGTACCAGAAGCAGGCGGTGGAGAACTTCTGGCACGGCGGCAGCGGTGTCGTCGTGCTCCCCTGCGGCGCGGGCAAGACGCTGGTCGGCGCCGGTTCGATGGCGCAGGCGAAGTCGACGACGCTGATCCTGGTCACCAACACGGTCTCCGCCCGGCAGTGGAAGCACGAGCTGGTCAAGCGCACCTCGCTGACCGAGGACGAGATCGGCGAGTACAGCGGGACCAGGAAGGAGATCCGTCCGGTCACCATCGCCACGTACCAGGTGCTGACGACGCGGCGGAAGGGCGTCTACCCGCACCTGGAGCTGTTCGACTCCCGGGACTGGGGGCTGATCGTCTACGACGAGGTGCACCTGCTGCCGGCGCCGGTCTTCAAGTTCACCGCGGACCTCCAGGCCCGCCGCCGCCTCGGCCTGACCGCGACCCTGGTGCGCGAGGACGGCCGCGAGTCGGACGTGTTCTCCCTGATCGGGCCCAAGCGCTTCGACGCTCCCTGGAAGGAGATCGAGGCGCAGGGCTACATCGCGCCCGCCGACTGCGTGGAGGTCCGGGTCAACCTCACCGACTCCGAGCGGCTCGCGTACGCCACCGCCGAGGCGGAGGAGAAGTACCGGTTCTGCGCGACGACCGACACCAAGCGGAAGGTGACGGAGGCGATCGTGCGGCGTTTCGCCGGGCAGCAGATCCTCGTCATCGGCCAGTACATCGACCAGCTGGACGAGCTGGGGGAGCACCTGGGCGCGCCGGTCATCAAGGGCGACACGTCCAACGCCCAGCGGGAGAAGCTCTTCGAGTCCTTCCGGCAGGGCGAGATCAGCGTGCTGGTCGTGTCGAAGGTCGCGAACTTCTCGATCGACCTGCCGGAGGCGACGGTCGCGATCCAGGTGTCGGGCACCTTCGGGTCCCGGCAGGAGGAGGCGCAGCGCCTGGGCCGGGTGCTGCGGCCGAAGTCCGACGGCCACCAGGCGCACTTCTACTCGGTCGTCGCCCGCGACACCCTCGACCAGGACTTCGCCGCCCACCGCCAGCGCTTCCTGGCGGAACAGGGCTACGCCTACCGGATCATGGACGCGGACGACATCCTCGGCTGACGCTCGGGCTCGGTCTCAGCGGCGGCGGACGCCGGCCTCCTCGCCGTACTCGCCGAGGATGACGACGTCGAAGGCGGCACCCGCGAACACCCGCACGGCGCGCACGGCGTCGCCGAGCCGGTGCCGGTGGCTGCCGGCCACGGGCGTGGCACCGGACGCGCGGCCCGGTGCCGGGGCGGGGGAGATGGTTGCTGCACTCATGTCTCCATGGTGCGACTGCCCGCCCCCGACCGGCATCGGTCTGCGGGCCCAATCCCCGGCGTCCCGCGCTACGACCGTGGAGGGAGCGCGTCCCCCGAGAGCGGGAGGCGCGAACCCCTAGGGGTCGGGCCAGGTGAAACGGCGGGGCACGAAAAAAGCGTTGGCCCGTGTCCCGGCCGCTCCCCTAGAATCTCCGCTCTTGCCCGCCTCCCCACGGAGCGCCGCCGACCGGACGGAAACCGGCCGGTCCACCGCGCGCGGAACCGCGCCCACCACCGCAGGTCATACCGCAGGTCATCCGGAGGCACCCCCTTGTCCACGCCCGTCCACGACGACCCCCTCGCCAAAGAGCGCTCCCACCTCGCCGCGTCGCGCTCCGCCCTGCGGGCCATGCGGGAGGACGTCGAGTCCCTCGACATCACCGACGTCACCGCGAACTGGGTCAACGCCGCCGTGCTGGAGAGCCAGATCGAGGAGCGCATCAAGGCACTGGCCGACCTGAGCGAGACGCCGCTGTTCTTCGGGCGGCTCGACTACCTGCACTCCCCCCGTGCCGAGCAGGCGGAGGGCGCGGACGGCGAGCGCTTCTACGTGGGACGCCGGCACGTGCACGACGCGGACGGCGACCCGATGGTGATCGACTGGCGGGCGCCGGTCTCGCAGCCGTTCTACCAGGCGTCGAAGAAGAACCCGCTGGACGTCGCCCTGCGCCGCCGCTTCGGCTACACCGGCGGCGACCTCACGGCGTACGAGGACGAGCACCTGTCGGACCCGGCCGAGGCCGAGACCACCAGCAAGCTGCTCCAGCAGGAGATCGAGCGGCCCCGCGTCGGCCCGATGCGGGACATCGTGGCGACCATCCAGCCCGAGCAGGACGAGATCGTGCGCGCCGGGCTCTCGGGGTCGGTCTGCGTGCAGGGCGGCCCCGGCACCGGGAAGACCGCCGTGGGCCTGCACCGGGTCGCCTACCTCCTCTACGCCCACCGCGAGCGCCTGGCCCGCACCGGCACCCTCGTCATCGGCCCGAACCGCTCCTTCCTGCACTACATCGAGCAGGTCCTCCCGGCGCTGGGCGAGCTGACGGTCCGCCAGGCCACGGTGGACGACCTGGTGGCGCACGTCGAGGTGCGCGGCGTCGACGAGGCGGCGACGGCGGTGATCAAGGGTGACGCGCGGATGGCGCGGGTGCTGCGCCGGGCCCTGTACTCGCACGTCACCCTGCCCACCGAGGGCGTCGTCGTGGTGCGCGGCTCGCGGCGCTGGCGGGTGGCGGCGTACGAGCTGGAGGGGATCGTCCGTGAACTGCTCGCCCGCGACATCCGCTACGGCGCCGCCCGCGAGGCCCTTCCGCAGCGCGTCGCGCACGCCGTGCTGGTGCAGATGGAGCGGGCGGGCGAGGCGCCGGACGACCGGGTGCAGAACGCGGTGGCGCGCAACGCCGCCGTGAAGGCGGTGGTGAAGACCGTCTGGCCGCAGGTCGACCCCGCCAAGCTCGTCCTGCGCCTGCTGACCGACGCGGAGTTCCTCGCCGAGCACGCGGACGGCGTCCTCACCGAGGAGGAGCAGAAGGCGGTGCTGTGGACGAAGCCGGCCCGCTCGGTGAAGTCGGCCAAGTGGTCGCCCGCCGACGCCGTGCTCATCGACGAGGCCACCGACCTGATCGAGCGCACCCACTCCCTCGGGCACGTGGTCCTCGACGAGGCGCAGGACCTGTCCCCCATGCAGTACCGGGCGGTGGGCCGGCGCTGCTCCACCGGCTCGGTGACGGTCCTGGGCGACCTGGCGCAGGGCACGACTCCGTGGGCGACCCGCAGCTGGGCCGAGGCGCTGGCCCACCTGGGCAAGGACGGGGCGGTGGTCGAGGAGCTGACGGCCGGTTTCCGCGTGCCGACGGACGTGATCGCGTACGCGTCCCGGCTGCTGCCGCACATCGCGCCGGGGCTGACGCCGGTGGCGTCGATCCGTGAGAACCCGGGGTTCTTCGACGTCCGGGGGACGGACGCCGGTACGGCGGACGTGGTGAAGGCCTGCGCCGAGCTGCTGGAGCGGGAGGGTTCGGTCGGCCTGATCGCCGCCGACGCGCGGGTGCCGGAGCTGGCGGCGGCCCTCGGGTCGGCGGGCATCGGCTTCGTCGGCCCCGGCGAGGAGACCACCCGCGCCACCCGCCTGACCCTGGTCCCGGCCTCGCTGGCCAAGGGCCTGGAGTACGACTACGTGGTCCTGGACGAGCCGCGTGCGGTGGTCGACGGCGAACCGGACGAGCGGGCGGGGCTGCGGCGGCTGTACGTCTGCCTGACCCGCGCGGTGTCGGGCCTGATCGTGACCCACGGGGCGGACCTGCCACCGCAGCTGACCTGAGCTGCGGGCAGTCGTACTCGCCCCAGCCGCGGGCATTCGTGCCTCTCCCAGTGCCTGAACGGCCTGGGAGGTGCCCCCAGGGCGATGGGGGTCCCCCCGCTCGAGCGAAGCCGAGAGTGGGGGAGGGTGGGCGGTGGGGGTCCCCCCGCTCGAGGGAAGCCGGGAGTGGGGGAGGCACCCCGCGCCGCCGGGCTGCGCCCCCCCCCGCGAGCGCCAACGCAGCCGCACCGACTAACCCGCGCTCAGCCCCCCAACACCCGCCGCCACTCTCCGACCGCCTCCGCGGAAACCGGCCCGCCCCACCCGGAGGGCCGCGCCGCCCCGCCGATGTGGAATCCGTCGATCCCCGCGTCCAACAGCCCCGGCACGTGCTCCAACGCCAGCCCGCCACCCACAAGCAGCTGCTGCTCGTACCCCGGCTCCCCCCGCCGCCGCGCCTCCGCGAGCAGCACGGTCAGCCCGTCGTCCACCCCGCCGGCCGCCCCGGCCGTCAGGTACGTGTCCAGCCCGGGGAAGTCCGCGAGCTGCTTGCGCAGGGCGTCCCGGTTCGCGGCGCGGTCGATCGCGCGGTGGAAGGTCCACCGGCACCCCTCCAGCGCCCCGGCGACCCGCTCCACCGCCCCGAGATCGACGTCACCGTCCGCGTCGAGGAAGCCGAGCACGAACTCCGTCGCCCCGGCCTCCCGCATCCGCCCGGCGACCCCGACCAGCCGCTCGACGTCCCCGGCCGCGAAGCCGTCCGCCAGTCGCAGCATCACCCGCAGGTCGATGTCGACGGCGGCGCGGATCGCGGCGACGGTCCCGGCCGACGGGGTGAGTCCGTCGGCCGCCATGTCGGTGACCAGTTCGAGGCGATCCGCGCCTCCGGCCTGGGCGGCGACCGCGTCCTCGACGTCGAGGGCGATCACCTCCAGGACTGCACGCTTGCTCATGGGACCCCATTCGTCGGCCTGCTACAGGTCTAGTCCAATCCAAGACTACGCCCCATGGGCAGGCCAGGGCTCCCCGACGCCGCCACCCGGCGCCGCTCAGCCGTCCAGTCGCCGGAAGAGGTTCAGTTCCTCCGCCTCCACCCCGGCCAGCTCGTAGCCGTTGCCGTCCTCGACCGCCCGGCCCGCGTACAGCCGCACCAGCGTCGGCGCGTCCCCGATGAACCGCCCCGGCGGCCGCTCACCGCTCGCGCCGCCCAGCTTCAGCGGTTCGTCCACGTCGTCGAGGTCCGCGTGCAGCGGCGCCTGTCCGCGGGCGCGGGTGAGCGTGCCCAGCAGCGCCAGCGCCTCCGGCAGCCCGCGCCCCGCGTAGGCGCCCGGCTCGCCGAGGGCCACCCGTACGTCACCCGCGTGGACCCATTCGCCCAGCGCCAGCAGGTCCAGGGCGCCGCCCGCGCGGCCGATCACCGCACCGGCCTCGGTCATGCCGCGTTCCAGCTCGTCGAGGATCCGGGCGTTGGTCCAGTCGGCGCGTTCGGCGATGTCGCGGTCGTTGGACTCGGGCGAGAAGACGCCGGCCTCGAAACGGTTCTCCACCGTCCGCATCAGCGCCGAGGAGCAGTGCGCCAGCACGTCCCGCACGGTCCAGCCGGGACACGCGGCCACCGGCAGCGCGAAGTCGCCGTCCGTCCGGGACCGCATCAGCGGGACCAGTTCGTCCCGCTCGATGGCCAGCAGCCGCCCGGGCCGCTCGGGATCGCGTACGTCGTGCACGTCAGCAGGAGTCGTCATGGCTCCACGTTAGGGGCGCGACTGTCCCTCGGTCAGCGTGCCGTCAGATCGTCCAGTTCGGCGTCGAACAGCAGCGCCGGGTCGAAGGACATGCCGGTGAAGTGGCCGGCCAGCTCCAGGGACAGCACGCCGTGCAGCCGGGTCCAGAAGGACAGCGCCCGGCGCAGGACCGCGGGGGGAGCCGGATGGCCGTCCGCCCACTGCCGGTGGCCTCCGAGGTGCGCGTCGAACGCCGTCGCCCCCCTGCCGTCACCGTCGCCGTCGTACGGCAGCGCGGCGCAGGCGTCGAGGATGACGGTCATGGTCTCGGAGGCGATCCGGGTGACGTCGGCGGGCGCGTGGTAGCCCGGCACGGGGGTGCCGAAGACCAGGAAGTACCGCTGGGGGTCGGCCAGCGCCCACGCGCGCATGGCGTGCGCCAGCCCGGCCAGGTCGGCGCCGGACGCGGCGGCCGCCCGGAAGGCGTCGGCGAGGCTCCGGTAGGCGTCCGTGACGAGTTCGGTGATCAGCTCGTCGCGGCCGGCGAAGTACCGGTAGAGCGCGGGCCCGCTCATCCCCATCCGCTTGGCGATCGCGTTGAGGGAGAGCGCCGAGGCACCGGCCGTGGCGATCTGCTCCCGCGCGTGCTCCTTGATCTCGGCGCGCACCTGGGCGCGGTAGCGCTCGCGCGGTGTCCCGGTGCGCGCCTGCGTCATGGTCCGCCGCCCTCTCCGATACGGAGTAAAGATTCAGTTAGAGGCTATCACCGCAGTCGCCCGCCTCCCCGTTGCGACAATGGGCCCATGGCCGACGACCTCGACGCCCTGCGCTCCCGCTTCGCCCGCGCCCTGGAGGGGGCCCGCGGCCCCGGGGGCGGTCCGGACCCCGCGCCGTACGCCGACAACCTGCTCGCCCGCTGGCAGGAGCCGCAGCGGCGCTACCACACGCTCGCGCACCTCACGGCGGTCCTGGATCACATCGACGTACTGGAGGAGTACGCCGACGACCCGGCCGTGGTGCGCCTCGCCGCCTGGTTCCACGACGCGGTCTACCTCCCCGACCGGTCCACCAACGAGGAACGCTCGGCCCGCCTCGCCGAGCGCGCCCTGCCCGAGGCCGGCGTCCCGGCGGACAGGACCGCCGAGGTGGCCCGACTGGTCCGCCTCACCGTCACCCACGCCCCGGCCGAGGACGACCGCGACGGGCAGGTGCTGTGCGACGCCGACCTGGCGATCCTCGCCTCGCCCCCGTCGGCGTACGCCGCGTACACGGCGGCCGTGCGGCAGGAGTACCACTTCGTCCCGGACGACGCCTTCCGCGAGGGCCGCGCCGCGATCCTGCGCCAACTCCTCGACCTGCCCACTCTCTTCCACACCCCGCACGGCCGCCGCGAGTGGGAGGCGACCGCCCGCTACAACCTCACCGGCGAGCTGGAAATGCTGTCGCCCGGCGGGCAGGCGGCCCCGTAGCCTGCCCCGCATGCTGACCTTGGGCGGGGAACAGGTGGAGGAGGCCGTCGCGGACGCCGTGGCGCTGCTGCGGACGGCGACGGACCGGGACTGGACGACGGCGCGGGCCGGCCGGACGGACTGGGACTGCCGGCAGACGGCCGAGCACGTCGCGGGCGTCCTCGTCGCCTACGCGGGCCAGCTCGCCGGACGCGCCACGCAGGCGTGGGTCCCCTTCGACATCACCCTCGACGACGGCACCGGCAACGAAGACGTCCTGCACGTCTTCGAGACGACCGGCGCCCTGCTCGCCGCCACCCTCCGCACCACCCCGCGCGAGGTCCGCGCCTTCCACCCGTACCCCTTCCGCAGCGCGAACCGCGAGGGCTTCGCCGCGATGGGGATCACCGAGGTACTGCTCCACACGCACGACGTCGCCGAGGGCCTCGGCCTCACCTACGAACCGCCCGCCCGGCTCTGCACGGACGTCCTCACCCGGATCTTCCCGCACGTCCGCCCCGGTACCGACCCCTGGCGCACCCTGCTGTGGGCCACCGGCCGCGGCGACCTGCCCGGGCGCCCGGCGGTCACCGAGTGGCGCTGGCGCAACAACCTGGTGATCGACGCCGACCGCCTCACCCTCCAGGGCGTCACCCCCGCCGCGGCCGCCGACCTGGCCGCGGGCGGCGACGGCGGCTTCGCGTGGGTCGAGGGCGGCCCCTACGAAGGCACGAGGGTCGGCGCCGGGTTGCTGCTGAAGGCGTACGAGACGGGTGTGCACCGGCCTGAGTGGGGCGTGTTCACGCTGGTGCGCCGCGAGGACGGCCTCGCCGTCGGCGGCATGGGCTTCCACGGGCCGCCGGACGAGGACGGCCGGGTGGAGGTCGGCTACGACCTCGCCGAGGCCGCCCGCGGCCAGGGCTACGCCACCGAGGCCCTGCGCGTGCTCTCCGCGTGGGCGCTGGCCCGGGACGAGGTGACGTCCGTGTTCGCGACGACCGAGCCGGACAACACCGCCTCGCAGGCCGTGATCGCCCGCGCCGGTTTCCGCCGGGTCGCGGTCGACGGCGCCGACGCGGCGAAGGACACCGGGCAGCACGCCTACGAACTGCGCGGCTGACCCGCGCCCTCACCGGCGCCCTTGCGCCGGCGCAGTCCCGCCCCGTGCAGCAGCCGCACCACCTCGCGGCTGCTGACCTCCAGCGCACCGGCGGACACCGCGTCGGCGTACCGCTGGGCGGGGATGTCGTAGTGGTCGCGTTCGAAGGCCCGGCGCGGGACGCCCAGCCGCTCGGCGAACGCGTGCAGTTCGGCGTAGGAGACGTCGCTGACCAGGTGGGACCACATGCGGCCGTGGCCCGGCCAGGTCGGCGGATCGATGTAGACGGTCACTGTGGCGTCCCCGGCGCGCTCACGACGGCAGCGGGCCGCCGCCGGCCTCGCCCAGCGAGCCGACCGCCGCGACCTTCACGCCCGCCTTGCCGCACACCCAGTGCGGGTCTGGGCCCAGCTCCGGCTCGACGTCCAGCGCGTGCGGGTCGCCGGAGCCGCACACCGGGCACAGCGGCCACCGTCCGTACCGCTCCAGCAGGGCGTCCTGCACGTCCTGCGCGACCAGCCCGGCCACGAACTCGACGCCCTCGGGCCACTGCTCGACCCACCAACGGCGTTGAACGACGGACTCCTCCACCAGCGACACGACGTCCGGCTCGGCGACCTGGCCCGCCACCAGGTCGGCGAGCACCAGGGCGCGCGCGGCGTGCAGCGCCTGCTCCAGGGGGCTGATGGGGTCCATGCATCCATTGTGCGCACTCTTGACCCACGGACCGAAACGAAAATATCTTTCACGAGTGACCGATGACGTGAAGGAAACTTTCGCCTCTCCTCCCGCTCCCGGCGCACTGGCGGCCAAGGTGCGCACGCTGGCACCGTCGATGACCCGTTCCATGCAGCGGGTCGCCGAGGCCGTCGCGGGAGACCCGGCGGGCTGCGCGGCCCTCACGGTCACCGGACTCGCCGAGCTCACCGGCACCAGCGAGGCGACGGTCGTACGCACCGCCCGGCTGCTCGGCTACCCCGGCTACCGGGACCTGCGCCTCGCCCTCGCCGGTCTCGCCGCCCAGCAGCAGTCCGGCCGCGCGCCCGCCATCACCACCGACATCGCGGTCGACGACCCGATCGCCGACGTCGTGGCCAAGCTCGCCTACGACGAGCAGCAGACCCTCGCCGACACGGCGGCCGGACTGGACACCGTCCAGCTCGGCGCGGCGGTCACCGCGCTCGCCGCCGCCCGCCGCACCGACGTGTACGGCATCGGCGCGTCCGGGCTGGTCGCCCAGGACCTCACGCAGAAGCTGCTGCGCATAGGGCTGATAGCCCACGCGCCCGGCGATCCGCATCTCGCCGTCACCAACGCGGTGCAGTTGCGGACCGGGGACGTCGCCATCGCGATCACGCACTCCGGTTCGACCGGGGACGTGATCGAGCCGCTGCGGGTCGCCTTCGAACGGGGCGCGACGACCGTCGCCGTCACCGGACGTCCGGACAGCCCCGTAACGCAGTACGCCGACCACGTGCTGACCACGTCGACGTCCCGGGAGAGCGAGTTGCGGCCGGCGGCGATGTCGTCGCGGACGAGTCAGTTGCTGGTGGTGGACTGTCTGTTCGTGGGGGTGGCGCAGCGGACGTATGAATCCGCGGCGCCTGCGCTGGCGGCTTCGTACGAGGCGTTGGCTCATCGGCATGGGGCGCGGGGGAGACCGTAGGGGTTGTTCGCCGTGCGCGACTGCGGGTCCGTCGGGGCTGGTCGCGCAGTTCCCCGCGCCCCTAGGACGCTGCACCACCCAGCATCGAGAAGAGACCGGAAAGAGTCGCTGGCCATGACTGCAACCCCCCACCACCCCAACCTCCGCTCCCAGTTGGAGACGCTGACCACCGAGGCCTTCCGGCCCGAGCTCGCCGAGATCGACCAGTTGCCCACGCTCGACATCGCCCGCGTGATGAACGGCGAGGACGCCGCCGTGCCCGCCGCCGTCGCCGAGCGGCTGCCGGAGATCGCCGCCGCCGTGGACGCCGTCGCCGCCCGGATGACGCGCGGCGGGCGGCTGATCTACGCGGGCGCCGGCACCGCCGGCCGGCTCGGAGTGCTCGACGCCTCGGAGTGCCCGCCCACCTTCAACACCGCCCCCGGACAGGTCGTCGGCCTCATCGCGGGCGGCCCGGAGGCCATGGTGACCTCCGTCGAGGGCGCCGAGGACTCCGCGGAGCTGGCCCGCGCCGACCTCGACGCCCTCGGCCTCACCGCCGACGACTCGGTGGTCGGCGTCTCCGCGTCCGGCCGCACGCCCTACGCCGTCGGCGCCGTCGAGCACGCCCGCGCCCACGGTGCCCTGACCGTCGGGCTGGCCTGCAACGGCGACAGCGCCCTGGCCGCCGCCGCCGAGCACGGCATCGAGGTCGTCACCGGCCCCGAGCTGATCACCGGATCGACCCGCCTGAAGGCCGGTACGGCGCAGAAGCTGGTCCTCAACATGCTGTCGACGATCACGATGATCCGCCTCGGCAAGACGTACGGGAACCTGATGGTGGACGTCCGCGCCTCCAACGAGAAGCTGCGCGCCCGCTCCCGCCGCATCGTCGCCCTCGCCACCGGCGCCGCCGACGACGAGATCGAGCGGGCCCTGACCGCGACCGACGGCGAGGTCAAGCACGCGATCCTGACCCTGCTGGCCGATGTGGACGGCCCGACGGCCGCCCGCCTTCTGGAGGACTCCGGCGGCCACCTGCGTGCCGCGCTGGCGGCGACGAAGGGCTGACCGCACGCTCGGGGAGTGATCAAGGATCCCCGCTCCACGGCCGCCGCCCTCCTCCCCCTGGTCGGCGGCCCCGCCAACGTCACCTCCGTCGCCCACTGCATGACCCGCCTGCGCCTGGGCCTGGCCGACCGCTCCCGGGTGGACGACGACGCCCTGCGCGCGCTGCCCGGGGTGCTCGGGGTGGTGGAGGACGGCGAGTCGTACCAGGTGGTGCTGGGCCCGGGAGTGGTCGGCCGGGTGACGGAGGCCTTCGAGGCCCTGCTCGCGGCGGAGGAAGCCGGCACGGCGGACGATGCGCCGGACGGCACGGCGGACGCCCTCGCCCGGCGCGGCGCCGAGCTGAAGGCGCGGCAGCAGGCCCGCAACGCCACTCCGCTCAAGACGGCCCTGCGCCGCGTCGCGGACATCTTCGTCCCCCTCATCCCCGCCCTCATCGGCTGCGGCATCGTCGCGGGCCTCGCGGGCCTGCTGACGAACCTGCGCTGGCTCCCCGGCCTCACCCCCGCCCTGACCGCCCTCTCCGCCGCCTTCATGGCGCTGATCGCGGTGTTCGTCGGCCACAACACGGCGAAGGAGTTCGGCGGCACGCCCGTGCTGGGCGGCGCGGTGGCCGCCGTCGTCGTGTACCCGGGCGTGGCGAAGGTGACGGCGTTCGGGGCGGCCCTCGCCCCCGGCCAGGGCGGCGTCCTCGGCGCCCTGGCGGCCGCCCTGCTCGCCACCCGCGTCGAGAAGTGGTGCCGCGCCCGCCTCCCCGGCACCCTGGACGTCCTGCTCACCCCCACCCTCACCGTCCTGGTCTCCGGCCTGGTCACCCTCTACGTCCTCATGTACACGGCCGGCGAGATCGCCACGGCCATCGGCACGGCGGCGAACTGGCTCCTGACGACCACCGGCGCCCTGGCCGGTCTGATCCTCGGCGGCCTCTTCCTCCCCCTGGTGATGCTGGGCCTCCACCAGGCCCTCATCCCCATCCACACCACCCTCATCGAGCAGCAGGGCCACACCGTCCTGCTCCCCATCCTGGCCATGGCGGGCGCGGGCCAGGTCGGTGCGGCGGCCGCGGTCTACATCCGCCTGCGCCACGACACCTCCCTCCGTACGACGATCAGATCGGCGCTCCCGGCCGGGCTGCTCGGCGTCGGCGAGCCCTTGATCTACGGCGTCTCCCTCCCCCTCGGACGTCCCTTCCTCACCGCCTGCGCGGGCGGCGCGGCGGGCGGCGCCTTCGTCGGCCTGTTCGCGATGCTCGGCACGGACGTGGGCGCGACGGCGATCGGCCCGTCCGGCTGGGCGCTGTTCCCGCTCCTCGCGAGCGGCGGAGGCTGGGCGGTGACGGCAGGGGTGTACGGCGGCGGGCTGCTCACCGGATACGCGGCCGGCTTCCTGGCCACCTACTTCTTCGGTCTTCCCGACGGCGCCGCCCGCCCCGTGTGCGACCCTGAGAAACATGAACCACGCCCAGCTGACCGCCCTGGGCCGCGCCCTGCGTCTCCTCGGTGAGCACGGCGAGGCCCTGGGCACCGACACCCCCGACGCCAAGCTGCACGAGGTCCGCGCGGACCTGAAGCGGGCGCTGGACCTGCTGGAGGAGAGCGTCGAGTCGGCGGCCCCCAGCACCCGCTGCCCCGAGCACCCGAACGGCCCGGTCGACAAGGCCGCCCCCGACCTGTGCCTCCTGTGCGAGACCCGCCGCCGCTCCGCCCGCCGCGCCGAGTACAACGGCGGCCCGCTCCCCGCCCCGCCCGCCACCGAGCCGGTCCAGTCCCGCTACGGCGTCCGGGGCGAGAGGCCGCAGCCGCAGCAGCGCTGGCTGCCCGAACTGTGGAACGGCCAGGCCTGGCAGCTGTGCGGCACTCCGCGCCGCGACCGCCGCGAGGCCGAGCTGTACATCGCGGCCCAACTGCGCTCGCCCCGCGCGGCGATGGCGTACCGCCTGGTCCACGAGTTCACGGACTACGAGGTGCTGCGGGTGTGGGGGACGCCGGTACGGGTGGACATCGAGCCGATGGGCGGCCTCTGAGCCATGGTGAGACGCAACGACCAGCGCCGCGCCGCCCTCGTCGACGCGGCCATCGAAGTGCTGGCGGCGGAGGGTGCCCGGGGCCTGACCTTCCGGGCGGTGGACACGGCGGCCGCCGTCCCGGCCGGCACCGCGTCCAACTACTTCGCCAACCGCGACGACCTGCTCACCCAGGCCGGCGCCCGCGTCTACGAACGGCTCCGCCCCGACGAGGCCACCATCACCCGCCAGCGCACGGCGGGCCGCGACCGTGACACCTACGTCGCCCTGATGCGCGAACTCGTCGACCGCGTCGCCTCGTTCCGCACCGGCTACCTCGCCCTGCTGGAACTCCGCCTGGAAGCCACCCGTCGCCCCGGCCTGCGCGCCGTCCTCACCGAGCGCGTCCGCGCCGACGTCGCCGCCAACGTCTCCTACCACGAGACGTCCGGCCTCCCCGGCGACGCGACGGCCGTCAAGCTGCTCCACCTCGCCCTGAACTGGCTGATCGTCGAACAGCTCACCCTGCCGGACGTCTTCTCCCAGGAGGAACGGGACGAGTTGGTGGCCGCCGCCGTCGAGCGCATCGTCGCGCCGGACAGCCCCTAGCCCCGCACACTGCCCTGGTTGGTCCTGCGCAGCCGGGCCCGCACCAGCTCACCCTGCTGCGCCACCGCCACCGCCAGCGACGCGACCGGACAGTCCCAGTCACGGCCACCACCGACCGGCCGCAGCCGTACGTGGCATCCCTGAGCACCACCTGGACTGGCACAAGTCCAGCTACAGCGGAGGCAGCGGAGGCAACTGCGTAGAGGTCGCCGGCGGAGTCCCCGGCGTCGTGCCGGTCCGGGACAGCAAGCTGGCCGCCGGGCCGGTGGTCGTCGTGGGGTCGGCGGCCTGGACGGAGTTCGTACGCACCGTTGGGGCCGCCCGCTTCCTTGCCAGTGTCGTGCCTCCGCGACCCGAGTAAAGGGCGCTCCCTGCGGTCGCGTCGCCTTCGGCGATGACCCTTCGGGCCACCCTTGACTCGGCCCGCTCCACCACGGGTCAGAAGCGAGCGAGCGGCCCGGAAGAACGGGTGGCCAAACCCGGTTCACGATCAGCCGCCCCCCGCATACGCACCCGGCGACAGCGGAACGCGCCCGCGCCTCGCCGGCACGCCACCTCGGCTCAGCGACTTCACCGCCGGTGGCCGGCGCGGCCACATACACCGCCCCAGCCCCGCGGCGGCACGCCACGCAGTCTCGGCGGCCAACCCGCCGGACGAGCAGCAGGGGCCAAAAGCCCCGCCCCCGACCACCCTCCCAAAATGGATGACACTTCGACCCGAAGTGTCATCCATTTCCGAGACCACACCACCACCCCCCGGCCGTCGGTCGCCGAAACCGCGTGGCGTGGCGTGCCGCCACCGGGGCCGGGGCGCACCACCCACCACCGGAAAGCCGCTGAGCCGAGGCGACGTGCCGGCGAGACGCTGACGCGCCCCGCACGCCGGACGCGTACGCAGCCGACGGAAGGGACCGACGCACCCGGGCCACCCGTTCCCCTCCGGCCGCCCGCACGCTTCTCACCCGTGCTGGAGCGAGCCGAGTCAAGGGTGGGCCGCAGGCCCATCGGCGCAGCCGACGCGACCGCAGGGAGCGCCCTTTACTCGGCTCGCGGAAACACGACACTGACCAAGAAGCGGGCGGCCCCACGGCCACTTGCTCACGCCCCCGGCACCAGCAGAGGCAGCGCAGCGAACTCGTAGCCCTCCCACAGGCGCCGCGACGCCTCCTCCGGGTACGGCACGACGGCCGGCTCCGCGCCCAGGACCTGGACCAGGCGCCGCTGCGTGTCGTACGCCGGCCAGCCGGGGTCGCCGGTGCGGGCGAAGGACGTCCAGGAGGACCGGAAACGGGACGACAGCGCCAGCGCCTCCGCCGACGGCTGCGCGCCCTCGAAGAGGAGCAGGCCCAGGTCGGCCCCGAAGGTGCCGAAGAGCAGGGGCACGTCCAGGGCGTGGCACGCGCCGAGGGCGCCGCCGCTGCCGGGGGCCGGCCAGGTCAGCTCGTAGACGTGGGAGCGGCCGCCGCCCGCGAGATGGGCCTCGGCCAGGTGCAGGGACGGCATGGCGAACAGCCAGTCGGTCTGGACGCGTTCGTAGAGGTCGTTCGCGGACCAGCCGGGGTACGCGGCACGGTAGGCCTCCGCGCCGCCCGGCGCGTACAGCCGCAGCGCCTTGGCCGCGCGTTCCTCACCGATGGAGCCCAGCTTGCCCGCCATGGCGGTGAACAGGCGGTTCTCGTCGCGGTTGTGGCCGACGACCAGGTCGACGTCACGGGACGCGCCGGATGCCAGCGCCTGCCACGGGGTGACCGGGAGGACGTCGCCGTCGACGACCGGGGAGTACGGGGTGGAGGTGGGCGCGGCCTGGCCCCAGCGGTCGAGGTACTGGGACATCCTCGGGGTGAGGGTCTGGCCCGCCTTGACCAGCTGAGCCGGGTCGACGGCGGCCAGGTCGGCGACGGTGGGGCGCAGGCCGAGTTCGGCGGCGAGGACGGTGCCTATGTCGCGGGCGAGTTCGTCGGAGAAGAAGGTGCCCGGCACGCTCTGGGCGACGGCCCGGTGGAAGAGTCCGGCGGCGCGGGGCATGGCCAGGAGCGAGGCCACGGAACCGGCGCCGGCCGACTCGCCGAAGACCGTGACGTGGCCCGGGTCGCCGCCGAACGCGGTGATGTTGTCCCGTACCCACTCCAGCGCGGCCATCTGGTCGAGCAGGCCCCGGTTGGCGGGGGCGCCCTCGATGTGGGCGAAGCCCTCCATGCCGACGCGGTAGTTGAGGGTGACGACGACGAGGTCGCCGTCCTCGGCGATGCGGCGGGCGTCGTAGCCGGGGCTGCCGGAGTGGCCGAGACGGTAGGCGCCGCCGTAGATCCACACCATCACCGGGCGGCGGGCGGCCGGGTCGGGGGCGGGGGTCCAGACGTTGACCGTCAGCCAGTCGTCGCCCTCGGGGAGGGCGGCGGGCGGGCCCGCCAGCCCGGTGTCCTGCGGGGGCGGCGGGCCGAAGGCGGACGCCTCGCGGACGCCTTCCCAGGGGCGGGCCGGCCGCGGGGCGGCGAACCGTGCCTCGCCCACGGGCGGCTCGGCGAACGGGATGCCGCGGAAGACGGTCAGGCCGTCCTCCACTCGGCCGCGCACCGCGCCGGTGGCGGTGCGCACCACGGGCTCCGGGACCTCGGGGTTCGTCATGGATCACTCCCTCACTGGACGCCGTTGGACGTACGTACGGCAGTAGTTGGTGATCCCACGGACTTTACGCCGCGGTGCGCCGCCGGAGCGGTCCGGGTCAGCTGAGGGTCTTCAGCGACGCCGCGTCGAACGGGGCCAGCTCGCCGAAGCGGCCGGACAGGACCTTCCGGGCCCACTGCGGATCCTGGAGCAGTGCGCGGCCGACGGCGACCATGTCGAACTCGTCGCGCTCCATGCGGTCCAGGAGGTTGTCGAGGCTGCCGAGCGCGGCGCCCTGGCCCTGGAAGGAGCCCAGGAACTCGCCCTCCAGGCCCACCGAGCCGACGGTGATGGCGGCCTTCCCGGTGAGCTTCTTGGTCCAGCCGGCGAGGTTGAGGTCGGAGTCGTCGAACTCGGGCTGCCAGTAGCGGCGCGTGGAGGCGTGGAAGGCGTCGACGCCGGCCGAGGCGAGGGGGGCGAGGATGGCCTCAAGTTCCTCGGGGGTCTCGGCGAGGCGGGCGTCGTAGGCGTCCTGCTTCCACTGGGAGTAGCGGAAGATGACGGGGAATTCGGCCGAGACCTTGTCGCGGACGGCGGCCACGATCTCGGCGGCGAAGCGGGTGCGGGAGACCGGGTCGCCGCCGTAGGCGTCGGTGCGGCGGTTGGTGCCCGCCCACAGGAACTGGTCGATGAGGTAGCCGTGGGCGCCGTGGATCTCCACGCCGTCGAAGCCGATGCGCTCGGCGTCGGCGGCCGCGTCGGCGAAGGCGCCGATGACGTCGTCCAGGTCGCGCTGGGTCATCGCCTTGCCGGTGACCTCGTCCTCGCCGATGCGCAGACCGGAGGGGCCGACGGCGGGGGCCTCGGGGAAGGGCTGCTCGCCCTGCTTGCGGACCATGCCGATGTGCCACAGCTGCGGCACGATCGTGCCGCCCGCCGCGTGCACCGCCTCGGCGACCTTCGCCCAGCCGGCCAGCTGCTCCTCGCCGTGAAAGCGCGGCACGCGGTCGCTGAGCCCGGCGGACTGGTGGCCGACGTAGGTCCCCTCGGTGACGATCAGGCCGACACCGGCGGCGGCACGGCGGGAGTAGTACGAGACCACGTCGTCGCCGGGGACGCCGCCCGGCGAGAACATCCGCGTCATCGGGGCCATCGCGATGCGGTTGGGGACGGTCAGGCCGTTGATGGTGGCCGGGCGGGCGAGGGTCTGGGCGGCGCGCGAGGCGGCGTCGGCGGCGGTGACGGTCACGTGGGGGCTCCTCCGGAGGTACCAGTCGGTATGTGCATGCGCATGTTGTTCCTTCGGGGGCAACAGGCCCGCCCGCCGCGCGCATTCCGGCCACCCGGCCTCAGTGGCTCAGCTCACAGCACCGAACGCCCGAGGGCGGCACCCCCTGTCGGGAGTGCCGCCCTCGGTCCGTACTGGACGGTCGATCAACCGGAACCGGTCGATCAGAAGTCCATGTCACCGCCCGGCATGCCGCCCGGAGCACCGGCCGCGGCGGCCTTCTCCGGCTTGTCGGCGATGACGGCCTCGGTGGTGAGGAACAGCGCGGCGATGGAGGCGGCGTTCTGCAGCGCGGAACGGGTCACCTTCGCCGGGTCGATGATGCCCTCGGCGATCATGTCGACGTACTCACCGGACGCGGCGTTCAGGCCGTGGCCGACGGTCAGGTTGCGGACCTTCTCCACGACGACGCCGCCCTCGAGACCACCATTGACGGCGATCTGCTTCAGCGGGGCCTCCAGGGCGAGCTTCACGGCGTTGGCGCCGGTCGCCTCGTCACCCGACAGCTCCAGCTTCTCGAAGACCTGGGAGGCCTGGAGCAGGGCCACGCCACCACCGGCGACGATGCCCTCCTCGACGGCCGCCTTCGCGTTGCGGACGGCGTCCTCGATGCGGTGCTTGCGCTCCTTGAGCTCGACCTCGGTGGCGGCACCGGCCTTGATGACGGCCACGCCGCCGGCCAGCTTCGCCAGGCGCTCCTGGAGCTTCTCGCGGTCGTAGTCCGAGTCGCTGTTCTCGATCTCGGCGCGGATCTGGTTGACGCGGCCGTTGACCTGGTCGGTCGAGCCGGCGCCGTCGACGATGGTGGTCTCGTCCTTGGTGATGACGACCTTGCGGGCGCGGCCCAGGAGGTCCAGGGACGCGTTCTCCAGCTTGAGGCCGACCTCCTCGGAGATGACCTCGCCGCCCGTGAGGATGGCGATGTCGCCGAGCATGGCCTTGCGGCGGTCGCCGAAGCCCGGGGCCTTGACGGCGACGGACTTGAAGGTGCCGCGGATCTTGTTGACGACCAGGGTCGACAGGGCCTCGCCCTCGACGTCCTCGGCGATGATCAGCAGCGGCTTGCCCGACTGCATGACCTTCTCCAGGAGCGGCAGCAGGTCCTTGACGTTGCCGATCTTGGAGTTGGCGATGAGGATGTACGGGTCGTCGAGCGACGCCTCCATACGCTCCATGTCGGTGGCGAAGTACGCCGAGATGTAGCCCTTGTCGAAGCGCATACCCTCGGTGAGCTCCAGCTCCAGACCGAAGGTCTGGGACTCCTCGACGGTGATGACGCCTTCCTTGCCGACCTTGTCCATGGCCTCGGCGATCAGCTCGCCGATCTGGGTGTCGGCGGCGGAGATGGAGGCCGTGGAGGCGATCTGCTCCTTGGTCTCGACGTCCTTCGCCTGCTCCAGCAGGGCGGCGGAGACGGCCTCGACGGCCTTCTCGATACCGCGCTTCAGGGCCATCGGGTTGGCGCCGGCCGCGACGTTGCGCAGGCCTTCCTTGACGAGGGCCTGGGCGAGAACGGTCGCCGTGGTCGTACCGTCACCGGCGACGTCGTCCGTCTTCTTGGCGACTTCCTTGACCAGCTCGGCGCCGATCTTCTCGTACGGGTCCTCGAGCTCGATCTCCTTGGCGATGGAGACGCCGTCGTTGGTGATCGTGGGCGCGCCCCACTTCTTCTCGAGGACGACGTTGCGGCCCTTGGGGCCGAGCGTCACCTTGACGGCGTCCGCGAGCTGGTTCATGCCGCGCTCGAGGCCGCGCCGCGCCTCCTCGTCGAACGCGATGATCTTGGCCATGTGAAGTGGTCCCTCCAGGACTGGGGGTGATTCCTTCGGACCGCGCCCGCGCCCGCGACGGACGGCTCGCCGGCCTCGTGGTTCCTTCCCCACCCGGCCCGCGGGCCTCACCGACCCGGTCCTTCGTTGTCACTCTCACCTTCAGAGTGCTAACGCAATGATTAGCACTCGCCCCCATCGAGTGCAAGCGCCTACCGAGGATCGGGCCGCACGCTCAGCCACCCGCGAACAGGGAACCGGGGCGTCCGTCCGGGCAGCCCGAAGGGCCCGCACCCCGGGTGAGGTGCGGGCCCTTCGGAGAAGAACCGGTTGCTTGCGGTGGCCGAACGTCTCAGGCGCTGAGGCGAACCATGTCGGCCTGTGGGCCCTTCTGACCCTGCGAGATCTCGAACTCGACCCGCTGGCCTTCTTCGAGGGTGCGGTAGCCGTCCATCTGAATCGCGCTGTAGTGGACGAAAACATCCGCACCACCGTCGACCGCGATGAAGCCGTACCCCTTCTCCGCGTTGAACCACTTGACGGTGCCCTGAGCCATGCCTAACTCCCCTATTACTGGCCCTTGCACAGATCCGCACTTCGCGGACCCGGGTCAGACCTCACCCCCCACGACTGGGGGCGTGCGCCGGAACGCGTCGACCGCGGCTGAATGTATCTGTCCAACTGCCGTCTGCAACAGGTCAATCGGACGAGAAATCTGGACGCACCCGGTCCGAAATATGGCGAGCTTTCGCCTGAATTCGGGTCAAGTCGGGTGACACAAAAGGAGCAAAAGCCGCGAAATGCGTCTGCATTTTGGCTGCATCTTGTCGGACGCAAAGCAGGAACTCAGGGCTCCGGGATCTTCGATCGGGAGCGCGTTCCCCAACTCTACCGCGCTCAATCACATGGAATTGCCCCCTCCGCTTCTCTCACGGAGGGGGCAATGGGCACTACGAGGCGTGTCAGCCGCCGGCGACCGCCGGGATGATGGAGACGCCCGCGCCGTCCGGCGTGGCGGTCTCCAGGCCCTGCTCGAAACGCACGTCGTCGTCGTTGACGTACACGTTGACGAAACGGCGCAGCTTGCCCTGGTCGTCCAGGACGCGGGCGGCGATGCCGGTGTGGTTCTTCTCCAGGTCGGCGATGACCTCCCCGAGGTTCGCGCCGTCGGCGCTGACCTCGGCCTGCCCACCCGTGTAGGTGCGCAGAATGGTCGGGATACGGACGGTGACGCTCACTTCAAGACCTCCGGTCGGATTTTCACAGACGGTGGGGCAGCGCCCCGGGGGCGCGGGGGCCGTGTCGAATATGCGGCTACCGCCGCGCGGGCGCGAACCAGCCCCCACCGGCCCGCAGACGAAGAACGAGCAGCGCTACGCGAGACCGGCCTCGCGGAACGAATCCAGGCTGGGACGAATCGTCGCGGTGAGCCCCGTACCCGCCACCGCGTCCAGCGTCTTCAGACCATCCCCCGTGTTCAGCACGACCGTGGTCAGCGCCGGGTCCAGCACGCCGTCCTCGACGAGCTTCTTGGTCACGCCCACCGTCACACCGCCGGCGGTCTCCGCGAAGATGCCCTCCGTGCGGGCGAGCAGCTTGATCGCGTCGACGACCTGCTCGTCGGTCACGTCCTCCACGGCACCGCCCGTGCGGCGCGCGATGTCGAGGACGTACGGCCCGTCCGCCGGGTTGCCGATCGCCAGCGACTTGGCGATGGTGTCCGGCTTCTGCGGGCGTACGACGTCGTGCCCGGCCTTATACGCGGTGGACACCGGCGAGCAGCCCTCGGCCTGGGCGCCGAAGATCTTGTACGGCTTGTCCTCGACCAGCCCGAGCTTGATCAGCTCCTGAAGACCCTTGTCGATCTTCGTGAGCTGGGAGCCGGAGGCGATCGGGACGACGATCTGGTCGGGCAGCCGCCAGCCGAGCTGCTCGCAGATCTCGTACGCGAGGGTCTTGGAGCCCTCCGCGTAGTACGGGCGCAGGTTGACGTTGACGAAGCCCCAGCCCTCGCCGGCCGGGTCGCCGATCAGTTCGGAGCAGAAGCGGTTGACGTCGTCGTAGTTGCCCTCGATGCCGACCAGCTCACCGCCGTAGACGGCGGCCATGACGACCTTGCCCTGCTCCAGGTCGTGCGGGATGAACACGCAGGAGCGGAAGCCGGCGCGGGCGGCGGCGGCGCCGACGGCACCGGCGAGGTTGCCGGTGGAGGAGCAGGAGAGGGTGGTGAAGCCGAAGGCGCGGGCGGCCTCCAGGGCCTGGGCGACGACGCGGTCCTTGAAGGAGTGCGTCGGGTTGCCGGAGTCGTCCTTGACGAAGAGCTTGCCGGCCTCGACGCCCAGCTCGCGGGCCAGGTTGTCGGCCTTGACCAGCTTGGTCCAGCCCGGGTTGATGTTCGGCTTGGTCGCCACGTCGGCGGGGACGGGCAGCAGCGGCGCGTAGCGCCAGATGTTCGCGGGGCCCGCCTCGATGCGCTTCCGCAGCTCCTCGGTGTCGTACGCCGAGAAGTCGTAGGCGATCTCCAGCGGGCCGAAACACTCCTCGCAGGCGAAGAGCGGGCCGAGCGGCACGCGGTGACCGCACTCGCGGCAGGAGAGGGCCGCGGCGGGACCGAGGTCGACCGGGGAGGCGGCGGAGGGGGTGGAAGCGGTGGTGTCGGTGTTGCTTGCGACAGTCTGCACAGCCATGTGAGGCGAGGCCCTTTCTCCTCATCTTCCTCACGACGCATCTCGCCGTGAGACGGATTTGGCACCTTCCCTAGCCGGGAGCCTCGCCACGTCCGTGTGACAAGAACCGACTGGAGGGTTGCCGGGGCTTCATCGGGCCGTATCCCTCTGCCCCTCTGGATGAGCGGTGTTCAGTTGTTGGTCACGCGGCGACCCCGGCATGCGATGGTCACCCGCGTTGTTCAAGACTGTAACCGACGGCCATGACAGTTGAGATAGTCGTCCGAACCGCGAGATGGATCACAGAGGGAGCCACCGACCGTGCTGGAAGAAGTCGAGCGCTGGCTGGACGCACGCTCCTGGTCCGTGACGGACCGGCCGCTCCAGCGGCTCCTGGCCGCCAAGCACGCCGGCGGGCAGACGGTCAGCGTGGTGCTGCCCGCCCTCGACGAGGAGGCGACCGTCGGCGACATCGTCTCGGTGATCCGCCGGGAGCTGATGGAGCGGGTGCCGCTCGTCGACGAGCTGGTGGTGGTGGACTCCGGTTCGCGGGACCGCACCTCGGAGGTGGCCGCGGCGGCGGGCGCCCGGGTCGTGCACCGGGACGCGATCCTGCCGCGCATCCCGGCGGTGCCCGGCAAGGGCGAGGTGCTGTGGCGCTCGCTGCTGGTCACCGACGGCGACATCGTCTGCTTCGTCGACGCCGACCTGCGCGAGTTCCGCGCCGACTTCGTCTCCGGCATCGTGGGCCCGCTGCTCACCGATCCGGACGTGCACCTGGTCAAGGCCATGTACGACCGGCCGCTCGACGCGGCGCCCGGTCAGGGCGGCCGGGTGACGGAGCTGATGGCCCGCCCGCTGCTCAACATGCACTGGCCGCGGCTGGCCGGCTTCGTCCAGCCGCTCGGCGGCGAGTACGCGGCCCGCCGCTCCCTGCTCGAACAGCTCCCCTTCCCCGTCGGCTACGGCGTCGAGCTGGGGATGCTGGTCGACGCCCTGCACCTGGTGGGCCTGGACGCCCTCGCCCAGGTCGACGTCGGCGTCCGCAGGCACCGGCACCAGGACGGCCGGGCGCTGGGCCGGATGTCCGCCGCGATCTACCGCACCGCCCAGCTCCGGCTGGCCCGCGGCCATCTGGTCCGGCCCGCCCTCACCCAGTTCGAGCGGGGCGCCGACGGCTTCGAGCCGCGCACGTACTCCGTGGACACGGAGGAGCGGCCCCCGATGACGGAGATCGCCGAGTACGCGGCCCGCCGGGTGGCGTGAGGGAGGGGCCTCAGCCGGTGACGCCGTCCGACCAGCGCCAGGTTCCGCCCGCGTCCGGCTCGCAGGTCAGGTACTCGCCGCCGCGGCCGTGGGTGCTCAGGCCGCGGTGCTTCTTCGCGCAGAACTGGCCGTCGGCGTAGCAGTTGCCCGCGGGGCTGGTCAGCTCGCAGGCGCCGGTGCCGCTGCCGGTGCCGCCGGTGCCGGCGTCCTTGGTCCTCTCGGGTTCGGGGGTCGGGTCCGGCTCCGGCGTGCGCAGCAGGCGTCCGGCGCAGTCGCGGCCGTCGCGGGGGACGGTGAACGTCACGCCGTCGGGGCCGTCGGTCTGCTCGCAGACCTCCTCGTCCAGGCCCCAGGTGGAGGCCTGCCGCCCTGTCCCCTGGAGTTGGACCGTGTAGTCGACGTGGGCCGCCTTGGCCGCGAGCACGGCACCTCCGACGTCGCGGCCGGTGTGGTCCGGCAGCGTGACGGCGGGCGTGGGCGGCTCGGCGCTGTCGGACACCTCGGGGGTGGCACTGGGGCTCTGCGCGGCGGTGGCGGCGGCGCTCGCGGGCCGCTCGTCCGCCTGCGTACCGGTGCTTGAGTCGCCGCAACCGGCCAGCGCCAGCGCGGAGGCCGCGACCAGTGCCGCGGAGGCCGCGAGTCCGCGCATGCGTACACGTACGGGCACCGGGCCCACCCCCCAGAAAGTTGAAATGTGCACCGCATATCCTCGACCTGCTCACATCTCCCACACAAGTGGTGTGACCGAATCGCGGCCGAAGTGATCCCCGGGCACGTTTGAGCTTTTCGGGGCCGGGCTACGTTGAGGCGTATGGCTGCAAGCTTCGGTACTGCACAGGTGCTGGTCGCCTCCAATCGGGGGCCCGTCTCGTACGAGGTGCGCAAGGACGGTTCACTCGACGCCAAACGGGGCGGGGGCGGGCTGGTCTCCGGGTTGTCGGCCATCGGGCCGGACGCGGGGGCGCTGTGGGTGTGCTCCGCGCTCGGCGACGGCGACCGCGAGGCGGTGCGGCGCGGGGTCGGCGAGGACGGCGTGCGGATGCTGGACGTGCCGGCCGACGTGCACGCGGACGCGTACAACGGGATCGCGAACTCGGTGCTGTGGTTCGTGCACCACATGCTGTACCAGACGCCGCTGGAGCCGGTCTTCGACGCGGAGTTCCGGCTGAAGTGGGCCTCCTACGAGAAGTACAACCGGGCGTTCGCCGAGGCGCTGGCCGAGGAGGCCGCCGAGGGCGCGGTCGCCGTCGTGCAGGACTACCACCTGACGCTGGTGCCGGGGATGCTCCGCGAGCTGCGGCCCGACCTGCGGATCGGCCACTTCTCGCACACGCCCTGGGCACCGGTCGACTACTTCCGGCTGCTGCCGGACGACATCGCCGAGCAGGTGCTGCGGGGCATGCTGGGCGCGGACCGGCTCGGGTTCCTCACCCGGCGCTGGGCGGACGCCTTCACCGCGTGCTGCGACGCCCTGGTGGGCGGGCTCGGCGGCACGGAGATCGGCGTGCACGGGCTGGGCGCCGACGGGGACTTCCTGCGGAAGCGGTCGCACGAGTCCGACGTCGAGGAGCGGATGGCGGACCTGCGCGAGGAGATCGGGGAGGGCCGCCGCACGATCGTGCGGGTGGACCGGACCGAGCTGTCCAAGAACATCGTGCGGGGGCTGCTGGCCTACCGGGAACTGCTGACGGGGCGGCCGGAGTGGCGCGAGCGGGTCGTGCACGTGGCGTTCGCCTACCCGTCGCGGCAGGACCTCGCCGTGTACCGGGACTACACGGCCGAGGTGCGGCGGGTGGCCGAGTCGATCAACGCGGAGTTCGGTACGGCGGGGTGGACGCCGGTCGTGCTGCACGTGAAGGACGACTTCGCGCGGTCGCTGGCGGCGTACCGGATGGCGGACGTGGCCCTGGTCAATCCCGTCCGGGACGGGATGAACCTCGTCGCGAAGGAGGTGCCGGTCGTCTCCGACGAGGGGTGTGTGCTGGTGCTGTCGCGGGAGGCGGGGGCGTACGAGGAGCTGGGTGAGGACGCGGTCGTCGTGAATCCGTACGACGTGTCGGGGACGGCGGAGGCGTTGCACGAGGCGTTGGGCCTGCCGGCCGGGGAGCGGGGGGAGCGGTCGAAGCGGTTGGCCGCGGCGGGGACGGCGTTGCCGCCGGGGCGGTGGTTCTTGGAGCAGTTGGAGGCGTTGAGGGATTGATCGCGCCCGGCGCTGGCGGGGTGCCTCCCCCACTCTCGGCTTCTCCCCCACGCTCGGCTTCGCTCGCGCGGGAGGTGCCCCCATGAGCGGGAGGTGCCCCCACCGCCCACCCTCCCCCACTCTCGGCTTCGCTCGAGCGGGGGGACCCCCATCGCCCTGGGGGTACCTCCCAGGCCGACAAGGCACTGGGGGAGGCACGAATGCCCGCAGGCTGCGGGGTCTACGCGACGTAGGCCGCCAGAGCTCGGAGGAGCTTCACCACTCCCTCCGGGCCGTCGACCACCAGGTCGGCTCGTTCGCGGAGGGTCGGGACCTCGTCGCTGCCGCTGCAGACCAGGAGGCCGGGGGTGTGCTGGGTGCGGAGGGTGTCGACGGCGTCGAAGGCGGGGAGGTCGCCGAGGTCGTCGCCGGCGTAGAGGACGGACGCGGCGCCCAGTTCGCGGACGTACTCGCGGAGCGCGGCGCCCTTGTCCATGCCGGGTGGGCGCAGTTCCAGGACCATGCGGCCCGGTTCCACGATCAGGCCGTTGCGGGAGGCCAGGCCGGTCAGCGGGGCGCGCAGGGCGTCGAAGGCGGCCTGGGGTTCGGGGGCGCGGCGGGTGTGGACGGCGACCGCGTGGCCCTTCTCCTCGATCCAGGTGCCCTCGCCCGCGCCGGAGTGCTCCAGCAGGCCGGGCAGTTCCGCGCGGACGGCGGCGACGCCGGGGTGCGGGTCGGGGGCGGTGAGGGTGCCGGTGGCGGCGTCCCAGCGTTCGGCGCCGTAGTGGCCGAGGACGACGAGGTGGTCGAGGCCTGCGACGCCCGCGAAGCCTCCGTGGTGGACGGCGACCTCGGCGGGGCGGCCGGTGATCACCGCGACGGCGGCGACCTCCGGGGCGAGGGCCGCGAGCGCCGGCACGGCGTCCGGGTGGGCGCGGGCCCGGTCGGGGTCGGCGACGATCGGGGCGAGCGTGCCGTCGAAGTCGAGGGCGACCACCGCGCGGCCGGGGTCGGCGAGGAGGGCGTCGAGGCCTGCGCGTCCGGCCTCGGTCGCGGGGGTCGGCAGGTGGTCCGGGGAGTCGTCACGGGTGGATTCCTGGTGGCTGCCCATACCGCGAACCTATCCCGCCGGAGCCGCGGACAATCTCACCGCTCCGAGCGGCGCGACTCCCGTACCCGGCGCAGCCGGTTGACCGTCACCGGGTCGGCGGCGAGCGCGCGGGGGTCGTCCAGGAGGGCGTTCAGGAGCTGGTAGTAGCGGACGGGGGCCAGGCCCAGTTCCTCGCGGATCGCCCGCTCCTTGGCGCCGGGGCCGGGAAAGCTCCGGCGTTCCAGCGCGAGGACGTCCCGCTCCCTCTGTCCCAGGTCCATGTACGGCACCGTAACGCCCGCCACCGACAGCGGCCCCTCCCCCGCTCGCCCCGCTACTCGGCGCTGCCCGCCCGCATCGCCGTGGCCTGGATCTGGCCGAGCACCTCCTTGGGGCTGCCGCCGGGGGCGACGGCCTGGCCGATGCGCTTCTTGACGTCCGCGCTGACCGAGGCCCAGGAGGCCTTGCCGACCGGGTAGAGCTCGGAGAGCAGGAGTTCGTTCAGGAAGGGCTTGAGGTTCGCGTCCTCCTTCGCCGTGCTCATGACCTGGGAGGCGGAGGTGGTGACCGGGAGCAGGTCGTAGCGGCGGGAGAAGGCGAGGACGTTCTCGTCGTTGTAGACGAAGTCGAGGAAGTCGCCGATCTCCTCCTGGTGGCCGTTCTCCTTGAAGGCCGTCATCCAGTCGGTGACGCCGAGCGTGTTCTTGCTCGCGCCGTCGGTGCCGGGGGTCGTCACCATGCCGTACTTCACGCCCTTGTCGGACGCCGTCTTCATCAGCGTCGGGTGCCCGTTGAGCATGCCGACGTCACCGTTCGCGAAGGCGGCGAAGGCGTCGGCGCGGTCGAGCTTGCCGGGGGCGACGGGGCCGGTGAGGTCCTTGGCGACCAGTTCGTCCCTGAGCCAGGTGAAGGTGGTGACGTTCTGCGGGGAGTCGATGGAGTAGGTGCCGACGTCGTCGGTGTAGCCGCCCCCGCCGCTGAGCATCCACTGCATCGCCTCGGCCGGCGCCTCCTCGGGGCCCAGCGGCAGCGCGTACGGGTACTTCACGCCCTCGGCCTTCAGCGCCTCGGCGGCGTCGGCGAGGTCGTCCCAGCTCTTGGGCGGGGTGACGTCGGCCTTCTCGAAGAGGGTCTTGTTGTAGAAGAGCACCCGCGTGGAGGCCGCGAAGGGCAGGCCGTACTGGGCGCCGTTGACCTGGCCGGCGGTGGCGAGCTGGGAGACGAAGTTCGCCTGGACCGGGATGGAGAGCACGTCGCCGGCCTGGTAGAGCAGACCCTGGTCCGCGTAGTCGGAGTAGGCGCCGATCTGGGCCAGGTCGGGAGCCTTGCCGGCCTCGACCATCTCGCGGACCTTCCGGTCGACGTCGTTCCAGGAGTAAACGGTGACGTCGATGTTCACGTCGGGGTGCTTGGCCTCGTACGCACCGGCGACGTCGTCCCAGTAGCCCTGGGAGCTGTTGGCCTTGCTGTCGCCGTAGTCGGCGGCGACCAGCCTCAGCGTCACCTCGCCGGAGTCGCCGGTGAGCCCGCAGCCGCCGAGGACCGCCGTCATGCCCAGTGCGGACACCACCGCGATCGTTCCTGTCCTACGCCGCTGCACCCTGATTCCCCAACCCTGCCGACGACACGTCATGCACTGCTTGCCGCAGTCGTTCACTTGTTCGATTGTTCGTCGTTGTTCGCTTGATTCACGCTTGCGCGCTTGTTCGTTTAACGGACTAAGGTCTACACCACGACAGTGGACTAGACCTCTCCCGGGTCAACGGGCCACACTGTCCCCGTGAGACATGTCATCGCCCTCGATGTGGGCGGCACCGGGATGAAGGCCGCCCTGGCGGGGCCGGGGGGCGAGCTGCTCCACCAGGCCCGCCGGGCCACCGGCCGCGAGCGCGGACCGGAGGCGGTCGTCGCGGGCATCCTGGACTTCGCCGCCGAGCTGCGCGCCCTGGGCGCCGACCGGTTCGGCGAGCCCGCCGCCGCCGCGGGCGTGGCCGTCCCCGGCATCATCGACGAGGAGCACGGCACCGCCGTCTACGCGGCCAACCTCGGCTGGCGCGACGTACCGCTGCGCGCGCTGCTCGGCGACCGGCTCGGCGGCGTCCCGGTCGCCCTCGGGCACGACGTGCGCACCGGCGGGCTCGCCGAGGGGCGTGTCGGGGCCGGGAAGGGCGCCGACCGGTTCCTGTTCGTGCCGCTGGGCACCGGCATCGCGGGCGCCATCGGCATCGACGGCCGGGTCGAGTCGGGCGCCCACGGCTTCGCGGGCGAGATCGGCCACGTCGTCGTGCGCCCCGGCGGCGTCCCCTGCCCGTGCGGGCAGCGCGGGTGCCTGGAGCGGTTCGCGTCCGCGTCGGCGGTCAGCGAGGCGTGGGCACAGGCCTGCGGCGACCCGGAGGCGGACGCCGCCGACTGCGCCAAGGCCGTCGAGTCGGGGGACGCGCGGGCGCTCACCGTGTGGCAGGACGCGGTGGAGGCGCTCGCCGACGGACTGGTCACCGCGCTCACTCTGCTGGACCCGCGCGTACTGATCATCGGTGGCGGCCTCGCCGAGGCCGGGGAAACCTTGTTCTCACCGCTGCGGGACGCCGTCCGACGGCGCGTCACCTTCCAGAAGCTGCCCGAGATCGTCCCCGCGGCGCTCGGGGACACCGCGGGCTGCCTGGGCGCCGGGCTGCTGGCCTGGGACCTGCTCGGCCCCGATCCGCACGGCACCACCCCTACGACCACCATGACTCCTCCGGAGGTAACCACCTGATGGCCCCAAGCAAGGTTCTCGCCGGTGCCCGGGTGGTACTGCCCACCGGCACCGTGGACGACGGCCGCGTGATCGTCGACGGCACGCGGATCGCGGACACGGCGCCCCCCGGGGCGGAGGTCGTCGACGTGTCGGGCCACTGGGTGGTCCCCGGCTTCGTCGACATCCACAACCACGGCGGCGGCGGCGCCTCCTTCACCGGCGGCACCGCCGAGGACGTCCTCAAGGGCGTCGAGACCCACCGGCGGCACGGCACCACCACGGTGGTCGCCTCCGCCGTCACCGGCGACCTGGACTTCCTCGCCCGGCAGGCCGGGCTGCTGGCCGAGCTGGCGCAGCAGGGCGACGTCGCCGGCATCCACTTCGAGGGGCCGTTCATCTCCCCGTGCCGCAAGGGCGCCCACGACGAGCAGCTGCTGCGCGACCCGGACCCGGCCGAGGTCCGCAAGCTGGTCGACGCCTCGCACGGCCACGCGAAGATGATGACGCTCGCCACCGAGCTGCCGGGCGGCCTGGACTCCGTACGGCTGCTCGCGGAGCACGGCGTGATCGCGGCGATCGGGCACACCGACGCGACGTACGAGCAGACGGTGCAGGCCATCGACGCGGGCGCGACGGTCGCCACGCACCTCTTCAACGCGATGCCCCCGGTCGGCCACCGCGCCCCCGGTCCCATCACCGCGCTGCTGGAGGACGAGCGGATCACCGTCGAGCTGATCAACGACGGCACGCACCTGCACCCGGCCGCGCTCCAGCTGGCCTTCCACCACGCGGGCGCCTCCCGGGTCGCCTTCATCACCGACGCGATGGACGCGGCCGGCTTCGGCGACGGCCGCTACCTGCTCGGCCCGCTGGAGGTCGAGGTCGCGGACGGCGTGGCCCGCCTGGTGGAGGGCGGCTCGATCGCGGGCTCCACGCTCACCCTGGACCGCGCCTTCAAGCGGGCGGTGACGGTGGACGGGCTGCCGGTCGGGGACGTCGTCGCGGCGATCTCCGCCAACCCGGCGCGGCTGCTGGGCGTGGACGACCGGATCGGCTCCCTGGAACCCGGCAAGGACGCCGACCTGGTGGTCCTGGACGACGCGTTCGACCTGGTGGGCGTAATGCGCCGGGGCGAATGGGTGGTCGATCCCCAACTGGCCTGATCCGTCCCGGAACCCGGCCACGACGGCCGACCGGGGGCTGGGCCGACCGCCGCCCTTTTGGCATGATCGTGTCGTGGAACACAGCTCCACGGGCACGCCAGCCGCAGACGATCGGGGGAGGTCGGCACGGTGATCCTCACCGTCACACTCAACACCGCGCTCGACATCACCTACCGCGTCCCGGGCCTGAGGCCCCACGCCTCCCACCGGGTGAGGGAGGTGACGGAGCGTCCCGGCGGCAAGGGCCTGAACGTCGCCCGGGTGCTGGCCGCCCTCGGGCACGAGGTCACGGTCACCGGCTTCGCGGGCGGCACCACCGGCGACACCGTGCGCGCGGGACTCACCGGCGTGGCCGGGGTGGCGGACGCGCTCGTGCCGGTGGCGGGGGCCACCCGGCGCACCATCGCCGTCGTGGACGAGCGCACCGGCGACACCACCCAGCTCAACGAACCCGGCCCGGCCGTCGCGCCCGCCGAGTGGAGCGCCTTCCAGGAGGCGTACGAGGACCTGCTGGCCGGGGCCGCCGCGGTCGCCCTGTGCGGCAGCCTGCCGCCCGGTGTCCCGGTGGGCGCCTACGCCGGTCTGGTGCGCACCGCCCGTGCGGCGGGCGTGCCGGTGCTGCTGGACACCAGCGGGGAGCCGCTGCGCCGGGGGATCGCCGCGCGTCCGGACATCATCAAGCCGAACGCCGACGAGCTGGCCGAGCTGACCGGCTCGCACGAGCCGCTGCGGGCCACGCAGGCCGCCCGCCGCCGCGGCGCCCGCTCGGTGGTCGCCTCGCTGGGGGCCGCGGGGCTGTTCGCCCAGACCCCGGAGGGCCGCTGGCGCGCGGCCCCGCCCGCCCACGTGCGCGGCAATCCGACCGGCGCGGGCGACTCGGCGGTCGCCGGGCTGCTCTCCGGCCTGGTGGAGCACCTGCCCTGGCCGGACCGGCTGGCCCGCGCGGTCGCCCTGTCGGCGGCGACCGTGCTGGCGCCGGTGGCGGGCGAGTTCGACCGGGCGGCGTACGAGGAGCTGCTCGGCCGCGGGGTGGCGGTGACGACGGAGGCCGACGCGGCGTGACGCGGGGCGGCGGACGTGGCCCGCAGCCGGTCCACGGGCCGGTCTACGGGGCCGTCAGCCCGTCGTGAGCGAGAGCTGGTCGATGACCGCCTCGCACTTGTTGTCCGCGTTGCAGGCCAGCTCGATCGTGTTGGTGCCCTCGTTGAGGTTCACGGTGGCCCAGGTGGACTTCCAGCCCTTTTCCCAGTCCCCGGCGGGCGTGCCGCCGAAGTTCTTCATGTTCAGCGGGCGGGCCTGGGCCTTGCCGTTGACCAGCAGGGTGGCGTCGGCGTCGGTGCCCGGGGTGCCGTAGCGCACGTTCAGCCGGTAGCCGCCGGCCTCCTCGATGCCGTTGACGGTCCAGGTGACCTTCGCGCCGACCTGGTTGAAACCCGTGACGTAGACCCCGCCGGCGGCCTTCGCGCCCTCGATGTCCGAGGCGGTCGACACGCCGGGCGACAGCCTGAGCGCCTTCGCGTCGGTCGCCGGCAGCTCGACCTCCTCCTCGGCGTCGTCGCTGGCCGAAGGGCTGGGCTCGCTGCTCTGGGACTGGGTGGGCGTGGAGCCGCCCCCCGCCTCGTTGCCGCCCTTGTCGTCCTCCGAGCTGCTGCTCGTCATGGCCACGGCGATACCGACGACGACCGCGGCGACGACCGCGACCGCGCCGATCAGCAGACCCTTGGTGTTGGGGCCGCGGCGCCCGCCGCCCCCGCCCGCGCCGCGTCCCGGCTGCTGCGGGCCGTTCGGCGCGCCGCCGCCGGGGAGCGTCTCGGGCGCCGCGTAGTGCGCGTTGGGCGAGCCGTGGCCGGCCTGGGGGTACCCGTAACCGCCCTGGGGCTGCCCGTAGGCGCCCTGCTGCTGCGGGGCGGCCTGGCCGTAGGCGGCGGTCGGGGCGGCCTGGCCCTGCGGTGCGCCGCCGTACTGCCGTGTGCCGACGGGACGCACCCGGTTGACGGAGTTCGGGTAGCCGTAGCCACCGGACGGCGGCTGGGCACCGTTGGCCTGCCCGTCGGCGTAGAGGTAGCCGAAGGGGTCGTCGTCCTCGGGCGTGCTCGCGCCGTTGTTGCCGGGCGTCATCCCTTGGTCTCCTAACCAGATGCTTGCGTGTGCGGTACGGGTCGTGAGAGGGCGAGCCTACCCGCTCGCACTGACCCGAAAGGGTGACTCGGACCGCATCAGCGCCCTGACCTGGTGATCATCCGGCACGTCGGTGCTGTTTGGGACGAGATCGTTTCTCGACGTACATCCGTTCGTCAGCTGACTTCAGCACTTCGTCCGCCGTCATGCCGCAGTGGGCCCACCCGATGCCGAAACTGGCGCCCACGCGGACGGCCCTTCCCTCGGCCCGGATGGGCTGGATGATCTCGTTGCGCAGCCGTACGGCGAGGTCCTCGGCGTCGGCCCGGCCGAGCCCGTTGGCGAGGATCACGAACTCGTCGCCGCCGAGCCGGGCCACGGTGTCGCCGTCGCGCACGCCGCCGCTGAGCCGGCGGGCGACCTCGATGAGGACGGCGTCGCCGGCGTTGTGCCCGAACCGGTCGTTGATCGACTTGAAGCCGTCCAGGTCGCAGAAGAGGACCGCGAGCCCCTTGGTGCCGTCGTCGCGGCCGTCCTCCGGGGCGACGGCGTGCACGTGGTGGTCGTAGGCGCCGTACGGCTCGGCGGCCGCCGCCCCGAAGTCGAAGGTGTGGCCGCCGGAGTCGAAGACGGCGGAGTCCCCGTAGGCGGCGTCCATGGCGTCCACCACGCCCGCGTGCGGCGACTGCGGGCGCCGGCACAGCCGGGCGGCGAGGCGGGAGCGCAGCTCGGCGCTGTTGGGCAGTCCGGTGAGGGAGTCGTGGGAGGCGCGGTGGGCGAGCTGGAGCTCGCGGCGCTTGCGCTCCTCTATGTCCTCGACGTGGGTGAGCAGGAAGCGGGGCCCGTCGGCGGCGTCGGCGACGACGCTGTTGCGCAGGGAGACCCAGACATAGGTGCCGTCGCGGCGGCCCAGGCGCAGCTCGGCCCGGCCGCCCTCGGCGGAGGTGCGCAGCAGGGTGCCGATGTCCTCGGGGTGGACGAGGTCGGAGAAGGCGTAGCGGCGCATCGCGGAGGCGCGGCGGCCCAGGAGCCGGCACAGGGCGTCGTTGGTCCGCAGGATGCGGCCGTGCTGGTCGCCGCCCATCTCGGCGATGGCCATGCCGGAGGGGGCGTACTCGAAGGCCTGCCGGAAGCTTTCCTCGCTGGCCCTCAGCGCCTGCTGGTCGCGCTCGAGGCGGACCAGGGCGCGCTGCATGTTGGAGCGCAGCCGGGCGTTGCTGATCGCGATGGCCGCCTGGAAGGCGTACATCTGCAAAGCCTCGCGGCCCCAGGCGCCCGGACGGCGGCCGTTGCGCGGCCGGTCCACGGACAGGACTCCGATCAGCTCGCCGCTGCTGCCGCCGCCCTGCGGGCCGGGGGCGTACATCGGGGCGAAGAGCCGGTCCGAGGGGTGCCACTCGTCCTCGAAGCGGGGCGCGGGCCCGTCGGTGTACCACTGCGGGACGTCGTCGTCGTCGAGGACCCAGCCCTCGGTGTGGGGTATGAAGATCAGGTCGCCCCACTGCTCGCCCATGCGCAGCCGCCGGTCCCAGGACTCGCGGGAGCCCGCCCGGCCGGTGATGAGGGCCTCGGCGGCCTGGTTACCGGAGAAGGCGGCGACGACGAGGTCACCGTCGGGCCGGACCATGTTGACGCACGCCAGCTCGTACCCGAGGGCCTGGACGACGCCGTCGGCGACGGCCTGCAGGGTGTCGGCCAGGCTGCGGGCCTTGTTCATGTCAGCCATGACCTGGTGCAGCTGCCGCAGGGACGCAAGACGGACGTAGGGCTCCGACTCGGTCTCCATGCTCGCCCTCCCCCCGAGACCTCGCAGCGAATCAAGGGTTGCCTTGGCGCCTTTACTGATGGTGCCCTTCCAGTTCCCCGCCACTGAATCACAGCGCGCTGCCCACTCGGTACACAGGGTCAACAATTACGTCCTCTTGTGACTCAAGTCACAGCGAAAGATGAACAATTGAGTGGTGTTTCCGCGTTTTCTCTGTGCGTTTACTGAACGCAAATTTCGTGTCCGTCCGCACGTCTCGCGCCGAACTCCTTCCGTGGTCCTAGGACCCGGTTCCGTCCGGGGCCCGATGCCGTCCCCCGGCCCCGGCGATTAGCGTGACGACGTGCCGAACACTCCTTCCCTCACGTCCCCCGCACCCCCCGCGTCCCCCGCGCTCCCGTCGCCGTCGCCCGCCGCCGGGCATGCTGAGGGGGTGAGCAACGAGGAGTTCCGTGCCGCCATGTCCCGGCTGGCCTCGGGCGTGGTCCTGGTGACCGCGCAGGAGCCGCCGCTGGACCCCGACGACCCGCAGGCGCCGAGCGGCGAGGACGTCGGCATGACGGCCACCGCCTTCATGTCGGTCTCCCTCGACCCGCCGCTGGTCCTGGTCAGCCTGCGCGAGGGCTCCCGCATGGACGACCTGCTGGACGAGCAGCCCCTGTGGGCGGTCTCGGTCCTGTCCGAGAGCCAGCGGCACATCGCCGGGCGCTTCGCCATGAAGGGCCGCGTCAGCGACCGGCTCCTCTTCGCGGACATCCCGTACCTGCGGGGTGAGGCGACCGACGCCCCGCTGGTCGGCGGCGCCCTGGCCACCCTGGAGTGCCGCACCGAGCAGCGCGTGCGGGCCGGGGACCACACCCTGGTCATCGGCCGCGTGCTGACCGCCTCGCTGCCGAGCGCGGACGGCGGACCGCTGGCGTACTTCCGGGGGCGGTACCGGCAGTTGGGGTGACCCGTTAATCGCTCGTCGCCCGCGCGGCGCCCGCTTAAGGTGCGCGCATGACGACCAGTACCACGCTCCGCCTCGCGGAGGTCACCCGCGCGAACTTCGAGGCCGCCACCGCCATACGGGTCCGCCCCGACCAGGAGTTCGCCGTCGAGCCGGTGATGACGTCGCTCGCCGAGGCCTACCTGCACCCAGGCGTCGCCTGGCCCCGCCTGATCCTCGACGGCGACCGCCCCGTCGGCTTCCTCATGGCCTTCTTCGACATCGACTGGTACGAGGACGGCAGCGTGCGGCGCTCCGGGCTGTGGCGGCTGAACATCGCGGCCGGTGAACAGGGCCGGGGATACGGCCGTTTCGCGGTGGAGTCGGTGGCGGAGGAGATCCGCCGGCGCGGCGGCGAGGAGTGCTACGTCACCTGGCACCCGGGCCCGGACGGCCCCGAGGGCTTCTATCTGGGGCTGGGCTTCAGGCCGGACGGGGAGACGAGCGAGGGGCAGACGGTGGGGGTGCTGAAGCTGGCCTAGGTGCCCGCTCTAGTCCCAGTTCTTCGGGGAGCGGCCGCGCTTGGTCTGCGAGCGCTGCTTCTTCTCGCGCAGCCGGCGTTCGTTGATGCCGCGCGGTATGCGGGTCGGCCTGCGGGGCTTGGGCGGAGGGGCGGTGGCCTCGGCGAGGAGGGCCGTGAGGCACACGGCGGCACTCTCGCGGTTGCGCCACTGGGAGCGGTGCTCGGAGGCGCGGACGGTGACGACGCCGTCGGTCAGGCGTCCGGCCAGCCGCTCCAGCGCGCGGCGCTTCCACACCTCGGGCAGCGCCTCGGTGCGCGCCAGGTCGAAACGGAGTTCCACCGCCGTGTCCGTGGTGTTGACGTGCTGCCCGCCCGGCCCGGAGGACCGCGAGAAACGCCAGACGAGCTCGGCCTCGGGAAGGGAGACGGAGCCGCGGATGACATGGGGACCGGACATGCCGTCCATGTTCCCGTCCCCGTGCGGTCCACGTCATCCCATTATCCTCGGCCCCGGCCTCGGTAAAGAAAGTAAAGAGAGCTGGAACCTTGTGGACCCCTCTCGTCGTTCATGGAGGTAGCTGTAGCTTTCTTGCCGTACGTAAACGAGGGAAGGGACTCCCAACAATGGCTGTAAGCCTGTCCAAGGGTGGCAACGTCTCGCTCACCAAGGAGGCTCCGGGCCTGACCGAAGTCACCGTGGGCCTCGGCTGGGACGTCCGTACCACCACCGGCACCGACTTCGACCTCGACGCCTCCGCGATCGCGGTCAACACGCAGGGCAAGGTCTACTCCGACGCCCACTTCGTCTTCTTCAACAACAAGCAGACGCCGGACAACACCATCGTCCACACCGGTGACAACCGCACCGGCGAGGGCGCCGGCGACGACGAGGCGATCAACGTCAACCTCGCCGCCCTCCCGGCCGACATCGACAAGATCGTCTTCCCGGTCTCGATCTACGACGCCGAGAACCGCTCGCAGAACTTCGGCCAGGTGCGCAACGCCTACATCCGCATCATCAACCAGGCCGGCGGCGCCGAGATCGCCCGCTACGACCTGTCCGAGGACGCGGCCACCGAGACCGCCATGGTCTTCGGCGAGCTCTACCGCAACGGCGCCGAGTGGAAGTTCCGCGCCGTCGGCCAGGGCTACGCCTCGGGTCTGGTGGGCATCGCCCAGGACTTCGGCGTGAACGTCTGACGTTCGCCCGCGCGTTTCGCGGTACGAAGGCCTCCCGGACGTCCGGCCGGGGGGCCTTCGGCGTTCCCGGCACGGGTTTTCTGGCGAGCCGTCACGGCAGCAGGCGCTGTTCCTTCGCCACCGCGACGGCGCCCGCGCGGGTGTCGACGCCCAGCTTGTCGTAGATGCGGCGCAGGTGCGTCTTCACCGTCGCCTCGCTGATGAACAGGGCGCGGGCGATCTCCCGGTTGCCGAGGCCGGTGGCGAGCTGGGCCAGGATGTCGCGTTCGCGATCGGTGAGGGAGGGGCGCGGACTGCGCATGTTGGCCATGACCCGGCCGGCGACGGGACCGGACAGCGTCGTACGGCCCTGGGCGGCGGCGTGGATGGCGGCGAAGAGTTCCTCGGGTCGCTCGGCCTTCAGCAGGTAACCGGTCGCGCCGGCCTCGATGGCGCGGGTGATGTCGGCGTCGGTGTCGTACGTGGTCAGCACCAGGACGTGCGGGACCCGGCCGGAGCCGGTCTGCGGGGTGGCGGTCGCGGGGGCGGCGGTGAGGCGGCGGGTGGTCTCCACGCCGTCGATGCCCGCGCCGAGTTGCAGGTCCATCAGCACCACGTCCGGCGTCAGCCGCGCCGCGAGCGCCAGCGCCTCCTCGCCGGTGCCCGCCTCGCCGACCACCTCGATGCCGGGGGCGCTGTCGAGCAGGGCGAGCAGTCCGGCCCGTACGACGACGTGGTCGTCGCAGACCAGGATGCGGACGGGGACGGGCCCGCCGTCTGCCGGGTGGGTCATCGGGGTGTCTCCTGCCGGTCGGCCGGGTCGGGGCGGGGCGCTTCCAGAGGTACGGCGGCGGACAGGACGGTGCCCTCGCCGGGCGCCGACTCCACGGTCAGGGTGCCGCCCAGCTGGCGCAGCCGGGCGCGCATCGCGGGCAGCCCGTGTCCGCGCACCCCGGCGGGGGCGTCGGGGAGTGCCACCGGGTCGAAGCCGTGGCCGTCGTCGGTGACGTCCAGGACGGCCTGGTCGTCGAGGAGGGTGAGGGTCAGGGCGGCGGCGCTGGCGCCCGCGTGTTCGCGGACGTTGGCCAGGGCGCCCTGGGCGATGCGCAGCAGGGCCGACTGGACGCGGTCGGGCAGCAGCGGGGACCGGCCGCCGTCGTCGACGTGGACGCGCACGGTGAGGTGGTCGCCGGACTCCCGCACGGCCAGGGCGCGCAGCGCCGCGTCCAGGCCGCCGCCGCGGGCGAGGTCGGCGGGGGCCAGGTCGTGGACGAAGCGGCGGGCCTCGGTGAGATTGTGCTCGGCGACGGAGGCGGCGCCCCGGACGTGGGTGCGGGCCTTGTCCGGGTCGGTCTCCCAGACCCGTTCGGCGGCCTGGAGCAGCATCCGCTGGCTGGACAGGCCCTGGGCGAGGGTGTCGTGGATCTCCATGGACAGCCGCTGCCGTTCGGCGAGGGTGCCCTCGCGGCGCTCGGAGGCGGCGAGTTCCCGGCGGGTGCGGATCAGGTCGTCGATCAGGGCCCGCTGCCGGGCCGCCTGCCGTTCGGTGTGCAGGAACACGGCGGCGGCGATCGCGGCGACGGCGGGCGGCGCGAGCAGCAGGTTCGGGTCGAAGCCCCCCGCGAGCCGGAGCTGCGCGGCGACGACGAACAGCGTCAGGACGGTGACCAGCACCAGCGCCGCCCGGGCCGGGAGGGTGCGCAGGCCGGTGTAGAAGAGGGGCACCGCGCACCAGGCGAAGCTGGGCGCGAGGACGACCAGCACCATCCACACCACGACCACCAGGCCCAGCCAGGCCAGGCGCCGCCCGGCGGGCCGGGTGACGGAGCCGGACGGCTCGGGGCCGGTCAGGGCGGGCCCGAGCAGGTGCAGCACCGCGAGGGTGAGGGAGAGGGCGAAGATCCACGGGGTGCGGGGCTCGCCGGGGTGGCGCAGCAGGAAGCGGGCGAGGGCGCCGCCGAGCAGGAGGAAGAACGCCGCGTGCATCACGGCGCCGAGCCACCGGCTGTCCGGGGCGTACGGCTTCGGCATCCGGCGCCCACCTCCTTCCGTCCGCGGCCGCGCCCGCCCCTCCTCTCCAACCTGCCGCAGGAGGACGCTGAGCTGCGCGAACACTCCCATGATGACCCTTCGGGACGGCCCGCGGGTCAGCCGATCGGACGACCCCGCCGTCGCCCGATCCGTCCGCGACCGGCAGCCGGAACGGCGACCGCGCACCCCCGGGACCGGACGGAGGGTGGAGAGCAGACGGAAGCCCGCCCCCTTTCGAGGAGCAGACACCCATGAAGAAGACGCCCATCAAGAAGGCCCTCTCCCGCCGCGCCCGCATCGCCACCGGCGGCGCCGTTCTCGCCGCGGTCGCCGCCGGCACCTTCGGCACCGTGGCGGCGAACGCCTCCGCCCCCGCTGCGGCCCAGGGCTCCGCGGTGGCCGCCGCCCCCGCCGCGGCCGAGGCCGGCAAGCGCGACACCACCACCTCCACACACCTGACGATCGACGCCGCGACCGAGGCCGCGCAGGCGGCGCTGAAGGCCGCGAAGAAGGAGGGCCAGCGGATCACGGTCGCCGTCGTCGACCGCAACGGCAACACGATCCTCACCATGCGCGGTGACGGCGCCGGTCCGCAGTCCTACGAGTCGGCCGTGAAGAAGGCGTTCACCGCCGTCGCCTGGAACGCCCCGACGACGGAGCTGGCGGGCCGTCTGGAGAACGCACCGAACCTGAAGGACATCCCCGGCACCCTGTTCCTGGGCGGCGGCGTCCCGGTCACGTCGGGCAAGGCGCCGATCGCCGGCATCGGTGTGGCGGGCGCGCCGTCCGGCACCCTGGACGAGAAGTTCGCGCAGGCGGGCGCGGAGGCGATCGACTAGAGCCCGGGTCGCCTCCCGGCGGTCCCCACAGCCGGTCCCAACGGGCGGCCCCAACGGGCGTTTCACGTGAAACGCCCCATAGGATCACGACGTGCGCACCACCCCCCGTCTGCTCGTAGCCGCCGCCACCGCCACCGCCCTCGCGGCGTGCAGCGGTGGCGGCGCGGTCGACGGCGCTCCAGGCGGCTCGGGCGTGCGCGACCCGTACTTCCCCAAGGCGGGCAACGGCGGCTACGACATCGGGCACTACGACCTGACTCTGGCCTACGACCCCGACGACCGGCACCTCACCGGAACGGCGGCGATCACCGCCCGCGCGACCCAGGACCTGTCGGCCTTCAACCTGGACCTCAAGGGCCTGGACGTCGAGGAGGTCACCGTCGAGGGCCGGGACGCCCGTTTCAACCGGGCCGGTCAGGAGCTGACCGTCCGCCCGGCCGACGAGCTGGCCGACGGGGAGACCTTCCGCGTCACCGTCCGCTACTCCGGCGAACCGGTGACCATCACCGACCCCGACGACTCGGAGGAGGGCTGGCTGCCCACCGCCGACGGCGCGGTCGGGCTGGGTCAGCCGACGGGGTCGATGGCCTGGTTCCCCGGCAGCCACCACCCCTCCGACAAGGCGACGTACGACCTGAGGGTGACCGTGCCCGAAGGACTCGGTGCCGTGTCCAACGGCGAGTTGACGGGCGAGTCGACCCACGGCGGCCGTACGACGTCCACCTGGCACGTCGGAGAGCCGATGGCGAGCCACGTCGTGACGGTCGCCGTCGGCGAATGGGAGACGGAACGCTTCACCACCGACGCCGGGCTGCCGGTCCACACGGCCGTCGATCCGCGGCAGGCCGGGGCGAGCCGCGAGGTGCTGGGGCGGATTCCCGAGGTCATGGAGTGGGCCGTGGAGAACTTCGGCCCGTATCCCTTCTCCTCCACCGGTGCGATCGTCGACCGCGTGGCGGACGCCGGGTACGCCCTGGAGACGCAGAACCGGCCGTACTTCCCCGGCGCCCCCGACACCGTCCTGCTCGTCCACGAGCTCGCGCACCAGTGGTACGGCAACTCCGTCAGCCCTGAGACCTGGCGCGACATGTGGCTCAACGAGGGCTTCGCCACCTACGCCGAGTGGCTGTGGCAGGAGGACCAGGGCGGCGACACCGCCCAGGAGACCTTCGACGCGCTCTACGACGGGACCTACTACGACGACGCGGACGCGAACGCCTCGATCTGGGCGTTCCCGCCCGCCGAGCCGCCCGACGCGGAGCACATCTCGGCGAGCCCGGTCTACCAGCGCGGCGCGATGGTCCTGCACAAGATCCGCCAGGCGGTCGGCGACGAGGCGTTCCCGGGCCTCCTGCGGGGCTGGGCCGCCGAGCACCGCCACGGCAACGCGGCCACCGAGGACTTCACCGCCTACGTGGAGAAGTCGGCGCCCGACGAGGACTTCACGGCGATCTGGGAGGACTGGCTGTACGGGGACGGCAGGCCGGACAGCCCGTGAGCGGCCGGCTCCGTCCCTCCCGCCTCACTCCCCCGGCGCCTCGGACGCCTCGGGTGCCTCGAACGCGTCGAGCAGCCGGGCCAGGTCCGGGGGCCAGAGCGGGTCGGGGGAGTCGGCGAGTTCCTCGCGGGTCCACCACCTCCAGGTGAGAATGCCGTCCTGGGCGTGGGAGGCGGCGAGGTGCGGGCCGGTGGGTTCGCGGCGGGGCCCGCGGGTGACGTAGATGTGCTCGTACTGGCGGACGGGGCCGACGCTCGGGTGGGTGAAGTCGTGTTCCCAGGTGCACAGCAGCGGGCCGGGCTCCAGGTCGGTCCAGCCGGTCTCCTCGCGCACCTCGCGCAGGGCGCCCTCGCGGGGGCTCTCGTCCGCCTCCAGGCCGCCGCCGGGCATCGCCCAGTACACGCCGACCTCGGTGTTGTCGTAGCGGAAGAGGAAGACCGCTCCCTGGGGGTCGAGCACGGCGAACCGGGCGGCGCGGCGCGGGGTGCGCGGCCGGTCGCTGTCCAGCGGGCGGCGCAGCACCGTGCAGGGCCGGCCGAGGGCGTGGTCCCGGCGGTGGTCCACGGCCGTGTAGCCGAGGGCGTTCCAGAAGGCGAGGCCCCCGGTGTTGGAGTCGAGGACGGCGAGGCGCACCGCGGTGCGGCCCGCGGCGCGCAAGCGGTCCTCGACGAGGTTCGCGAGCCGGCGGCCGTGCCCCTGCCCCCACAGGTCGGCGTCGATCATCAGCAGCCCGATCCAGGGGTCCGGGTCGGCCGGGTCGGGGTGCCGGGCGAGGGTGACCGCGACGCCGACCAGCCGGCCCGCGTCCCGGGCGAGCAGCGCCTCGGCGCCCGGCCGCGCCAACTCGTCGGCCAGCGCCGCCGCCACCTGCTCCGGACGGATGTCGTCCGGGTCGGGGAAGTCGCCGCCGAGCGCGTGGAAAGCGTGGTTGGAGGCGTAGAGGGCGGTGAGTTCGGTGAGGAGGGGGCCGGGGATGTCCCGGTCGGGGGTGAGGGGGAGCGGGGTGATGATCACGCCGGGCAACCTATCCGACGCCCCCGGCGCCCGCGGGGGCCCGCGACGGCGCGCCCGGTCCGCCGCCGTGACACCATCTCCTGCGTGCTCGACATCGGCTACGCCCTCTCCACCCGCTTCCCGGACCCGCCGCAGACGGACTACCGCCGCGCGGACGTCCGTGCCCTGCGGCACGACCTGTTCTGCGGGGACGTGTACCTCGCCGACACCAAGGCGGACCGGGAGTTGTCCACAGCCTGGGGATGGGTGCCGGTGCTCGACTTCGCGTGGGCGCTGTGCGACATCGTGGAGCGCGTCGACCGGGACCCGGCGGGCTCCCGGGCCGCCCGGCCGCAGCGTGCGGAGCTGGACTTCACCGAGTCCTCCGACCGCCTGCTCTTCGAGCGCCGCTTCGGCTGGGTCGACATCGAGGCGGAGTGGGTGCCGGCGGACGAGCCCCCGCTGTCCTTCTCCCACGCCGAACTGCGCCGGGAGGCCCGGGACTTCCTGCACGACCTGATCGCCGACCTCACCGACATGCACGAGGACCTGGCGGACAACCCGGCGATCTGGACGCTCCAGGCCCGCTTCCCGCGCGTCTCCTGAGCGTCCCGGCCGCACTGCTCCCAGGCCGGACTACTCCTCCGCCAGTACCCGCACCCCCAGCTCCGCCGCCAGGACCGGCGCCAGGTCCAGCAGCTGGGCCGGGCTGATCACCGCGCCGGAGAGGCGGTCCACGCCCCGGGCGATCTCCAGCGGGGCGGCGCCGCGCAGGTCGACGTCCGTGAGGGACGCCGCGCTGAAGTCCGCCTCCTTCAGGGCGCAGTCCACGAACGCGACCCGCTCCAGGCGGGCGCCCCCGAAGTCCGGCTCGACGAGGACGCAGCCCTCGAAGACCACGTCCTTGAGCCGGGACCGGCGCAGATTCAGGTAGTCGATCTTGCCGCCGCGGACCAGGACCCGTTCCAGCACGGCGCCGTGCAGCTGGGTGCCGCCCAGACGGGCGTCGTGCAGCTCGACGTCGCGCAGGGTGGCCTCGGCCAGATTCGTCCCGACGCCCCGGACGCCGTCGAGGACGGAGTCGAGCAGCCGGGCGCGGGGCATCGACGTCTCGTCCAGCGCGCAGCCCGTCAGCGAGCAGTCCATGAAGCGGGCGCCCGCGCCGTCCTGGCCCGCGAAGTCCGCCTCGCGGAACTCCAGCCCGTCGTAGTCCCCGTCCGGTGCCAGCCCGCCGCCGTCGTACGGCTCCAGGGGCGGCAGCCGCAGCTCGGGGCGGCGGGCCGCCCGCACCTTCGCCGTACCCGGCCCCGCACCCGCACCCGCACCGCCACCGCCCGCCGCTCTCCTCACCATGCCCCCATGCTGCACCCCGCCACTGACAACCGACCCGGCCGTCCGCCCCGGCCGACCGCCCCGGCCCGCGCGGACGCCCGCATGTCACATTCGGCGCCCCCGGCGGCGTCGTACTCACGGACAGGCACCACGCAGGCGTCCCCGACCCGAGGGAGAACCACAGCCATGCATCGCATCACCGTCATCGGCGGCGGCTTCGCCGGACTGACCGCGGCCATCACCGCCGCCGAGGCGGGCGCCAAGGTCACCGTGCACGAGGCCCACCACACGCTCGGCGGACGGGCCCGGACGGCCGACGGCCCCTACCGCACCAACGACGGTCCGCACGCCCTCTACAACGGCGGCCCGCACTGGTCGTGGCTCAAGCAGCGAGGCCTGATCGGTCCGCTGGCGCCGATCCCGCCGCTGGAGGGGGCCCGGCTGCGGCTGCGCCACAAGGGCGTGCTGCGCCGCACCCCGCCGTTCGCCATGCTCAAGCTGCTGCGCCGGGGCGCGGGGCGGGCGCCCGTGGACAGCGACTTCCTGACCTGGGCGTCGGGAATCGCGGGCGAGGAGGGCGCGCGGGCCGCCGCCCACTACTGCGCCGTCGCCCTTTTCCACCACGACCCCGGTTCGCTGTCCGCCGCCTTCGTGCAGGAGCGGCTGCGCCGGGCCGCCAAACTGCCGCCGGAGGCGCACTACCCGCGCGGCGGCTGGGCGGGCGTGATCGACCGGATGGCCGCCCTGGCCTGGAACCTCGGCGTCCGGATGGAGACCCTCTCCCGCGTCGACACGGTCCCGACCGACACCCCCGTGGTCGTGGCCACCTCCCTGGACGCCGCCCGCCGCCTGCTGGGGGACGCCTCGCTGACCTGGCCGAGCGGGCGCACCACGCTGGTCGACCTGGCCGTACGGACCCGGCGCGGTGACGCCTTCGCGGTCTCGGACCTGGACGCGCCGGGCTGGATCGAGCGGTTCACCGCGCAGGACCGCACCCTGGCACCGGCGGGCGAGCAGCTGATCCAGGGACAGATCCCCATCGCGCCCGGCGAGTCCAAGGCCGACGGCACCGCCCGCGCCGAGGAACTGCTCGACCTGGGCTTCCCCGGCTGGCGCGAGCGGCTGACCTGGCGGCGGGAGGCGGTCGCGAACGGCCGTACCGGGGCCGTGGACCTGCCGGGCAGCACGTGGCGCGACCGGCCCTCCGTCGACCGGGGCGACGGGGTCTACCTCGCCGGTGACCAGGTGGCCGCGCCGGGGCTGCTGTCGGAGGTGTCGTTCAACAGCGCGCTGACGGCGGTGTCGCTGGCACTGGGCAGGCGCGAGCTTGATCTCAAGCATGCCTGAGGCCTCCGTCCGGCCTTTCGGCTGCCGCCCAATCAACCGCCGGCCCAGCCCTCACGCGGATGCGGTACGACCCGATTCGTGGTCTTCTGGCCAGATGAGTGCCCCCCGGACAGGTGAGCCGGCCGCGCCCGCGGAAGCCGACCCCCGCCGCTGGTGGGGACTGGTGGTGATCGCCCTGGCCCAGCTGATGGTCGTACTGGACGCGACCATCGTGAACATCGCGCTGCCCTCCGCCCAGCGCGACCTGGGCATGTCCGACGGCAACCGGCAGTGGGTGATCACCGCCTACACCCTCGCCTTCGGCGGACTGCTGCTGCTCGGCGGGCGGATCGCGGACCTGGTGGGCCGCAAACGCACCTTCGTCATCGGGCTGATCGGCTTCGCCGTCGCCTCCGCGATCGGCGGCGCCGCCACCACCCCGGCGATGCTCTTCGGCGCCCGCGCCCTCCAGGGCGTCTTCGCCGCGGTCCTCGCGCCGTCCGCGCTGTCCCTGATGACGACGACCTTCACGGACCCCAAGGAGCGCGGGAAGGCCTTCGGCATCTACGGCGCGCTCGCGGCCAGCGGCGCCGCGGTCGGTTTCATCGTCGGCGGCGTGCTCACCGAGTACCTGAACTGGCGCTGGTGCCTGTACGTCAACGTTCCCGTCGCCGTCGCCGCCGTGATCGGCGCCTTCGCCCTGCTGCACACCCGCCCCGGCCGGCCCGGCGCCCGCCTCGACGTGCCCGGCGTGCTGCTGGGCTGCGGCGGGCTGGTCGCCCTCGTCTACGGCTTCAGCGAGGCGCAGCCGCGCGGCTGGACCGACGCGCTGGTGCTGGCGCTGTTCGCCGCGGGCGTCGTCCTCCTCGCGGTCTTCGTGTGGTGGCAGACCCGGGCGCCGGTGCCGCTGCTGCCGCTGCACGTCATCAAGGACCGCAACCGCGCCGGGTGCTTCCTGACCATGATGCTGGCCGTCATCGGCATGTTCGGGATGTTCCTGTTCATGACGTACTACCTCCAGGAGATCCTCGGGTACTCACCCGTGAAGACCGGCCTGGCGTTCCTGCCGATGACCGCGGCGATCGTCATCGGCTCCACGCAGATCTCGGCCCGGCTGCTGCGCCACGTGGGCCCGCGCATGCTGATGGTCCCCGGCATGCTCCTCGCCTCCGGCGGCATGGTGGTCCTCACCCAGATGACCGTGGACTCGGCGTACGCCTCCGAGATCCTGCCCGCGCTGATCCTGATGGGCCTCGGCATGGGCCTGACCTTCATGCCGGTCTTCTCCACCGCGACCGCCGGGGTCGCCCCGCAGGACTCCGGCGTGACCTCGGCGACGGTCAACACCTCGCAGCAGGTGGGCGGCTCGATCGGCACGGCCCTGCTCAACACCGTCGCGACCAGCACCAGCGCCTCCTGGATCACCTCCCACCTCTCCGACCCGGCCCAGCGGGAGCAGGTCGTGCGGGAGGGCATCGTCCACGGCTACACGGTCGCCATCTGGCTGGCCGCCGGCATCATGCTGCTGGCGGCCCTGGTCGCGGGCCTGATGGTGACGGCGAAGGCCCCGAAGCACGGCACCCCGGCCGACCGGCCGGTGCCGGAACCGGTGGCCTAGGGGATGTCGCGGGGGCCCCGCCACGCGGGGCCCCCGCGACGTGCGTCAGCTCCGGCCGGACACCCGGTCCGCGATCCGCGCCAGCCGGGAGGAACCGGCGCTGTGCGTGACGCGTTCGCGCCGGTCGGCCTCGCGGTAGACGGCGTACATGCCCTGCACGCCGAGCCAGCGCAGCGGCTCCGGCTCCCAGCGGCGCACCCGGTGGTTCACCCAGGGCAGGCCGGTGAGGTCGGTGCGGCCGCCCTGGCCGGAGTCCCGCAGGACCAGGTCGCACAGGGTGCGGGCGGCGAGGTTGGCGGTGGCGACACCGGAGCCGACGTAGCCGCCCGCCCAGCCGAGACCCGTCGAGCGGTCCAGGGTGACGGTGGCGCACCAGTCGCGGGGCACGCCGAGGACGCCCGACCAGGCGTGCTCGATCCGGAGCCCGGCGAGGGCGGGGAAGAAGCGGACCAGGATCTCGCGCAGCGCGTCGACGGTCGCCGCCTGGGTGGTGCCGTCGTTGTCGGTGCGGGAGCCGAAGCGGTACGGCACTCCGCGCCCGCCCAGCGCGATCCGGCCGTCGGCGGTGCGCTGGGCGTACATGTAGGCGTGCGCCATGTCGCCGAGGGTCTCGCGGCCCGCCCAGCCGACCGACTCCCACTGCTCGTCGGTGAGCGGCTCGGTGGCGATCATCGAGGAGTTCATGGGCAGCCAGGTGCGCTTCTGGCCCTTGAGGGAGGCGGTGAAGCCCTCGGTGCAGCGCAGGACGTGGGGTGCGCGGACGGTGCCGTAGGGAGTCGTGGCGTGCCGGGGGGTGATCTCCGTGACCGGCGTCGACTCGTGGACGGTGACACCGAGGCGTTCGACGGCCGCCGCGAGGCCCTTGACCAGTTTCACCGGGTGCAGGCGAGCGCCGTGCGGGGTCCAGGCGGAGCCGACGGCGCCGGCGACGCGGATCCGCTCGGCCGTCTCGCGGGCGCCGTACAGCTCCCGGTCCTTCTCGCCGTACGCCAGCTCGGCCTCGTGGAACGCCTTCAGCCGGGCCGCCTGCGCCGGTGTGCACGCCACCTCGAGCACGCCGCCCTTGTGGACGTCGGCGTCGATGCCCTCGGCCCCGGCGGCGCGGATCACCTCGTCGACGGTGTCGTTCATCGCCCGCTGGAGGCGCACGGCCGCCTCGTGGCCGTGGAGCCTGGCGTACCGGTCGCGGCCCGCGATCCCGTTGTAGAGCCAGCCGCCGTTGCGGCCGGAGGCGCCGTAGCCGCAGAACTTCTGCTCCAGGACGGTGATCCGCAGGAAGGGCGCGGCCTTCTTGAGGTAGTAGGCCGTCCACAGGCCCGTGTATCCGCCGCCGACGATCACCACGTCGGCCGACGCGTCACCGTCGAGCGGCTCCCGGACCGTCGCCGGAAGCCCGTCGTCCGCGTACCAGTAGGAGATGCCGCCGTTCACGACGCCGCTGCTCGGGCTGCTCATGGCCAGGACGTTAGCCCTGGTGGGCGGGGGATGTCTGCTTCGGAATCCGTTGAATTTCCCGGCGCGGGACGCTTCCGGCGGCCCGATATCCGGGTGACCGCGGCGCCGGACGCCGGTAGCGTCGGCCGACGTGATCGACGTTCCGGACGCGCTGGCGGCCTCGCAGAGGAAGTACAACGGAGAGGCGGGCCGCGCCTTCGTCGACGCGCTGCCCGCGCTGGCGGCCGAGTTCCTGGACCGGTGGGAGCTGCGCCTCGACGGGCCCGCCATGCACGGCTGGGCCGCCCTCGTGCTGCCCGTGGTGCGCGGCGACGGCGCCCCGGCCGTACTCAAGCTCCAGCTCCTCGACGCGGAGACCGAGGGCGAGCCCGTCGCCCTGCGCCGGTGGGACGGCGACGGCGCGGTGCGGCTGCTGGACCACGACCCGGCCACCGGCACCATGCTGCTGGAGCGGCTGGACCCGGCCCGCACGCTCGGTCACGTCGCGGGCTCCCGCGAGGCCGTCCAGGTCATCGCCCGGCTGCTCGCCCACCTCACCGCCGCCGAGGCACCGCCCGGCCTGCGCCGCCTCGGGGACATCGCGCGGGGCATGCTGGAGCGGACGCCGGGGACCCTGGAGCGCATCCCCGACCCCGCGGACCGGCGCCTGGTCGCCGACTGCGCGGCCGCCGTGCGGGAGGTCGTGGACGAGCCGGGCGACCGGCTGCTCCACTGGGACCTGCACTACGACAACGTCCTCGGCTCCGACCGCGCCCCGTGGCTGGCCATCGACCCCAAACCGCTCGCCGGCGACCCCGCCTTCGACCTGCTGCCTGCCCTCGACAACCGCTACGACCCGGACGAGACCCTGTGGCGCTTCGACGCCATGACCGACATCCTCGGTCTCGACCGGGAACGGGCCCGCGCCTGGAGCCTCGGCCGCGTCCTGCAGAACTGCCTGTGGAACGTCGAGGACGGCGACCCGCTGGAGACGGAGCAGTTGGAGATCGGGCGGTTGCTGCGCACGCGGTGAGCCGTCGGCGATCGCCGGGCGACCACCGCACGCGACCGGCCGCGGCTCCGCCGCGCACTGCTCGGGGTGGGGAACGGGATCGCTCCTGGCGGGCGAGCGTGGCGCCGTGAACTCGCGGGCGGCCGCTGGACGGGGCTCGACACCGACCGCCCCCGGGCGCCGCCGACGGCCCGGCCCGGCTCCCCTCAGCGCCGGCCCGTCCCGCTCCGGCGAGGATGAGGGTCGGTGCCGGGGGAGGGGCCTCACGCCGTGAACCGCGGGCGGGGCGGGTGAGGTGGGTGGCGGGACTCGGCGCCGGTTCGCGTCCCGGACAAGGGCCTGGCGTCCGTCCCGGTCCACAGGACGGTGGCCGCGCTTCCGTGAGCGCGGGGCGCGCCCGTGTGCGCCGGAGGAGGGCTTCAGTCACGTGTGACCGGGCAGGCCTCGGGGGGCCGGGCGGACCCCAGGGCGGCCGGGAGTTCGGTGCGGCGGCGTATGCGGAGCTTGCGGTACGTGCTGGTCAGGTGGGTCTCCACGGTGCGCCGGGCCAGGTGGAGCAGGTCGGCGATCTCGGTGTTGGTGCGGCCGGCGGCGGCCAGTTCGGCGATCCGGCGCTCGCTGCCGGTCAGCGCCCCGGAGCCGGTCCCGGCGGTCGCCGGACTCCGGGCGCCGCTGTCCCGCAGGGCCTGCCCCGCCAGGGCGAGCAGCCGTACGGCACCCTTGCGTTCGGCCAGTTCCGCCGCCTCGCGCAGCCGGCTCCGGGCGCGGCCGCGTTCACCGGCGGCGAGGAGCTGGCGGCCCTGGGCGAGCAGCGCCTCGATCAGCTCCGTGCCGGTGTCGACGGGTGCCTCCCGCAGGGTCCGTACGGCGTCCTCGGCCAGCTCCAGGCCGCGCCGTCCGCCGGTCGCGGTGCCCAGCACGCGCAGGGCGCGGCCCACCGTGCGCGGGGTGTTCCACACCCGGGCCAGCCGCAGTTCCTCCGTCGCCAGGGCCAGCGCGTCCTGGCCGCCGCCCAGCGCCAGCCGGCACTCCGCGACCGCCGTCCGCCACGGGGTGACGACGGGACTGACCACGTCACGGGCCGTCTGCCGCCGCCCGCACTCCAGGAAGTCGTGCACCGCTCCCACCAGGTCCCCGGCGGCGGCCCGCTGCACGCCCCGCGCGTACAGGAAGCGGTTCACCTCCCAGCCCTCCGGCGCCCGGCGCAGGTCGAAGGCGTGCGCGAGCCGTCCGGCCTCCTCGGTGCGCCCGGTGTGGACGAGCGCCATCAGGGCGTGCGCGTCCCGGTTGGTGGGCCCGGTGCGGGAGGCCTCCGTGTCGCCGCGCCGGTCGTCGGCGAGCAGGCGGGCGTGGTCGCCGCGGGCGGCGGCGATGTCGGCGCGGGTGTTGAGGAGGGCGTGCTGCATCGGGTGCAGCAGCGCGGGGTGCTGCCCGGCCAGCCCGCGCTCCACGAGCCGTTCCGCCTCGTCGAGTTCGTCCGCCCACTGGGCGACCGCGGCGGCCGTACCCAGCAGGAAGGGCTCCGCCAGCGGGTCGCCGGGCAGTGCGAGCAGGGCCCGTACGCGCGTCATCGCCTCCTCGGCCGAGATCAGCCCGGCGGTCGCCCCGTACCGCACCAGCAGCACCTGCCCGGCGGTGCCCAGCACCTCCGGCGTGTGCTCGCCGGTCTCGCACAGCGACCGGTACACCTCCTGGCGGGTCGCCAGGTCCTCGTCGGACAGCAGCGCTCCGGCGGCCTGCACGGTGCGGGCGAGACCCGGGTGCCCGGACAGCCGGCCCTCCGTGCGGCGCAGTACGTCCATGGCCGTACGGATCTCCCCGCGGGCCGCGAGGGCGGTACCGAGGGCGACGGCCGTACGGACCCGGTTGCGGGGTTCGGCCGGCAGGTGCTGGGCCTCGGCGAGGCGCGCGATGGCGGCGGGGGCGTCGGCCGACGCGTACTCCAGGGAGCCCAGTTCCGTCAGCAGCCGCTGCCGCAGGTCGTCGGCGAGCGGCTCGTCCAGCGCCCGGCGCAGGTAGGCGACCGCGTCGGCGGGCCGGCCGTCGTGGACGGCGACGGTCACCGCGTCCCGCAGCACGCGCAGCGCCCAGGGCGGTCCGGCGGCCGG
>NZ_CP101138.1 GCF_028473745.1 Streptomyces sp. M92
ATGCCGATCCTGGAGTCGGGTTACCCGATTCCAGAGTCGGATCAACCCGACTCCAGGATCGGATTGATCCGACTCTGGAATCGGATCACTTAGCTATGTGCACACGTCTGCCATCTGTGCACATCGCACACCGATCCGACTGTGCAGCGGGATCGCTTAGCAATGTGGTAATGCTCTTCCCGGTAAGTGATCCGTTCCCCAGAGGCTGATCGCCTACCGCCCCCATACCGACGTGCAGGGACGGCCCCCACATGGCAGAGCAGGCGCGAAAGATCCTCGCCCTGGTCGATCAGGACACGGGAGAGTTCGAGGAGGTACACCGCGCCAACTACGCGTTCGACGGAGCTCACATCAACGTGGGCATCCGCAAGGGCCGGGAACTCGCCTCGGCGGCCTCGGGCCTGACCGACCGGGAGTTTCGCGTCCTCGTCTGGTACTGGTTCGCCACGGAGACGAGCGAGGAAGCCGTCATGCGTACGGGGTCCGCCATCGCTGAGGAGCTGGGCATGAGCCCGGATGCTCTGTCGAGGGCGGTGAAAGTGCTCAAGCGGGCTCGGCTGCTTGTCGAGGCGGGCGGGCTCGGGCGGACCACCTTCTACAGGTGCACGCCCTACCTTGCATTCATCGGTACCGGCTTCGCCCACCGCGAGGCCGTGAAGGACTGGAACCCTCCGGAGACCAGGGTGCGCGAGCCCCGTGTCCGTCGGCGTGGGAAGAAGGGCGAGGCCTGATGAGGATTCACGACGCGGCAGACGTGCAGTACCTGCTGAAGAAGACCGGACGGGTCCTCAGCCCGAACCAGCGCATCGTCGTCATGCTCTACGCGTCCTCGGAGCAACGTCCCGACGGCACGGTGATGATCAAGGCCAGCACACTGGCCGCCACGGCGGGAATGACACCACCGGTGCTGTCCCGGACCCGGAAGGAACTGCTCGAGGCGGGCTGGCTGGAGGTGACCGGCAGTGTGGGAAGCGCCAAGCACTACCGGCTCAACCCGGCACTTTTCGAGGACCGAGGTCAGGCCGGACGTCACCTGCGAGCCGTCGGCAGCTGAAGGGGCGATGCCGTGAAGCGATCCGACTCTGGAGTCGGATCGTTTCTCCATGAGTGAAGCAGCGGGGACTTCACGGATCTGCTGCGGCAGGCAATTATCACGGCGTGATAATCCGGTGCCGGGAGGCTAGGGGGAGCACGACCAGCGTACGGGGTTGCCGTCTGGTCCGTCTGTGAGCCAGGTGCTGTCGCCCAGGGGCACCAGTTCGTACGGGCTGGACACCTCGACGGTGATTTCGCCCCTGACCGTGCCGGTGCGCACGTCGACAAGGTGGTAGCGGAACCACTCGTCCTCGTCCTCGTCCTGGCCTTCACCGCCCAGCGTGACGACGGCCAGGTCCGGGGTCAGATAGCCGCCGCTCCATTCCACGAACGTCTCGTCCGGGTCGTATCCGAAGGCTTCGACGGGCAAGGTGAAGAGCACCTCCCCGGTGGGATGGCGATGGAAGGCGACGTCCGCCTGTCCGTGGTCGACGGTCATGGCCTGCTGCCCGTCCGGCGCCAGGTCGATCAGACACCGGTCCTCCCATGGCACCGTCACGAATGCCGGCTCACCGTCCGCCTCGGCCAAAGCCCTGAAGACGACGGAGCCGTCCTGGCCCTCACCGACGTCGAGGTAGATACTGCCGTCAACGGGGTGTACGTGATGGCCGGCACCGTGCCCGGCCGTCTCCAGCTCCCGTCGGACCAGGACGGCCCCGCTGTCGGCGTCGTGCACGACCCACTGGTCGGCGTTCCCTCGTCCTGCCATCGCGTCCGGTCGGTAGACCCACACGCTCCGGCCGTTCAGAGCGAGCGCACAGCCGGGCCAGTGGCCATGGCTCTCGTCCGAGTGCGGTTCGAACTCCCCCGTCCACACCTGCTCACCGGCGCGTGTCAGGCAGACAACGCTGTTCAGCGTCACGTACACGACTCGATCGAGGCCGGGCCAGACCGCCGACTCCACCACCTCGTCACCGGGTCGCGGCCGGAACACCGCGACGGGCTCCAGCGTGCCGAGCTCGCCGGAGTTCAGGACGTACCCGCATATCGACCCGCCACGGTGGCGCGTGATCACCTTTGGAGGCCGTACAGGGATCATGCGCCGAGGCTAACGCCCGGCTCAGGCCGACCGGCAGCTTGGGTCGGCCTGTCCAGTAGGTCTCAGGGCCCAGGACCGGTGCCCGTGGCTCAGCCGCCGTAGAGGCCCCACTTGTCGAGGCCGCTGTAGACGTGTGCTTCGAGGCATTGCGGGGCGTCGAGGCCCTCGGCCTCGCCTCGGTACACGGCGATGAGGGAGTCCTTGCCCCGCCACCAGGTGTCGGTCACTCCTTGTACTTCGGGGACCGGCTCGAATCCATCGAGATCCAGTGAGTCGACGGCCTCGCGCTTGACCCTCGTGACGGTCGTGGCCCACCGGCGGGCATGGGCGGCGAGGGCCAGGGATTCCACCCATCCGTCTGTGCCGGCATGCAGGGGTGTCCAGCGGTCGGCGTCGATGCCGAACGCACCGTCGGGGCCGATCATGAATCCGTAAGCCATGGACACCCGGCAGTCCCCTGCCCGGAACGACCAGCCTTCCGTAGGCGTCCCCGAGGGACAGCCGGCGGCCAAGACGCGCGGACCGCCCTCGTAGAACGGGGCCGGTGGCAGGGCAAGGCCGCCCCAGCGGTCCTGGAAGGCAGCGGCGCGGTCGATCTCCGCGACAGGGATCCCGTGCCCCAGCCATACGTCGCGGTGCCGTTCGACGTCCCGCCGGCAGACGCGGACGCCTTCCGTCTCGATGAACCACTGGGCTCTGCGGCTCAGGCCGGCGGGCGCGACCGGGACGGGCGATACGGGCCGGTCAGCCATTACTGCTGCTCGCCGTTGCGGGCGTGGAGTACGGCCGACGCAATCTCCCACACGCGGTCGAGGCTGATTCCCGTGTGCTGCTCGACGGCGAGGGGATGATCGGTGGGCTCCAGCTCGACGAAGGGGCGCTCGCCCACCGGGCGGGTATGGACGTGCGTCTTCAGGTTGAGGGTCGTCGTCGGGTACACCGGAAGGTCGGTGGTGAGCCAACCGAAGTACGGCTCCTCGGCCTCACGGCCGGGCCTGTTCCACAGATCCGAGGCCCGGGAGAAGCTCTCTCGGCTGAGCGAGACCCAGACCTCCCAGGAGAACACCTCGTCACTGCCACTGACCGGTATCTCGATCAGACCTTTGACGAAGTAGTGCTGACCGAGGACCACACACTGATCCGCGGTCAGCAGGCAGTCGTCGGCATCGGCGAAAGCCGGATCCCACACAGCAGGAGCATCGGCCGTGTAGTTCATCGGCAGCTCCGGATGATGGGCCCCGCAGCACCCGCAGGTGAACCCCGTATCACTGATCATGGACCCGGAGCCTAGCGACGGACTCCAGAAGTACGCCGGGCAGGCTTCCCGGCTTTCCCGACTCCTGCCTTGCGTTGCCAACCATCGCGCTCAGACACCCCCAGCCAGCGAAAGCCAGCCAGGGCGATACCTGCAGACTCCCGAGCCGGCGCGCGTATGCCTGAGAACCCACCCCGAACCTCCGCCACGCTGTGTAACTGCTGAGCTCGGAAAGTGGCACCGTGCTGAGGAGAACCTACGGGCAGAGGGGCACCCCGAGGAACGGAGCGCTTGCGCGAGTACCGCAGGGCAGCCCGTACGGAGGGTTCCTTTGCAGGGTTCCTTCCCCTGTATGGAGAGTGCGTAGCCTCCGCGACGCTTTGACCTGCGGAAACACCTGGTGGATCGGTACCGAGGGATGCCGATATCGGCACTCTGAGATGCCGATATGAGCACACTAGGATGCCGATACATGTCGTCAGTGGTCATGTCGTCAGTGGTCATCGAGGGAACCGGGCGGTTCCTTCGACGACCTATGGCGACATGACGCAGTAGGTCGTCGAAGGAACCTCAGGATTCCTTCGACGACCCTCAGCGACATGTCGGTACGGGTATGTGAAGGAAACGCCGGGTTCCTTCGGTTACCCCACACGACATGTCGCCAGTGGTAATGTCGCGGTTGTCAGAGACAAAGCCCAGGTCAGGGGTCGCAAGTGCCAAATCAGGGCCGCAGTGGACGCAGCCGTGCGCTGGTCAACACCGCGACTGGTGAGGTCCACGAGCTGCTGGAACCAGAGGACGAGGGCGCCCCACGCCGGTCCTACGCCTTCGGCGGCCGGCACGGGCAGTTCAGCTTCGAACGAGTCCTTGCCATGCTCGCGGCTGATTCAGGAATCACCGGTAACGAGTTTCGGCTGTTCTTCTACTGCGGGATCATGACGTACAACGGGAAGGGTGGTGCCACAGCAGTGGAGGCCGCCGACTTCCTCGGACTGACCCCGCAGGCGACGAGGAGGATGGCCAAGAAGCTCGCCGAGCACAAGATGCTCCTGGTGGCCGATGTGATCGGCCGGACCATCAAGTACCGGGTGACTCCGCACATCGTCTCCAGTCTCTCCGGACGGGAACAATCCGAAGAGGCAGCCGCCTACCACCTGCCGACCCTGCCGGGCCGTCCGGCGCAGCGACGAAGGGCCTGACCATGGCACGCAACAGTCCATACCCAGAGCTCGAAGCCCTGCAGGCGCGCATAAGCGATCTCTCGCACCTGAAGCAGAACGTGCTGATGACCTACGCGATCCTGGGCGGCCTGGACAACAGCGTCGAGCGCACCGCGGCCGAGCTGGCCGAGCTGATCGGCGTACCCGCACCGCACTTCTCCCGGGCACGGCGCGAGCTCGAGGCGGCCGGCTATCTGGAGTGCACCCACACCATGGGGCAGGTGAAGTTCTTCCGTCTGGGCGAGGCGGCAACTGCGCGTCAGGTCGTGGTTCCCCTGCTGAACCGACCGACCGGCTGAGCAAGCGCACCAGTCGAGAGAGGCGCGAGAGACTCAACGGTCTCTCGCGCCTCTCTCGTCATTCGTACTGTGCCACGTCTGCCACGTCTGCCTCGGCACCGCGCCTGGTCGAGACTTGAAACGATCCGACTCCAGAGTCGGATCGTTTCTCCGCACGAGAACCAGCGGGAGCATCACGGACGGCTGCGGCAGGTGATTATCACGGCGTGATAATCCCGGCTGGACGCTGCTGAAGCAGGCGCCTTGCCAGCGATCTTCTTGACCTCAAGCATGGTTGAAGTTCTAGCGTCTTCTCCGGCTGATCACCTGACGGCCGATCACCTGACGACTGGAGCAGACGCGTGATTCTCGTAACGGGTGCCACCGGGAACGTAGGAAGTGCTCTGCTCGATGAGCTGCACGCGTGCGGTGCCGGGCCGCTGCGGGGGCTCACCCGTGACGCCGCGCGGGCCTCGTTCCCGGAAGGGGTGGAGGTGAGTGAGGGCGACTTCGCCGACATGGCTTCCCTGAAGCCCGCGCTGGACGCGGTGCGCTCGCTGTTTCTCGTGTCGCGGATGGGCCCTGATGCCGACATCCTCGACGCCGCCCGGCAGGCGGCTGTCGAGCATGTGGTGCTCGTGTCCTCCATCACCGTCCAGACGCATCCGGATCTGGGCCCTGCCCGCGAGAACCTGGCTGTCGAGCGGCTGCTCAAGGGCAGCGGCATGGCCTGGACGGTTCTGCGGCCGACGCAGTTCGCCTCGAATGCCCTGTGGTGGGCGGAGTCGGTCCGTGCGCGCCAAGAGGTCCGTGTGCCGTACGCGGACACCGGGCTGCCCACGATTCACCCTGCGGACATCGCGGCGGTGGCGCGAGTGGCGTTGACCGAGCCCGGTCACCAGGGGCGGACGTATGCGCTGACCGGCCCGGAGCGTGTGACGGCTCGGCAACAGGTGGAGGCCATCGCGGCGGCCTTGGGACGGGAGGTGCCGTTCGCGGAGATCGGCCGGGCGGAGGCCCACCGGCACATGTCCACGTTCTTGGGAGCCGAGGCCGCGGACGCGGTGCTGGATCTGACGGGCGGGGACGTCAACGACGAACTGCTGACGGTGCGCGACACGGTCTCAAGGGTCACCGGAACCGCCGCCAGGCCGTTCCGTCAGTGGGTCCTGGAGAATGTCGCCGCCTTCCGCTGAGCAGCCCCTCCCCGAGCCACGTGCACGCGTACTTGCAGGAGGAGCCCGGGGTGACCGGCCGTCGAGGCGGAGGACATCACGGGTCAGCAGTCGATGCCCTTGACCACTCGGGCGGGCACGCCCGCGACCAGGGTGCGGGCCGGCACGTCGCCGGTGACGACCGCACCGGCGGCCACGACCGCTCCGGCGCCGATGGTCACACCCTGCGTGACCACAGCGGCCGCGCCGATCCAGACGTCGTCCTCGATCACGATCGGGGCGCTGGTGACGTACGCGCGCCGCTCTGCCAGGGGCAGCGGGTGGCCGCCGGTGGTGAGGCTGACCTTCGGGGCGATCATGACGTTGTCGCCGATGCTGATGCCGCCGTGGTCCATGAAGGTGCAGCCTTGGTTGACGAAGACGTTCGTCCCGAACTTCGTGCCCAGGCCGTACTCGGTGAAGAAGGGCGGGTAGATCGTCACCGACTCCGGCAGCGGGCCGCCGAACACAACCGCCAGTAGTTCGGCACGGCCCTCGGTGTCTCGAGGGAGCCGACAATTATCACGGCGTGATAATCCGGGCCGGACGCTGTGCGATGTCGCGGAAGATGGGGCAGCGTGAGGAACGCCATGACCGACTACCTGGCCGCCGCCATGGCGATGCTCGGCCCGGCCCAGAACCGTTATGCGAACCCTCCCGCCTGGGACCGGCTCCACGCAGAACTCGGCATCCGGCTGCCAACCGACTATCAGACCGTCGTGGACGCATACGCTCCCATCCAGCTCAACGGCCACCTGTACCTGCACCACCCCGCGACCGAACGCTGGAATCTGGGCCAGGAGATACGGGACACGATCCGCGCTTGGTCCGAAGTTTCCTGGCACGACCTCGACCCGGACGAGGACCCTCGCCTGCTGTTCGGTCTCACGGAGTTGAGCTTCGGCACCCGCAACGGGCTGTGGCAGATCGCGAGCACCGACCGAGGCGAGACGTTGTTCCTCGTGGCTGTGGACGATACGGCCCCCCGGCTCCTGGTTGAAGACGGCGAAGGCGGCTGGGCTCAGTTCGAAATGAGCTTCGCAGAATGGCTCTACCGATACCTCATCGGCGAAGACATGGCGGGCCCCAATACCTCCGTCTTCTACCCCGGCCCGGTACAGCTGCGCCGACTTCCGATGACCGCTGACGAACGGCCGGAGCCGTGGAGCGGGCCGGACCGCGGTATGTGACCCTGCATGTCGGCGTACGGGTCCCGGCACACGGCGCTGACTCCCCAGCTGCTTACGGACGAACGTCCTCAGCACTCTGCCTTTCCGGGTCTCTCCGGTGCCGCGTAATTCATGCGACTTGGAGCGTCGGCTCTGGAACTCTGCGGTTTGGGCCTGCGGGGCAGGGCGTTCGATCGGTGCAGAGACTGGAGTGGTGATCAATGGACTTCGTGCTTGAGGGACCGGTTCTGGAGGGCAGTGTCGTACGCCTGGAGCCGCTCAGTCACCGGCATGCGGAGGACTTGGCCGCGGCGGCAGAGGAGAACCGCAGCTCGTATGGGTTCACATGGGTGCCGAAGGCCACCGAGGTCGAGGGATACATCGACGCCCAGCTCGCCCGCGCCGCTGACGGCAAGCTTGCTCCGTACGCTCAGGTGGATCGGGTATCAGGGCGGGCGGTCGGGGCCACGGCCTTCTGGGATCCGCGGCTGTGGCCGACGGGAGACGGTCTGTGCGCGATCGAGGTCGGTTTCACCTGGCTTGCGGCGTCGGCTCAAGGCACCGGGACGAACACCGAGGCCAAGTACTTGTTGTTCAGGCACGCGTTCGAGGGCTGGGGGGTAGCGCGTGTCGACTTGAAGACGGACGCACGGAATACCCGTTGTCGGGCTGCGATCGAAGGAGTAGGCGCCCGTCTCGAAGGTGTCCTGCGGAACTGGTCCCGGTCGTGGGCCCCTGGCGAGGATGGACTTCTCCGTGATTCCGCGATCTTTTCGATCACCTCAGCGGAGTGGCCGGACTGCCGCACCAGGCTTGAGCAGCGAATCGCTCGGGTCCTCGAGCGCAGGTGACAGGGTGCGGATCTGCCGGCTCCGAAGGAGCCCGAGTCGTCCCCGCCACGGCGTCTGAGGGCCGATGCGCAGAGCATCTGAAACTGCTCAGTCCGTCTGCGCAGGGGCGGCAGCGATCAGCAGTGCGGTGAACGCGACGGGGGCGGCTGTCTGGTAGACCACCCAGACTTCACCACCGGCGCCGCTGCCCTGCCACGCCGTCAGGAGGCCGGCCAGGGCCGCCAGTACCCAGCCGCTGTCGTAGGCGATCATGAGCCGCATGTAGGTGCGCATCGACCGGCGGCGTGTGTATCCGATCCCGACCCCGCCGCCGATCAGCAGGGCCACGCCCGAGACGACCATCAGCCAGGCAGGCGTGCCGAGTAGCCGGCCGAGCGGGGCAGCGCCGGCGATGTAGACAGCGGCCAGCAACACCTTGAAGGCGCCATCGGCGATGGCCCCCACCGTCCGGCGGCTCATCCGCGGTGCCACGACCTGGGTCATGAATGTTCCCCCCAGAAGCTCGTTCCGGCTGATTGATCCCGTAACAAGATTACGGCAATAATCAGATTATGAGAATGACGAGAGCAGAGGCCAAGGAACGCAACCGTCGCGCCTTGCTGGACGCTGCGTTCGAGGTCGTGTCCCGGGACGGGTACCGGGCCAAGCTCGACGAGATCGCCCAGCGCGCCGATCTGACCACGGGCGCCGTCTACTCACTGTTCGGGAGCAAGAACGACTTGGTGGTGGCCCTGGTCGCCGACTACCTGCGGCCGTACTACGACGAGATCGAGCAGGCGGTTCCCGCCGGACTCGACCTGCTGGAAGCGGTCGACGCCTTTGCCCGGTACTACCGGCGCAGTTGTGACGCCCCGGATGCGCGGTCGCGCCTGTCGCTTCAGATCACCTTGCTGGACATGGCCGTGCATGACCCGGAGTTGGGATCCCGGCTCGCCACATCCATCCGGTCGCAGGAGGAGCATCTGATCGCGCTGTTCACCGGAAGGACACATGGCGGGAGCGTCGTGACGTCGCAGCAGGCGCAACGCCTGACCACCGCGCTCAGGGCACTCTTCGTCGGCCTCAGCCAGGGCGTCACCCTTGGTCTTGCTCCTGGTGCCGACGAGCAGTACTTCGCCGCTGCCGCACGCTCCTTGGCGTCCGGCATGTCCCTCATCGATCACGACGAGGGCGGTTCGTGAGGGCCACTGCGGAAGAGCCGTGCCGTCTCACCATGGGTGAGACGAGGTGCGATTGCTCCTTCAGCGCACGATGCGTGCACGTCACCAGCCATCCCCACTCGGCGCTGACCATGTCAGGTCGGACGCCCAACGGGTGAAACCACGTCAGAACATGCAAAGCGGTTGTCATCGCGCCCACAGAAGTCAGTATGCTGACGTCATGGCTTCCCCCTATCCCGACGGAGACCGGGAAAAGGTAGCGTCCAAGCTGCCCTCGGCGCTCCAGCAAGCGCTCAAGGTCCGCGCCGCCGAACTCAGCCTGGACATCCAGGACGCCGTCGAGGCGGCCATCAACGACTGGCGCGACAGCACGAGCGGCGGCGCCGAGGTCGACACCGCCGGTGCGCGGTCGTTCTCCACGTGGCTTCCGCCAGGCCTGTACGAGCAGTTCAAGGAGACGTGCACCGATCGCGGCGTCTCCTACACGCAGGGCCTCGCCCAGTCCATCCGCGGCTGGCTCGACGCCAACCCCTCCCCCCAGCACGGCGCCCGCGGCACCGAACCCGAGCGGAAGATCGTCGGCAACCAGAAGGGCGGGGTCGGCAAGACCGCCATCTCCGCCGGCATCGGCGAGGCCTACGCCGAGGCGGGCAAGCGCGTCCTCATCGTCGACTTCGACCCGCAGGGCCACCTCAGCGAACAGCTCGGAGTCCCCCAGATCGAACCCGACCACGACAGCCTGGTCTCGCACATGTGCGGCGACGGCAGCGGAGACCTGCGCGACCTCGTCGTGGTGATAGAGGACCCGCGGTTCCAGAAGCGCCTGCACGTCCTGCCCGCCTGCTTCGACGGGTTCCTCCTCGACGCGAAGATCGCCGTCGTGGCCACGCAGAAGCGCGGCTTCCAGAAGGAGGCCGCCCTCGAGCTGGCGCTGCGCCCGCTGGAGGCCGACTACGACGTGATCATCGTCGACTGCCCCCCCAGCCTCGGCATCGCCATGGACGCCGCCCTCTACTACGGGCGCCGGCGCCGCGGCGAAGCCGCCGGTGGCTCCGGGGTAGTCATCCCCGTACTCGCCGAGGACTCCTCCGCCACCGCCTACGGCATGCTCGCCCAGCAGATCGAGGACCTCTGCGAAGACCTCTCCCTCGAGATCGACTACCTCGGCCTCGTCGTCAACCTCTACGACTCGCGCCGCGGTTACGTCGCCACCTCCTCCCTGGACAACTGGAAGTCGCTCGGCGACCCGAAGGTCCTCGCCGTCATCGGCGACCTGAAGGAGCAGCGGGAAGCGGTCCGCAAGCGGATGCCGCTGCTGAGTTACGCGCCCCAGAGCGACCAGGCGGAAGCCATGCGGCAGGTAGCGAGGGGAGCCACCCGGTGAGCAAGGCGGACACCCTGGGGTCGGCACCCGCCTTCGGCGCGGCCCGCGGCGCCCGGTCCTCCCGGCGCAACCTCATCGACAAGACCATCGCCGGTGAGGAGTCGACCACGGCGGCCATCACGGAGCTGCCGGTCACCCTCATCAGCGACAACCCCGACAACCCGCGCAACCACCTGCGCAACCTCGACGAGACGGTGCAGAGCGTCCGCGAGGTCGGCATCATCATCCCCATCGCCGTCGCCACGGTCGACGCCTACCTGCGCAGCCGGCCGGACCGCGCCGACGACCTCGACGACGGAGCGAAGTACATCGTCGTCGACGGCCACCGGCGCCTGGAGGCCGCCCGCCGCGTAGGCCTGGCCACCATCCCCGTCCGCGTCGACAACGGCCGGGTCGCCACCGACGAGGCGCTCCTCGAGGCCGCGTTCGTCGCGAACTACCACCGCGACGACATGACGGACCTGGAGGAGGCCCACGCCCTCAAGACCCTGGTCGACTACTACGGTTCCCAGACCAGGGCGGCCAAGCGGCTGGGCATTCCGCAGAACACGATCTCCAGCAAGCTGTCCCTGCTGAAGCTCACTCCCGAGCTCCAGAAGGACCTGGTGACCGGGGCGCGGAAGGTGGAACACGTCCGCAACCTCGGCAAGTTGTCCGCCGACGAGCAGAAGGCCAAGGCGGACGAACGGGCGGAGGCGGCCCGCGCCAAGGCGGAGGCCCAGTCGGCGCGTGAGGTCGTCGAGCGCCAGGCGGGCCCCGCCGATTATCACGGCGTGATAATCCCGGAGACGCCCGCCGAGCAGGTCACCCCCTCTCCTTCCGCTTCACCGGTTACCGCGTCGGCCGCGTCACAGGCACCAGCGCCCGGTCCCGGCGCACCGACACCGCCCGCCGAGCGTGAGCAGGCGGCTTCCGAGTCCATCCCGGTACCGCGCGCCGGTGCGGCGGAGCCCGGTCCGGCGAACGCGGAAGAGGCGCAGCCGAAGCAGCCGAAGCGGCTCCCCTACGACGACGCCTTCTACTGCGTGCACCATCTCCACCAGAAGATGACGGCCGAGACGTTCGTCCAAGGGTCCCGGGTGTGGATGGACATCCTGCGGGAGCGGCACCCGGACGAGTACAGAGCCCTGCTGGCCGAGCTGGGAGCCCGGTAGCGGACCGGCAGTCGCCCCACGGCCCTGTTCGCCTTCCTCGTGACGGCGGGCGGGGCCGTGTCTGTTCGTTTGCCGGCGTAGTCGGTCGTGCCCCGCCCTTCTTCGGGCAGTTCGCGCATGATCACTGGTGACGAGTGGGTCAGTGTGCGGGGGGAGGCTCGATGCATCCGGTTTCTGGGAAGTGTCCGTTGACGTTGACCCATATGCGTGAACTGCTCACCGCGCCGGAGATGCAGGCGGATTGGCCGACGTAGATGCCGAAGACGCTCCCGTCGGCCGGGATGGTGGCGGCTGTGCCCGTGGTGCGGTTGCTGACTTCGACGCGCCAGGGGACAGCGATGTCCTCGAGGACGGGCAGCAGGTGTTCGGGGGAGATGCGCCCACGTTGCTGTTGCGTCTTGAGGGCGGCCTTGACCTCCTGGGTTTTGGCGGTGGCTGCTTGTTGGTCGAAGGCAGTTGGCCTTGTCGGAGAAGAGCGGCGGGTAGCCCGTGAGCAGGATCCTTGCGTTCGGTGCCTTGGCGTTGATCTGCTTCAGCGTTTCCGTGATGTCCGGCCGGACAATGGTGTTGATGATTCCGGGGATCGCTTCGGCCAGGGGCTTGCCGATGTCCTTGGTGTCCCTGCCGCCGACGTGGGAGTCGGTGTCGCCGCTCTCGAACGCCTTGTTGGCGCAGCTGCCGTCGCCGATCGCGATCAGGCATTTCTGGATGACGTCGGCGAAGCGTGGGTCGTTGCCGCCGATGCTGATGGTGACCAGGGAGGTGTTCTGGTCGAGGTATCCCTTCTCGATCTGCGGTAGTTCCCTGCTGTTGCTCTTGACCACGCCTCCGTGGAGCACGTTGTACGTGTCGGTCGGGCTCCGGAGCACGCGATCAGGTGCGGGTCCAGGGAGGGGTCGAGGCCGTCGGCTCGTTCACCGATCGATGTACTGCGCCCGGGGATCGTTGCCTGCCGTGACCAGGCCGTCGGTCATGGCAGCTCGCCGTGGAGCCGGTGAGCGCGTTCCTCACCTCGCAAACGGTCCATGTCGACTCCGCGCTGTCGTACCGCCTCGACCCAGGCGACCACGTGGCTGCCGAAGTCGGCGACCCGTGAGAGGGGAATGTCCCTGGCAGCGGTGAGGAGCGTCAGCAGACCGTCCGCCGACGTGTCACCGCTGTCGCAGGCCCGGCACAGGTCCGCTTCCCGGTAGCCGTGGACGGGCCGCCCGGCGTTGTTCGTCCACGCATGACCGAACCGGACACGGAGCAGAGCCGCGCCTCCGCAGCGGGCGCACGGCGGCACCTCGCCGACCCTGACGGCGATCTCATCACCGTCGGTCATGCCACACCGTGCCAGGTGTCCTGACCGAAGGAGCCCTTGATGTCGGAGGCGATCGTGGCGGCGTTCACCATCGACTGAAGGACGTAGACCGTGGTCTTCCGGGGGCCGCGTACGAAGAGATGGACGGGGCTTTCGCCGGGGTGGGCGCCCATGATGCGCTTGAGTTCCCTGACCATCGGCTCGTTGACGCGGTGGTGGGGGAAGGCCAGTTGGACCGGCGCCGCACCGGTGCGCTCGGCGGCCGTCACGTCGAGGACCTGGAGTTCCTGGCCGAAGACGCTGATGGCGCCGTCCCGGTCGTTGATGCGCCCCTGGACGGAGATCACGCTGTCCTCCACCAGCGCGCCCAGCACGAGCTGGTAGGTCGCGGGGAAGAAGAGGACCTCGATCGTGCCGTCGCGGTCGGCGAGGTTCACGATGGCCCAGGCGTTGCCCTGCTTGGTCACCTTGTTCTGGACGCTGGTGACGAGGCCGGACAGCCGCACCGTTCCCTCGGTCCGGCCGGAGGCCAGCAGGTCGGGGATGGTGGTGTCCCGGTGGGCGGCGAGGATGTGCTCGGTGCCGTCCAGGGGGTGGGCGGAGACGTACATGCCGAGCATCTCGCGCTCGGTGGACAGCAGCTGCTTGCGCGGCCACTCGCCGTCGTCGATCCGCACGTCGAGGCCGAAGCCGGAGTCGCCGTCGTCGCCGGTGCCGCCGCCCAGTCCGGCGAAGAGGTCGTCCTGGCCGTAGGCCGCGGCCTTCTTCAGCGGCACGACCGCGTCGATAGCCGACTCGTGCACGGCGCACAGTCCCCTGCGGGTGTGACCGAGCGAGTCGAAGGCGCCGGCCTTGATGAGCGATTCGACCGCCCGCTTGTTGAGGGCCGGCAGGTCGGCCTTGTCGAGGAAGTCGGCGAAGCCGGTGAACTTCCCCTTCGCCTTCCGTGCCGCGACGACCGTGTCGATGACGTTGTCGCCGACGTTGCGCACCGATCGCAGCCCGAAGCGCACGTCGTCGCCGACGGCCGTGAACTGTGCGACGGACTCGTTGACGTCCGGCGGCAGGACGGTGACGCCCAGCTTTCGGGCGTCGGCCAGGTAGATGCCGGCCTTGTCCTTGTCGTCGCCGACGGACGTCAGCAGCGCCGCCATGTACTCGGCCGGGTAGTTGGCTTTCAGGTACGCGGTCCAGTAGGAGACGAGGCCGTAGCCGGCGGTGTGGGACTTGTTGAAGGCGTAGCCGGAGAAGGGGAGCATCACGTCCCAGATGGCCTTGACGGCCTCTTCCGAGTAGCCGTTGGCGGTCATGCCGTCGTGGAACTTCTCCCACTCGGCGGCCAGGACCTCGGGCTTCTTCTTGCCCATCGCGCGGCGCAGCATGTCGGCGCCGCCGAGGGTGTAGCCGGCCAGGGTCCGGGCGATGGCCATGATCTGCTCCTGGAAGATGAGCAGGTGGTGCGTCGAGCCCAGGATCGGGTCCAGGACCTCCTTGAGCTCCGGATGGATCGGTTCGGGCTCCTGCTTGCCGTTCTGCCGCAGCGCGTAGTTCGTGTGCGCGTTGGCCGCCATCGGGCCGGGCCGGTACAGGGCGAGGGCGGCGGCGATGTCCTCGAAGCGGGTCGGCGCCATCAGCTTGAGGAGTGCGCGCATGCCGCCGCCGTCGAGCTGGAACACCCCGAAGGTGTCGCCGCGGCCGAGCAGCTCGAAGGTCTTCCGGTCGTCCAGCGGAATGACGACGGTGCCGCTGTCGCCGTCCATCGGGTCGACGGTGGCGAGCCTGACGCCGCGGTTCTCGCGGATGTTCTCGATGGCGTGGTCGATGACGCCCAGGTTCCGCAGGCCCAGGAAGTCCATCTTGACCAGCCCCATGTTCTCGCAGCTGGGGTAGTCGAAGCCGGTGATCTTCACGCCGTCGGAGGCGCGCATGTGCAGCGGGATTCGGTCGGTGAGCCTGGTCTTGGACAGGATGACGGCGGCCGCGTGCACGCCGGTGCCGCGGGTCAGGCCCTCGACGCCCTTGGCGGTGTCGATGACTGTCTTCACGTCCGGCTCGTTCTCGTACATCGTCCGGATTTCACCGGCCTCGCCGTAGCGGGGGTGCGCGGGGTCGAAGATGCCGTCCAGCGGGATCGACTTGCCCATGATGTCCGGTGGCAGTGCCTTGGTGATCCGTTCACCGTGGCTGAAGGGGTAGCCGAGGATCCGTGACGAGTCCTTGATCGCGTTCTTGGCCTTGATCTTGCCGAACGTGTTCACCATCGCGGTGTACTCGTCGCCGTACTTCTCGGTGACGTACCGGACCATCTTGTCGCGCCGGCGGTCGTCGAAGTCGAGGTCGACGTCGGGCGGGTTGATCCGCTCGGGGTTGAGGAACCGCTCGAAGAGCAGGCCGTGCTCCAGGGGGCACAGCTCGGTGATGCGGGTCGCGTAGGCGACGATCGAGCCGGTCGCCGAACCACGGCCGGGGCCGACCGGCACGCCGTTGTCCCGGGCGTACTTGCAGATGTCCGCGACCACGAGGAAGTACGAGGAAAACCCCATCGGACCGATGACCGACATCTCGGTCTCGAAGCGCTCCAGAACCTCGGCCGGTACGGGATCGCCGTACCGCATGGCGAGGCCGGCCAGGACCTCCTTGCGCAGCCAGGACTCCTGGGTCTCCCCGTCCGGCACGTCCGGGAACTGGGGCATCTCGTCGACGTTGTCGAAGACCTCGTCGTACGACCCGACCCGCTCGGCGATCAGCAGCGTGTTGTCGCAGGCCTCGGGAAGCTCCGCGAACAGCGCCCGCATCTCGGCCGCCGTCTTCAGGTAGTAGCCGCTGCCGCCGAAGCGCAGCCTCTTCTCGTCGGCCTTGTTCTTGCCCACGCCGATGCAGAGCAGGTTGTCGTGCGCGTCGGCCTGGCTCTCGTGGATGTAGTGCGCGTCGTTGGTGGCCAGAAGCGGCATGCCCAGCTCCTTGGCCAGCCTCAACAGCCCGTCCCGCACGTCCCGCTCGATGGACAGGCCGTGGTCCATCAGCTCCAGGAAGTAGTTCTCCTTGCCGAAGACGTCCTGGTAGGCGGAGGCGAGCTGCCTGGCCTCGTCGTACTGGTTCAGGCGGAGCCGTGTCTGGACGGCGCCGGACGGGCAACCGGTCGTCGCGACGACGCCCTCGGCGTGCTCGGAGATCAGCTCCATGTCCATGCGGGGCGTGTTCGCCGGGAACTGGCCTGTGTACGAGGCTTCCGTGGACAGGTAGAAGAGGTTCCGCAGGCCCTGCGCCCCCGTCGCCCACATCGTCATGTGGGTGAAGCGGCCACCGCCACTGACGTCCTTCGACCCCACGCCGTCGTCCGACACGGCCCGCCGGCCGCCGGGTCCCCAAAACTCCTGCCGCCGGTTCCGGCGCGAGGACGGGGCGACGTACGCCTCGATCCCGATGATCGGCTTGACCGAGCCGAAGCCCTTGGCCACCTGCTGGAACTCGTAGGCGCCGAAAATGTTGCCGTGGTCGCTCATGGCCACGGCCGGCATGCCCTGCCGGTCCACCTCGGCGAACATCGGCTTCAGCTTCTGAGCGCCGTCGAGCATCGAGTATTCGGTGTGATTGTGCAGGTGAACAAAGCTGTCGGCCACCAGGCGAGCACCTCCGAGAGCAGTGTCGTGAAGCCGCACCTTAACCCCGAAACAAGATCAAATCGGGGTCCTCGGCTGCCGCTTCGGTCGCATCAACTGGGGGCGGTGGTGGGGGCCTTGGCCTGTCGGCGAGAGAGGAAGTGTCGGCTCGGCGTGTCGTGCCGGACCTGTCGGTGAGGGTCTCCAGGAGCGCAGCGCCTTCACTGATCGGTCATGGGCTGCTGAAGGCGCGGGGATCGAACGGAGGCGGATCTGGGGTTGGGGTTTTACCTGCGGGGCGGGGAGCAGGGATCGGCGTGGCTGATTCCGGCAGGGGGGCCGGGGCACCCCCGGGGGTGCGGGGAGCAGTCCACCGGGGAGTCGGCCACCACCTGCACTCAGGGGCCATCCCTGCGGGTGCGGGGAGCAGTCGGCGTCCAGCTCCTCGAGGGAGCGGAGGTAGGGACCATCCCCGCGGGTGCGGGGAGCAGGCCATCGCCACGTTTAACCGCGAAGCCGGAGCGGGACCCATCCCCGCGGGCGCGGGGAGCAGCAGCTCGCTGAAGCGGGGGTCGCCCTCGCCGCGGGACCATCCCCGCGGCTGCGGGGAGCAGAAGTTCGGCAGGGCGGTCGAGGCGCCAGTGCCGGGACCATCCCCGCGGGTGCGGGGAGCAGGCGAACCCCAGATGACCAACACCAATCCGACGGGGACCATCCCCGCGGGTGCGGGGAGCAGCGGACAACCGGTCAAGTCTCTGGCCCCGGCTGGGGGACCATCCCCGCGGGTGCGGGGAGCAGATCGGCTCGCCTCGCTGTGCCATGGCGACCGCGGGACCATCCCCGCGGGTGCGGGGAGCAGTCGGGGAGCTTGCCGTCTTCCCACGCGTCGGGGGGACCATCCCCGCGGGTGCGGGGAGCAGGTGGTCCTCGGCGCGCTGGTGTTCGGCGTGCTGGGACCATCCCCGCGGGTGCGGGGAGCAGTCCTGAATGGCCGGCACCCACACTCGGCGGAAGGGACCATCCCCGCGGGTGCGGGGAGCAGGCCCCGGCCGTCGCGATGACGGCGGTGTCCATGGGGACCATCCCCGCGGGTGCGGGGAGCAGATCGGGAGAGGGTGCCGACGGCACCCAACCCGGGGACCATCCCCGCGGGTGCGGGGAGCAGCCGTCCGGGCCCTGGAAGGTCGGCAGCATTCCGGGACCATCCCCGCGGGTGCGGGGAGCAGGGAGTGCGCCCTGTGTGCACTCGGCGTGCGCCGGGACCATCCCCGCGGGTGCGGGGAGCAGAAGCCGACGCCTCCGTTCCCCGGCCGAGACAAGGGACCATCCCCGCGGGTGCGGGGAGCAGCTCCTTCGTGACTACGGATGTGTGTCGGCCTGGGGACCATCCCCGCGGGTGCGGGGAGCAGTCGCCGGCGTCGGCCAGTTCGACGAGGAATCCGGGACCATCCCCGCGGGTGCGGGGAGCAGGTACACGGTGGTGTAGGTGACCGTCACCGACCGGGGACCATCCCCGCGGGTGCGGGGAGCAGAATCCAACTTCGGCGGCGACATGACCAGCCAAGGGACCATCCCCGCGGGTGCGGGGAGCAGGAAGCCCCCCAGGGCAGGCGTCTCGAGTTCGGGGGACCATCCCCGCGGGTGCGGGGAGCAGCGGCCGACCGCTGCGACCGAGCCGACGCCGCCGGGACCATCCCCGCGGGTGCGGGGAGCAGACCAGGCCGGACATGATCCCGTCGATCTCCTCGGGACCATCCCCGCGGGTGCGGGGAGCAGGCTGGCCGACCGGCGATGTACTGGCGGGCCTTGGGACCATCCCCGCGGGTGCGGGGAGCAGACTGGGTGACCTGCGGCTTTACTGGCGCTGCAGGCCGTTTTCGAGCACTTGCTTTGATTCCGGCAAATAGGGCATACGTGGCTCGAATTGCATCAGCCTCTGCCGAAGCGTCGGCGTTTGGAGGCCCTGCTCCAGCCGGATGGCGGACCGCTCCGGGGAGTTGGGGCGGCGGCGGGTGCGTTCGGGTCTGGGCGGTGGATCAGGGTGATGCCTTCGTGGTCGGTCGGGTGCCAGGCGTGGTCGTGGGTGCGGAAGGTGAAGCCCTGCTCGTTGTTCGTGGTGTGGGCCAGCAGGGCGCGGCCCTGGTCTGCGTACTGGCGGACCTCTTCCCAGAGGGCGTCGCGGACCCGGGCGGAGGGGTTGCCCACGAATACGCCGGCGGAGATCTCCAGCAGCCAGCGTGTGAGGAAGCCGCGTAGGCCGGCCGGGCAGTTGGTCAGGACGATGACGGTCACCAGAGCTCGTCTCCGTAGTCCTCTGGACCGTCGTAGTTGACGCCCGCAGGGACCTGGTGGCCGCGGTCGCTCTGGAGGGTGACTACGTCCCGGTCGTCGCCGAGGGGGAGGGGGCCGGCCGGGTCCGGGAGCAGGAGGTGTTTGATGTCGTCTACGCATCGGTTCAGCAGGGACGTTTCGTTGATGCGGTCCCGTAGGGCGCGGCGGGTGCGCGGGCCGGTGTCCTCTTCGTCCTGTGCGGCCACGTCGAAGGCGAGCGGGATGCCGATCTCCGTCTTGTAGAGGTCGGCGACGTCCAGGACGAAGGACAGTTCGTGTCCGGAGTGGATGAAACCGAGGGCCGGGCTGCAGCCCAGGGAGGTGACGACGGCGTGGGCGATGCCGTACATGCACTGGGCGGCGGCGGTGATGGCCTGGTTGACGGCGTCGCCGCTGGTGAAGTCGCCGGGGGTGTAGCGGCGGCCGCGCCAGGGGACGCCGGTGCGGGAGGCCTGGGCCCGGTAGCAGTCCTTGACCCGCTTTCCCTCGCGGCCGAGGAGCTCGTGCCGGGTGAGGCCGGCGGGGTCCTCGTCCGGGAAGCGCAGCCGGTACATCGCTCGCGCCACGGCGAGGCGGCTGCGTTGACTGGCCCATTGCCGGGCCTGGGCCTCCATGAGGGCGGAGGAGCGGCTGAGGGCGCGGCCGGACGCGTAGTAGCGCACGCCGTGTTCGCCGACCCAGCAGACCGCCGCACCGGTCTCACCGAGCACGCTCATGGCCTGGTGGGTGACGCGGGTGCCGGGGCCGAGGAGGAGGGTGCCGATGGTCGCCGAGGGGATGTGGGTGGTGCCCTCCGCGTCCTGAGCCGTGATGGCGTTGGCGTCGCGATGGACCGTGCAGCGTTCCAGGTAGACGAAGGAGAGGCGTTCGCCGGTGCGGGTGAGCTGCCTGGGAGTGAGCGCCGGGCGGCGGGAGACCGTGTTCATGGCCGTGCGTGGGTGGGCTGGGCGAGGGGCGCCAGGGTGAGGAGTCCGCAGCCGTAGGCGCGGGCCCGGCCGATGCCCTGGGTGAGGGTACGGCGCAGCGCTGCGGGGTCGGTGACTTCCAGCCGCCCTTCGAAGGTGACGGTGACGACGGTGACCGACTTGCCCCGGCGGCCGTCGGAGTCGCGGGACTTGTCGAAGGCGAGGGACCGTGTGTCCTGTACGGCCAGCTCGTAGCGGTCGCCGGGGTGGGGCTGCTTGTGGTGGGTGGTGCCGTCGGGCAGCAGCCGTCGGTCGGCCGGTTTCTCGCAGACGCGGAAACCGAGACGCTTCTGGCGTTCCTCGTCGACCAGCCAGCGCATCTGGTGGACGGGAGTGAGGTGGGCGGTGAGCTTGCGGGGTTCGCCCTCCTTGCGGCGGACCGTGTGCACGGGGTTCGCGGTCAGCCGGAACGCCCAGCGGTCGCCGACGGCCAGGCGGTCGAGCAGCGGGGCGTAGGGCCGGGTCTGCCAGCCGGGGTTCTCGGGGCCGGCGACGGCGGGCCATCCGGCCTGCTCGACCAGGTGCGTCAGGTCGGGACGGTCGGGGCTGACGACGTACAGCAGCACCTCGGCGCGGGCTCGCTGGTCCAGGCGCCACAGCACACGCGGTGCGTCGGGCCGCGGGCTGTCGGAGGGCAGGATGTGAGGGAAGGAGGACATGACGGCCGCGTGCATGGCCTGGGGTGAGGACAGCAGGCGGCGAGCGCCGGGCCGCGCGGTGTTGACGCGGAAGCGGGAGAGGAACATCAGGCGCTCTCATTCTCCAGAACGTCGAGGGCTGCGAACGGGTCGTGTGCGCTGTGCGGGCTGCCGTCACCGGCGGGAAGCGGAGTGGGTACGGCGGTGGTGACGACGGTGCGCAGCGCGTGCCGGCGGTGGGCGGCGTCGAAGCTGACCGGCTGGTCGCGCAGGACGTCGGCCGACTCGGCGGATTCGGCGGCGGTGGTCTCGCGCAGCACGGTCAGGCTCTGTGGGGGCCGGTGGCGTCTGCGGTACCAGGCGGAGGCCTGCCACGGCACGCTCGTCAGCGCGTCCTCGAGCGTCGTGTCCTCGTACCGTCCGAGATCGACCGGCTCGGCGGGCGGACACGAACGCCGGCCGAGGTACGGGGGGTAGACGGGGACGCGCAGGGCGTCGTGCAGGCCGGTGAGGAGGGTGTGGTCTCCCTCGACGGCGGCGACGAAGACGGCGTCGGCGAGGTAGAACCGCTCGGACAGCGGCATCGACGCACCGGTGACACCGTGGTGGGCGGTGTGGAAGTCCCGGATACGGGTGCCGGGCTGGTCGATGCGGACGCCGAACCGCAGTGCGGCCAGAGGCGCCAGACGCGTGTCGTCGCCGCGTTCGACGCCGGCCGCCGCGGCGAGAAGGCCTACGACGCCGCTCTTGGTCGGGGCGGATTCGGTGGTGCGGCGGGTGAAGCGGGAGGAGGCCCCCCAGGACTGCAGGGGGCCTGCCAGGCGAAGGACGAGCACGCCGGTGCGGCTCATGCGGGCTTCTCCAGGCGTTCGGCGACGGCCTGTCCGACGGCGGTGGCCAGTTCGCGCAGGGTGTCGGTCTCGGTGCCGAGGTCGGCGAGCTTCTGCGTGGCGGGACCGACACGCAGTACCCAGGTGAGGGTGGTCTCGGGGTCCCCGTAGGCGCGCTCGACGTCGGACGCGTAGGAGGCGAGACGGTCGGCGGCCTCGCGCAGATGTCCGCCGCCGTCGCTGCGTACCGGGTCCTCGAAGGCGGCGACGTAGCTGATGGGGCGTGTGGTGCGGAGCTTGACGACCACGGCGTCGGGCTCGGTGTGGTGACCGAAGGTGTTGATCTTCCCGGTGGGGAGCGAGTCGACGAAGGCCTGCACGAACGCCTCGACGGCGCGACGGACCGGCTCGGTGCGCGGTTCCTCGTCGCGCAGGCCCTGGCCGAGGTTGTCGGCGAGCAGGTGTACGCCGAGGGCGGCGTAGCGGTAGAGGGTCGCGGAGTTGAAGTCGACGGTGCCGATCATTCCGGCGCCGGTCTCCTCGTCCTTGTTCTTGTCGTCGACGGCCGTGTAGTAATCGGACTCGTTGTCGACCCGGTGGACGCTGAGGGCGTGGGCGACCTGCACGGCGGCGTCCACGTTGATGTCGGCCACGTCGGCGACCATCCGGCCGAAGAGGGCGATGTCCACGGAGTGCCGGGTGTCCGCCAGCTCCTTGGCCCGGGCCTTGTTCTCCTTCGTCTTCATGAACGCCGTGATGTCGTCCGCCCCTTCCAGCGCGAGGCGCGCCAGGCCGTCGAGCTGCCGGGAGCTGAGGAAGACGAGGTACTTGCTCTCGGGGGCGGGAGCGGGACCTCCGCCGTTCTTCGCCTGGTCGGCCTTCCGCTTGGGGACCTCGGTCTTGAAGCCGGCGGCCCGCACCGTCTCGTCGGCGAGCTTCAGTGCCGTCTCCTGCGCGACGGACTGGTCGAGGCCGGTGATCCGGTCGGCCAGGAGCTCCACGATCTTCTTGGTGCGCACGCCCAAGTCGGCGGGGTCGAGCAGGTGCTCGTCCTTGAAGCAGGTGCGGATGGCCCGCTTCCACGCCTGGCTGGAGACACGGGCGCGGGGGACTCCGCCGTAGACGGCCGTCTTGGGCGCGCCCGTGTCGTCCCGGTTGAGGTTGCTGGGCGGGACGGTCTGCAGGGCGTGCACGTCCAGGAAGATGCGGTTCACGAGGCGTCCTTGTCGGTGTCCGGGGTGGTGTTCTCGTCGGAGGACGGGGCGGTGGTGCCGTCGGGTGTCGGCCGGGTCCGTCGCTGCTCGTGGAAGGAGCGGCCCCACCGGCGGCGTACGGCGGCGGGCCCGTCGGGCCACTGCCAGACGTAGAGCTGGCCGGCGAGGAGTGCGTAGTCGAGCGGGATGTCTTCGCGGCGCAGCAGGGCGACGATGTCGCGCAGGCGCTGGGTGAGTGTGGCGAGGTCGGGGGCGGTTCCCGCGCGGACCAGGCGCTTGCGGACCGGTTCGTCGACGCCATCGGCCGGCATCAGGCGCCGGACCGCCGCGCCCAGACCACCCGGCCGCTCACGCGTGTGCCGGCGGTGCATGGGGGCCCCGCGGGACTGCTGGTGGAACGCCCACAGGGTGAGGGCCGCGTGCAGCGCGTTCTCGGCACGCACCAGCTCCTGCTCGCTCAACGGTCCCCTGCCGGCGACCGGAGTATGGAGCGGATCGGTGTCGATCAGGCTCCACAGGTCGGGTGTCTCGCCCGCCTCACGGCCCGCACCGCGGCGCAACCGGGCGAGAGCGGCGACGGCGTTGGACCGGTCCTTGAGGTAGCCCTCCTGCCAGGGGGCGATGTGTGTGGCGGCGAGGTCCGCGACGCGCTGCTGTACCGGGGCGTCAGCGGGCAGGGCGGATGTGGATGCGGTGGGTGTCATGGGTGCACCTCCGGGTCGGTCGCGGCGTGTTCGGTTCCCGACGGGTCGGCAGGCTCCGGCCCGGGCGGACCCTCGTCGGCCGAGACGGCGGCCTTCTCGCCGGAGCCGGGGGAGTCCGGCGCGCCGGGGTCTCCCAGCGCCCTGGCCAGGCCTCCGCGGAACCAGACGTCGGCCAGTCCGGCGTTCAGCCAATGGACGCCGCCCTTGTTGTCGGTGTGCATCCGCCCCTCCCAGGCCGCGTCCCCCGCGCCGGCGAGGAGACGGTCACCGAGACGGCCCACCACCTCACGCACCTGTCGCTGCCAGGTGCTCCGGTGCTCGAAGGGATCGGGAGCCTCCGCCATGTCGGACAGCCAGCCGCGGTAGCGGTGATCCAGCGCGTCGAACCCTTCGGCCCGAGCGGCGGCCTTCGGCCCTTCCTGCTCGGATCCGGTCGCCCGGGCCAGATCGGCCGCGAGATCCCCCAAGACCCGCACCGCCCTGTCGGCGTCCTCGGCCGCAGCGGTGGCCTGCGCGGCGTAGGCGGGGTCCTGCCCGTGCAGCAGGACGACCGGCATGGCCAAGCGGTCGTCGACCACCTCGTCGACCACGGACTGCTGGGTCCCGTACCTGACACCCACCACCCGGGCACGGACGAGGAAACGACGGGGCAGATGGCCCTCGGTCACCAGCCGAGCCACCCACTCGAGGGCCCGCGGCCGCAGCCGCGACGGCCCCTCGGCGCCCCCGCCCTCCTCCAGCCGATCGGCGAGGAGGGCGGCGATGCCCCGCCAGGCAGAGCGGCCCGGATCGTGTTCGAGCGGCAGAAACACCGGCGACCGCCCCAGCTTCTTCTCCTGCGCGGGGCTGCGCCGCCATGCGGTCATCGGCTCGCTGCGGTGCAGGTTCCGGGAAGGGAGGGGATCGCCGTAACCGAGGACGACACCGTGGACGCCGTCCGCGTCGTGGTGCAGAAGCACTCGGCGTGACTGCCAGGTGTACAGATCACGCATGCCGGTCGCGGCCCGCCCGTCGGAGCCCGGCCCGCAGGGCTCACGGCGCCAGGCCGGCCGGTCGGCGGCGGAGAAGTCCAGCTCCTCGGTGTCCGCCGCCACCAGGTTGAACAGCAGGGTCTCGCGCAGGGTGTCGCCCTCCACGAACACGCCGCCCAGCCCGCCTGCCCAGCCGGTACCGAGCGGGTACACCTTGCCGCCCTTGACCCGGTCGTCGCCGGCCATGCCGGTCTTGATGCCGGAGGTGTCGTAGGCGTGGACGTGAACGATCCAGCGCGCGGCCTCGGCGAAGGACAGCCGCTTGACGTTCGGCATCCGCGCGCTGAAGAACGGTTCCCCGGCCGGTACGTCGGCCACGATCCGGTTGAGGGAGAACACCTCGCCCTTCGCCGTGCGCAGCCCGGCGGTCTGCATGAACGGTGCGACGGGGCTCAAGAGGTCGAACCGCTCACGCTGCTGCTCCAGGTACGCCTGGACCGGAGCGAAACAGTCACGGTCCCCCCACAGGTCCGCCCAGTCCTCGATGTCCCCGGGACCGTCCAACGCATCGTGCGCGACGGCCAAGAGGAGGCGGACCAGGGAGAACTCCTGAGTGGCCAGCTCACCCACGACGCACCGCAGATCATCGGCCTGGGCGAAGACCTGACCGAGCGACAGCTCGTCCTGGGAGCCGTTCCGCCGCAGGACACGAATCCACGGCCGGCTGGTCAGATCGAAGGACGACGCTTCACCCCCACCCACGCCGGCACCGGTGGGCTCAGTCGTCTGCGTCACGGGTCACCTCAAGACCGTCACTCGGGCTGTAGCGGAGTACGAACCCTGCCAGGTGGGTCTGACAGTCCTCGTCGAGAGCGAGAATCAGCTGGTCGGAGAGCCAAGGACTGTTCTTGCCCTGCCAGTTGGTCAGGTACAGCTGCTCCAGTTCCTCGATCGCGCGGTCCATCGTCTCGCCGGAGAACTGCAGGGGGAGTCGTAGTCCGCAGCTCGCCGCCGTACGGGCCGCGAACGGTGTCGGTGTCGCGTCCTGCGGCAGTTCGATACCTGCGCGCCGACGTCCCTTGCTGTCCGGTTCGAGCCGCGGCAAGGTGGCGAGACTGCCGTCGCCGCGCCGCTGGACCACCACGACCTCGAGGCTGTCCCGGCTGTCGCGGACCTGCGCACGCCCTGTGGGAGTGTCGTCGGTGTCTCCCACGCCGGCGGCGACCCAGCCGAACAACGGCCGTCCCGGTTTGCCGACGTCCCCCAGACGGAACACGGCGGCACGTTCGGCCTGGTCGTCGCGGTGCCGCTCGAACCGCTCGCCCGCTGCCTTCATGGCCTCCTGCCAGTGGTCCGGCCCGACCGGGCTGTCCCCGTACGCGTTCTGTACGAGGGTGCTGATGTCCGTCGGGAGCCGTACGGGGCGCCGGGGCCCGCCGTCCAGGTGCGGGAGGAGCACCGCGGCCGACCGCAGCAGGGCGTGCTGCCCGTACACCGCGACCGACCCCCTCACCGGAGCGGGTACGTCCGCTGTCCAGTCGGTTCCCGTCACCAGGCAACGCGCGATGCGCAGGCGTTCCGGCCGCTCTCGCTGGGCCGCTCCGCGCCGGTGGCGGTGCAGGCGGCCCATGCGCTGCAGGAGCAGGTCGACCGGGCACAGGTCGCTGACCAGCAGGTCGAAGTCGACGTCGAGGGACTGCTCGGCGACCTGGCTGGCCACCACGATGTGCCGGCCCGAGGGCCTGGCGTCCGTCTTCTCCGGCGGCCCGAAGAGGCGGAGCAGTTCCCTGTCCTTGCCCGCCCGGTCGAGGTCGACGAAGCACGAGTGGGCGACGGTCACGTTCTCGGCGCCGAACCTGTCGCGCAGCGCGCGCGCCGTTTCCAGCACCCGTTTGACCGTGTTCCGGATCACCAGGACGCACCCGCCGTCGGCCAGCTCGCTCTCCAGGCGGTCGGCGAGGACGTCCAGGCCGTCGGCGAGCCGCTCCAGGCGCACCTGCGAGGACCGAGCGGACGCCTGCGGACTGCGAACCATCGGAACACCGCCCGGAGCGACGGCGGTCAGCAGCGGGTACGCGTCCGGCACAGCCGCTTGCGTTCCCCCGAGGGACACTGCTTCGTCCCGACGGGAGTACGCCGCAACCAGCTCACGCCTGCGTGAGGCCGGCAGCGTTGCGGACAGCACCACCACCGGCACCCGGTACGCACCCAGCCAGGACAGCACCCGGTCCAGGTACACGCTCATGTACGTGTCGTAGGCGTGCGCCTCGTCGATGACGACGACCTTCCCGGCCACAGCGAGGTGCCGCAGCGCCAAGTGCCTGCTCTTCAGCCCGGCGAACAGCAACTGGTCGATGGTGCCCGCGACGAACGAGGCCAGCATGGCCTTCTTACGGCCCCGCAGCCAGGCATGCGCCACGAGCTCGGCCCCCGCGCGGTGCTGTTCGTCCGGCTTTTGCCGGGGCGCGGTCGTCGCTTCGTCCACGCCGACTGCCACGACCTGTCCCGTACGGGCCATCAGTCCGGCGAAGTCCTCATTGAGTGCCGCTTTGGAGTGGGCCAGGTGCACCGAACGGCGCGAGCCGGCCACCCCTGGCAGCCGGCCCAGCCAGTCGAGCAGCCGGGGGAACATGGCGTTGCCGGTGGCCATGGTGGGCAGGGCGAAGAACACCCCGCCCGCACCCGAACGCGCCGCGAAGATCTCGGCCACCGCGAGTGCGGCCTCCGTCTTTCCCTCACCCATCGGCGCCTCGAGGACCAGCAGACCGGGCGTCTCCATCTCCCGGGCGAGTTCCACGGCCGCTTCCTGGACGGGGCGGATCTCGGCTCCCGCCGGCAGTTCGAACCGGGAGGCGAGCAGTTCCTGAGCGCTGCGGCCCGGTTCCTCGGCCTGCCACGGTTCCGGCAGGTCGAGGCCCTGCCATGCCGCGGCGAGGCGCTCATGGTCGGTGCGGGATGCGCCGTCGGGGAAGTACGGGAAGAGGTCCGGATTGCTGGCGATCCAGTCGGAGACGATGACCAGCGCGGTGAGCAGCACCTGCACCGGCTGCGGCAGCCTGACCCGCCGCCATTCACTCAGTCGCTCGACCACACCGAAACGCTCGGCACAGGCGTCGAGCAGCTCGGTCTGCACCGCCCGCCAGGCCCCTCTGCTCGCACCGGGAGTGCGCAGCAACTCCTCATGCTCGTAGAGAGCCTTGATCTGACCATGCTCGGGAGGCACACCGTGATGCCCACCCACAGCGACCGTGAACTGCCCGGTCCGAGCGGATGCCCACCCGTGCCGTTCCTCCAGCCATTCCCCCAGCAGTACCTGTCCGGCCAGACCATGAGGCGCGATCCGACGATCCGGTCCCAACGCGCGCCTGGAACGCATCTCCAGACCCTGATCGCGCATCGCGTCGGCGAGCTGCTCGACCTGACACGCGAACGCCGGGGTGGCCTTGCCGATGTCGTGCACACCGGCAAGCCACACGGCAAGAGCACGTGCGTCCGGTTCCCCCTGCGGCAGCGCCTCGGCGATCAGCTTCCGCACCCCTACGGGCAGCCACCGGTCCCACAACAGGCCGGCCACCGCGGCACTGTCCTCCATGTGCCGCCACAACGGCAGCCAACCATCGGTGTCGTAGTCGTGTTTGGCCCATACCGACCTAGCCGGCTCCCCAAGCCGACACAGCAGGCCGGAACGGGCGTTCCCCCCATCCCTCATGAGGGATTGATACAGGGGGAACCCGGTCTCACGCGCCGAAATGAGAAAACAGAACGATTCGTAGGAAGACGGCGCCCTCAAGTCGTATGATCATCGGTCGATCCTGGAAGCGCCTACGGAGTCAATTGTTACCTGGTGTCCCACTTGCCGGAATCTGTGAAAGTCGCGGAAAGTACGTCCCTGCGGCCATAAACTCGCAGGTCAAGCAGTCTGCTCCCCGCACCCGCGGGGATGGTCCCGGCGGCGCGGGTCGGGCGGCGCCGGGGCTGTGCTGCTCCCCGCACCCGCGGGGATGGTCCGAGAAGAGCAACTTCCACGTGAGCGGACCAGGCCTGCTCCCCGCACCCGCGGGGATGGTCCCAACTGCAGCGGGAACGAGGAGCCAGGCACGCCCTGCTCCCCGCACCCGCGGGGATGGTCCCTACGCGGGGCGCTGCTCTCCCTCGCCCGCGAGCTGCTCCCCGCACCCGCGGGGATGGTCCCACGAGGCAGCCACTGTTCGTACCTGGCAGATGCTGCTCCCCGCACCCGCGGGGATGGTCCCCGCAGGTCACAGGCTTGCGGATCGGGAACGAACTGCTCCCCGCACCCGCGGGGATGGTCCCAGGTCCCGCGTCCGATGCTGTGCCCAAAAGCCCTGCTCCCCGCACCCGCGGGGATGGTCCGCCTCCGGACGAAGACGACTGATCCGCCCCGATCTGCTCCCCGCACCCGCGGGGATGGTCCCTGGTCCCCGAGGTTCGTCGCCGCCCGCTTCAACTGCTCCCCGCACCCGCGGGGATGGTCCCCAGACGGAGCCCGACTTCTGGGTCCTGGAGTACTGCTCCCCGCACCCGCGGGGATGGTCCCAACCAGGGGGCCACGGCGCAGGTGCAGTTCCTCTGCTCCCCGCACCCGCGGGGATGGTCCCTGGGGCCAGATGGTGCGCACGGCCTCCTGTCCGCTGCTCCCCGCACCCGCGGGGATGGTCCCGGCGGCATCGGCTTGGCCCCGCTCGGGAGGGACTGCTCCCCGCACCCGCGGGGATGGTCCCAGCACGGGCACCACGTGGGACCCGACCCCGGACTGCTCCCCGCACCCGCGGGGATGGTCCCCCGGGCGATATTGAGGCCTGGCCTGTTTGGGACTGCTCCCCGCACCCGCGGGGATGGTCCCCCAGACACCGGAAGGACCCGAGTGATGACCGCCTGCTCCCCGCACCCGCGGGGATGGTCCCGGGCGGGGCTTCCTGTGCGTCAACGACGGGCCCTGCTCCCCGCACCCGCGGGGATGGTCCCTCTTCCATCCGGGTCGCGAGGTCGCGCACCCGCTGCTCTCCGCACCCGCGGGGATGGTCCCGCCCTTGAAGCTCACCGGCCCGCAGACCAAGGCTGCTCCCCGCACCCGCGGGGATGGTCCCGAGGCGAAGCAGTGGGCCGCGGCGGGGGCCGTGGGATGGTCCCTTGTCGCGACCCGGGAGCGCGGGCGGCTTCGCCTGCTCCCTGCACCCCGCAGGGATGGTCCTTGCACAGGTTCTCGGGCAACGTTCTCGTGCAACGAAGTGCCATTCCGTCGCAGCTCGGCCAGGAGTGGGCGTGATGCCGCGTGCGCGTTCAGACGCAGCCAGGAGCGGAGTGTCTGCTGCTGGCTGCGCCTGAAGGCGTACGCCCTTGGCGGGGTCCTATCTGACGGCTCGGAGTAGTGAGGGAAGCACGCTTCCCTCGTTTAGCTCTCCGGCTACGACGGTCACATCATGGAGAATGAGGCCGCAACCCAGAGCATCCCTACCAGAACGCCGCCAATCCCCACATACCGAAAGGTCTCACGCGTAGCCCTTCCGGTGTTCATGGATGAAGCGTAGAAATCGAAAATCCGGTTGGCGATTTCTTTGATATTGGCTATCAGGCATACTCCGAAGCCGATCAGAGCGAGCCCCGCTATCAGGAGGAACATGATTCCTTCTCTCCGCCCGTTAGCGACTGAACCACGGGCCGCCTCCCCGTCAGTGACCAAAGACGTACCACTCCGCCACCACGGCGCCGGCTCCTGTCAAGCCGAACAAGACACCTACTCCACCCGGAGGGCTAACCGTAGTCACATCCGGGGCATGAGACCGAAAAAGATGGCAAGTAGTCCAACGAATACCCAGAGCCACCCCAGTAGTCTGATGAGTGACGGTCTCCAGTTCCCGCTCGCCGTGGATGCCGCCGCTGATTCAGACAGTCGGTCCCTCGCGCCGCGGTAATTGACAATGACGGAAGAGCCAAATAGGAGGACTCCGGAGCCGAAAAGGGCGGCGAACCCGCCGAATGAAAGAGAGAACAATCTCATGCTTGCGCCTGAATCAGGTGAAGATTGCGAAAACTACCCCAAAAAGGGTCATGAAAACACCCAAAATAGAGGCCATTACGCCGACAGCCTTGAAGGTGCCCGGCACTTTGGTATCTCCTGGCGCGATATTGATGGGTGAAGCTGCCAGGCGGTCGCGGAACCCGCGATGGTTCGTGGCTAGCGCCAGTCCGAAGGTGAGGCAAGCAAGCCCGAGGATTAGTGGAATGATAAACATGGAGAACAGCCCTTCTATTTCTGTCGCGTCGGAGGCCGTCGGCCCGAGTGCTCGCTTATCGGGCCGACGGCAAGAAGGTAAGAATCAACTGCAGCCGAGCCGCAGCGAACAACCCCAGGTGTAGTTGAGTCCTGTCTCAACTCCTCCTTCGACGCCGGGGCCCCCACCTACCTCAGTGGCCCATACCGGCTCGCCCTTGCTGTTCCTCACCCATGATCCGTCGAGATTGAAACTGGATTCATGGCTGGCAAGACCTCCGATTCCGTAGTGCGCGGAGACTTCCTTGTCCCAGCCCCAGCCTCGGAGTTGGTCGAGCGAGTCCGCGTTACTCGTCAGTCCCGTGAGGTCTGCCGAGAGGCCCCCTCCGACCCCGGAGATCGCCGGAGAACCACTCACGCCGAGATCCCAGTCCCCGTCGGCGTTACGGCTCACCATAACGCAGCCCCCCAGAGTCCCCATCAGGACCGCTCCTCCGGAAACGCTAATGCAAGCGCCCCACGTGTTGGGCTCAGTTCCCACGCCGATAACGTCGAGTACTTTACCGAACCAGTTCTTGTTGGCCTCCGGCTTGGGCTTGGGGCCGGGGTTGGGGGCAGGGCTGCCCCCGGAGGTGGACGGTACGGTCCTCAGCCAGCCCTTGGGTGCGGGCGTGGAGGGCAGAGTGATGTTGCGGCGGCCCGGGATGCCTCCGAGGCCGGTGGGCTTCATGCCCTTCACGAGCGGGGGGCGCTTTCCGCAGCGGCAGGCGCGGACCGGTCCTTCGCTACCGCTGCTGGCCTTTTTGCCGCTGCTGACGGGGACGCCGTTGCGGCAGTTCTTGATTTCGCCGGTGTGGCATCCGGGGACACCGAGGCCGGTGGGGTCCGCGACGGTCTGCGGGTTCTGAACCGCGTAGCTGTAGCCGTTGAGGGTCTGCCCGATGCCGGTCTGCAGGAGTGGGTCGACGCTGATGAACTGTCCGATCTCCGGGTCGTACTGGCGTGCGCCGACGTGGGTGAGTCCGGTGCCGGTGTCGGTGGTCTTGCCGAGGAAGCCCTTGTCGTCAGGCCATGCCGATCCTGTTGCGGTGCCTCTGGGGGCGCCGAACGGGGTCATGTAGCGCCGGGAGTAGGCCTGGTCAGTGGCGTCGATGGCAAGGGTGGCCGTGCCGTGCGGGTCATTGACCAGATAGCTGAGCTCATTGCTGCCGCTCTCGTTGGACCGGACGGCGACGGTCACATCACCGGAGCCGTAGCGGCGCTGGGCCCAGGCGGTGCCGTCGGCGCGAAGGTGAAGCTCCGTCGCGCCCGCGTAGAGGATGCGCTCTCCGTCCTCGGTGTCGCGGACGAGGAGGGTACCGTCCGCCCCGTACAGGTAGTCGGTGGTCTTGCCGTCCTCGGTCAGGCTGGTCAGCTTGCCTTCCTCGGACCAGGCGAGGTCCTGTGTGGCGGTTCCGTCGGGCCGGCTGGTGGTGTTGCCGGTGCTGTCGAACGTGAAGGCGCGGTCGGGGCTGGTGCAGTCCGCCGTCGTGCTGGTGCCGGTCAGGGCGTGGGGCTGGCCCTCCTTCTCGTAGCAGTAGTTCGTGGTGGTGTTGCCGCCGGCGGCGTGCTCGGTCTGCGTGGTGCGCTGGCCGGCGTCGTTGTACGTGTAGCTGGTCCAGTACGGGGCTCTTCCACCCAGGCTGTGCGCGCTGCGGGTGTCGGAGCACTTCTGGGAGGCGGGGGTCCACGCTCCGGTCATGCGCCGGTGACCGTCGTAGGCGAAGCACTGGGTTTCCGCTGCTGCGGTGCCGCCGAGGGTGCTGGTGTCGGCGATGGAGGTGACGTTGCCCGTCTGGTCGTAGGTGTAGGCGAGGTTCTGCAGCTTGTACGGGTGGGTCTGGTCGGTGACGTGGCTGCCGAGGAGGCGCTTGGTGCCTTCCTCCCAGAGGTTGGTGACGTACGCCTTCTTGTGCTCTTCGGTGTCGGCGGTGCCGAGTGTCAGCTGCCGGGCCTGCCCCAGGGCGGAGTAGTCGGCGTCCAGGAGGTAGCCGGTCTTGCCGACGATCGAGGTGACCTGTCCGGTGGCGGTGTACTGGTAGCCGACGACCTCGGAGGGCAGTCCGCCGAGGGCGGGTTCCTTGGTGCTCTGCAGGGTGCCGTCGATGTTGTAGTGGCCCTCGAACTGCAGGGTGGTCGGTGCCCCAGCGGCGACCAGTGGGTCAGAGCCCGGCAGAGTGAGTTCGGTGGTGGTGGGCCGGTAGAGCTTGTCGTAGGCGGTGACGGTCTTGGTGTAGGCCGTGCCGTTCTTGCCGCCGACGTAGCGGGTGCTGGTGTCCGGCTGTCCCTCCAGGAGGGCGTCGTAGGTGAAGGCGGTCAGTTGGCCGGCATCGGTCTTCGATCCAGCCCAGGTGCCGGTGATGCGGTCGAGAGCGTCGTAGGCGGTGATGACGCTCTTGCCGCGGGAGTCGGTGGTCTGGGTGAGCCGGTCCAGCTGGTCGTAGGACAGACGGGTCAGGCCCTTGTCGGGGTCGTCCGCGCTGATCTTGCGGCCGAACAGGTCGTACCCGTACGTCCACCGGGCGCCGTCGGGCCCGGTGACGCGGGTCTTCAGGTCGTCCAGCGTGTACTGGAAGGTGCTGGAGGTGTACGAGGCTGTCCCTGTCCCGCCGCCGAACTGCGGGTCGGCGGGGCTCGTGCCCGCGTACTCGCGGGTTTCCACGGTCCGGCCCCGGGCGTCGATGAGGGTGCGGCTGGCCGAACCGCCCTTGAGGGCCGTGGTGGCGGTGGAGTCACCGGTGTAGCTCGTGGTGGTCGACCACTTCTTCACCCCGTACACGTACAGAGTGCTGGTGGTCGGGCGCTCCGCGCCGTCGTACACCGTCTCCGTCTGTGTGGGGGCCTCGCCGTACTCGGCACGGGTGTAGGTGCCGTTCGGGGCGGAGGTGGTGTCGAAGATGTCCTCGTACTTCTCGTAGGCCAGTCCGCGTGTGTCGTAGCGGGTGTCGGTGAGTACCCGGCCGCCGAGCGGGCTGGGGGTCTGGGTCTGCAGGGGCCGCATCATCGCGTCGTACAGCTCGTAGCTCGTGCTGTAGGTCTTGCCGTCCTTCTTCAGGGTGGAGGTGGACACCCAGGACGGTGAGCTGCTGCCGAGGTGGTACTTGAAGGTGGTGTTCGCGCTGTAGCCGCCGGCCTTGCTGCGGTTGGGCAGCCAGACCGCGGTGAGGCGGCCGAGGGCGTCGTAGGTGGACTCAGTCTTCTTGGCGTTCGCGTCGTACACGCGCACGGCCTGGCCGTGCCTGGGGTCGATGTACGTGTCCGTCACGTGGCCCTTGGGGTTGGTGACGGTCGTCTTGGTCAGCGGTCCCGCGGTGGCGGGGGTGTAGCGGGTGTGAGTGGTGTTGCCGTCGGCGTCGGTGACGCCGACGGGGCGGCCGAGAACGTCGTAGGCGGTGGTCGACGTGGTCTGCCAGCCCGAGGCCGCACGCAGCTTGTCCGGACCCGCCGTGGCGTTGTAGCCGGTGGCGCGGCCGGTCCAGGTGGCTACGCCCTTGGTGGGCTTCTGGGAGGCTGACCAGGTGGTGGCGTCGGGATTGTCGTAGACGGTGGCGGTGTCGGACAGGACGTCACCGCGGGTCTGGGAGTTCGCGGGCAGGTTCAGGCTGGTGTCGATGATGGAACAGGACCGGCCGATCGTGCGGGTGCGGGAGACGAGGTCGTTGATGCCGGCCGCGTCGTTGCGTGCGTACCAGGTGCGGGTGCAGGTCTCGTCGCCGCCCTTGCCGATCTCGCCGGAGTCGCCGACGGTGACGGGCATGCCGTAGTCGTCGTAGGAGGTGGCGAGGGAGCGGGAGCGCCAGGCGTCGGCGGCGGACAGATACTCGTAGGTGGTGGACTTGGCGGTGCGGACGTAGCGGGCCACGTGGTCGGCGGCGCCGGGCGCGCTCTGGCGGGCGGTCTCCTTGGACCACGGGTCGGTGACTTCGACGGTGATCGGTGTCGAGCCGTTGTAGGTGACGTGCTCGCGTCGTATGCCCTGAAACTGGTCGCTGTCGGTGATGCTTGCGACGCCGACGGACGGGGAGGCGAGCGGGGTCACGGAGACGGAGCGGGTGGTGCCGTCCTTCTGCTTGTCGCCGTGCATGCCCTGCATGTAGAGGGAGACAGTTTTGGAGCGGGTGGTTTCCTTGGCGCCGGTGTGGACGGTGACCTGGCGGTAGCCGCGCCAGTCGGACCAGGTGCGTTCGTCCTTCGGGGTGAAGGGGTTGTCGCTGTGGTGCCAGGCGGCGCCGCTGTAGTCGTAGGCGTATTCGACGGCGTCGTTGTTGCCCGCCGGGTCCGAGACGACGACGGCTTCCACCCGGTACTTGTGGAACCAGTCCACCGACGCGTCCTCGGCCCCGTTGACGTTCCAGTACTGCGGGAAGCAGGAGCGGGTGTTGACGTCTTCGGCAGCGCCCTGTACCTCGCTGCGCGTGCACTCCGGCGAGGACAAGGTCACCGTGGTGATCGATCCGGTCTCCGAGGTGACCGTGGCGATGCGGGGCCGGGTCAGCGGGAGGATGTCATCGGTGCCGTCCACCCGGTTCTCGCGCCACTGATAGGTGAACGACACCGGGGCGAGCGGGATGGCGGTGCCGCCGGCCTTGCCGGTCCGTTTGATCGACTTCAGAGTGAGGACGTGGTCGGAGGTGTCACCGATGTCTCCGCCGTCCAGGTACTCCTGCGTGAAGTCCCAGGAGTCCACCGGGTCGTAGTCGCCGCCGGCGGCGTTGTAGGAGAAGGTGTCGATGCCGGTCAGGCGCTTGCGGGAGAAGAACGACGGACCGGTGCCCAGGCAGTCGTCGTCGCCGTCGGTGCAGATGGCGTCGAAGGGGACGTCGGGCCAGTTCTTGGCCGTGTCCTTTGTCAGCGACGAGCAGTCGGACGCGGTGCACCGCTCGGCGTGGCTGAAGGTGACCTTGGCATCGGCGTCGTCGGTGAACAGCGCGCCCTTGCGCAGCCCGTACTTGATCTCCTTCAGGTAGCCGCCGCGGGTGTAGGAGGCGTTGGCGGTGGCTGCCTTGTTCTTCTTGTAGTGGTTGGTCTCCTTGGCGTACCAGTAGGTGGAGGCGTTGCCGTGGGTGTCCTCGACGTAGTCGAGGTTCCACCGCCAGGCCTGGGTCACCGCCCGGTCGCCGAAGGAGTCGCCGCTGCTGTAACCGGGCTCACCGGAGTCGTCGCCGAAGACCGGCACCGTCCACGTCGAGTTCGTGCGCTGGCTGCCGGCGCCGTCGAGCTTGTTCTTGCCGAAGACGTACCTGGTGCCGTCGCCGGTGACGACGGTCCAGTACTCGCCGTTGTCGTCGCCGTTGTCGGCGCCGGTGGAGCGGGTCACCGTGGAGGCGTCGTCGTTCGCCAGCCGCCAGGTGCTTTCCGCGTCGCCGGACTTCTTCACCAGACGGGTGGCCTTGCCGTTCAGGACCAGCTGGGCGTTGTCGTACTTCCAGCATCGGTCGTTGGCCTTGTCGTGGCCGTCGTCGTCGCAGGAGCCGTAGGACCGCTCGATGTAGGACTCGGTCAGGCTGAAGCCCTCGCCTACCGCGCTGCCCTGGTTGTTGGTGGCGGCGGTGCGGCCGTCGACGCTGCCCGAGTCGTACGACAGGGCCAGCTCCGGTGTCGGCCCGGCCGCCGCGGGCGGCATGCTGATGTCGTAGTTCCAGGTGAACGAACCGGAGTTGTCCCCTGCCTCCCAGGACGAGGACTCCGAGAGGTCGGTGGCCGAGTAGTCGCCGGCGCCGGACGGGGACGCGCCTGCTCCCGGTGAGGCGGCGGTCACCGCGAACACCGCGGTCTGTGTGGAGGCCGCCGCCCGCGCCAGCTGAGTCGAAGGACCGGTGTCGGTCTCGGATAGCTGAACAGCGGCCGTGAGGGTCTGCTGAGCGCGGTCGTTGTCCGACGTCACCGGAGTGGTGGTACGGCACGCCGCCTTGTCCGGCGTGTCCAGCACACAGCCGGGAAGGCGAACGAGGTGCAGCCGGTCGGCCCAGTCGCCGCCGACCGCGGAGGCGAAGCTGCTGTAGTCGATGCTGAGCTGGGCCTGCCCCGCCTCGTCGGCTTCGGCGGTCAGCAGCACGCCAGTGATGCCGGCCTTCTCGGCGGCTTGCTGGCCAAGGACATGGATACGGGCTTCGGTGCCGGACGCGGCGCTGTTCTTGCCTCCGGACGGGCTGACGGTGACGGGGAGGCCGCCGGGCTTGGCCCTGCCGCGCTTGCCGGCACGGAGTTCGACGATCGCATCGCCCTGTTTTGGCCAGGCCGCCGCCCGCTGCTCGTCCTTCGACCGTCGAGCGCGCTCAGCGTCCGCCTTCTCGCCCTGGGCAACCTTGGCACGGGCCTTCCGAGCACCCGGTCCTTCAGTCTCCTTGACCTTGCTCACTCGCTGACCAGGAAGATCCGGTCGGCCGAGCCCGCCCTCAGCGGCCTGCGCCGCCACGGGGGCCAGCCCGGTGGGGACGGCGAGTGCCAATGCCAGGACGGCTGCCACGGTCGCACCGCGCCCTCTGTGCCGATCACGTCTCTTTGTCGTGCCTATGCCAATATCCATGTCTATCCGTTCCGCCTGCGCTCTCCGGCGTCGTCTGGGTCGGCAAGTGGTGTGCTGGAACGTCGGGTGTGGCACCGGCCAGGCCGGCGCCACACCCGGCATGCGGTGGTCAGTCGCCGATGCGGTAGTCGATCTGATCGCTGCTGGCCATCGCACCCGCCCACAGCCGGACCTCGTTGATGCGTGCCGGCAGGTAGTGCTTCCACGCGCCGCCGGTGAATCCCTTGCCGACGGCGAAGTCGCCACTGCCCAGCGCAATCGTGTAGGCCTGGGTTCCGCCGTTCTGGACGTGGCTGAGGTAGAGGCTGATCGTTCCGTTCAACGAGTTGTAGATGCCGGTCAGGCGCACCGGGCTGTCGACGGCTGCGACATCGTCGGACACCACCGAGGAGAAGGTGCCGTCGGCCTTGAGCCGGCCGAAGTGCCACTTGCCGACCGGGACCGTCTGTTCTTCCCGGTTGTCGTCGAGGTAGGTGTCCTTGCCGGTCAGTTCGAACCAGAAGCCCCATGAGGAGCCGTCTGCCGTGCGTTGCCCCAGGACCTGGCCGGCGTAGCCGATGTCCTTGGCCAGCAGCTTGGTCCCGTCGAGCTGAACCGAGGTCGACACGGTGAAGGAGCTGTGGTCGTACACCAGCGGTCCGGGTGTGGTGGCGGCGTCGTCGACCCCGTCCAGGACGATCGACTCCCCGTCGATCGCCGCACCTCCCTCGAGCATGAGGGTCTTGCCGTAACCGGAGGTGGTGTCGGTGATCGTGGAACCGCTTCCGCGCGCGGCCGACCAGTCGGCGACCAGTTCGGCGCCCGCGAAGCCCTCCGAGGTCAGCAGTTGCGCCTCGTCGGCGATCTCCTTCGAGGACAGCACGCGCTGCCACACCGCGACTTCGTCGATCGAGCCCGGGAAATAGAATGCCGGGCCGCTGCTGAGTTGGTGACGACCGAAGTCCAACGGTGCGGTCGACGGCCAGGAGCCCTCGGCTGTGACGGCGCCCCCTTGCCTGCGGCCGTCGACGTAGAAGTTGAGTTCCTTCTTCGCCGGGTCGTACGTGCCCGCCAGATGTGTCCATACGCCGGCCTGCGCCGGATAGACCGCTGACCTGCCCCAGTACCAGTCCTTTTCACCGGTCTGGCGCACACCGAAGTACCAGGTCTTGCTAGTGGAGCTGTAGTAGAAGATGAAGGGACTGCTCACGCCGTCCCGTGACGACAGCACGGCCGCCTTTCTGTCCAGGCTGTCCGCCCGAACCCAAGCGGACAGAGTGTAGGCCGACCGCGTCTCCAGCACCGGCCCGCCGGTGGCGGCGTACCCGGTGCTGCCGTTGAGGGACAGCCCCTTGTCCGTGATCGCCGTCTCCAGCGGCTGCCCTTCGGCGTCATGGGTGATCAGCCCACGACGTCCGCGGTCATCACGAACCGCGCCCCCTCCCAGGGTCGCGTCGTCCTTTCCGTCCGCTGTCGCGGCGTCCACGGCGACACCGCTCGCCTCGTCGAAGTGCCACCGCCCGATGGGCCCCTCTCCCGCCGCCACCAGGAAGTCGACGACATTCTGCGCGCCCCAGCGGCCGACGTCGTCCTTCGCCCGGACGTACACGCTGTAGGTGCCGGAACGTTGCGGCGTGACTTTCTGCGTAACCGAGGCGCCCTTGAGTTCACTCGACCAGGCGTCATCCGAAGACAGCTTGTACTGGTAGGAGACGTTGTTCGCGTCCCCGGTCGCGGCGGCGAAGGAGAGGGCCGCCGGCTGGTTGGGCCCGCCACCCGGAGCACATGCGGTGGCCGTGCACACGCTGTACGGTTCCCCGACGGTGACCTTGGGTGCCTTGGGCGCGGTGGAATCGACCTTGAAGTAGCACCAGCCGGAGGTGCTGCTCGACAGATGGCTCTTACCGGCGTTGTAGAACGAGTGTGTCCAGGCCTGGTAGCGGTACAACTTGCCGTCGGTCAGCGTCGACCAGGTGAGGGTGACGGACTTGCCGTCTCCTACATATCCGGACGAGGGCCGGACCGATCCGTTGCCGGGAGTGGTGTCCGTCCACGTACCGTCCGCGTTCTTGTGATCGAGGTCGAAGTAGACCCGCAGCTGCGCCTCCTTCTCGCCTCCGGACTTGGTCTGGGCGTACGCCCGCAGCGTCGGGGTCGGGTCCGAGACAACCGCTGGATCAGCTTCCGACCGCTCACACACAGCGCCGGAGCCGGTCATCAGCGCGATACCGGTCGGCTTGTCAGGGAGTCCCACGAAGTCCACGGCTAGTACCGCGTCGTTGCGGAACCGCTTCCACGCCGAGGTGTCCGACTCGTCATGGGCGCGGATCTCGAGTGTGAGCCGCGAGAACTTGCCCGCCGCGAAGTTCTGCACGGTCGGGGTGAGGTTCTCGTTGGTCTCCTCCGGGTTGTCGTTGAACTCGATCGGCGCGTCCGGCGCGTCCGGGTCGCACAGTGAGCCACGGCCGGCGGACACGTACCGGTCGCCCATCCAGTCCAGTTCCTTGGGCCGTGAGGACCAGGTGGTGGAGGAGGAGATGTTGTTCGTGCGGACCAGGTCCACCCAGCGGGGGCTGCACTGGAACGCCCACGGCTCAGTCACCCGGAACGTGGCGTCCAGGACCTTCTTGCCCTTGAGACTGGCCGGCGAGAACTCGAAGTACAGCCGCTGCACGTATCCCGGCCCGCAGTAGTAGCCGCTCCAGGAGCCGCACTTGCCGGCTCCCTTGCCTCGGTTGTCGCTGCCGTTGCCCCAGCCGTAGGACTCGTAGCCGTCGCTGCGCAGCAGGGTCCGCTCGGACTCACCCCAAGTGATCGTGGGATCGATGAACAACGGAAAGGCAGACTCGTCCGTGCCGGCCAGCATCTGCGCGTCCGGCACAACCGTCAGCGCGTCCTCGGAGACCTGGACATCCATCCGGGCGACCGTGTCGCCCTGCCCCGGCTCCAGACCCGTCCCCGAGGCCGCACTCTCCGCCGGATCCGCCGGCTCGGGCTGCCCCGCCTCCACCCGCAGGAGCTGCGTCTTCGGCTCCGGAGCGCTCTGGCCCGCCGAGTCCCACATCTGCGCCGGCGGCGCCTTGAAGACGGCCTGTCCGTCGTCGTCCAGCGCGGCGAGATTGCCGGCGGCGCCCTCCACCACGTCCAGACCGTCAGACTTGAGGCCGAAGGTGAGCTTGCTCAGCTCCTCGCTCTCGGCGGCCTCGGGCGTCTTCACGACCAGCACCTGCTGGAAGCTCTCGACCGTCGCGGTCACCCTCAGATCGACACCCGGCAGCACCTCGGGGTACACGGCGCTGGAGCCGTCCAGCCGAGGCTCTGGGAGAGAACCCGGCCAGTCCAGTTCCAGCCACCGGCCCTGCTCCTCGATTCGCGCCAGCGACGTGTCTCCACCACCGGAGAAGGACATCTCCGCGGAGGCCGCCTTCGGCCCCACCGAGCCATCGGACCGCGTCTCCAGCGTGGGATCGGGTGCCTGCCAGCCGCCACCGGGCTTCGCCACCCGCACCGGCACCGACGACTCCTCCAGCGTGAACGTCGAACCGTCCGGGTTGGCGAAAACCGTGGTGCGCTCCCCGCGCTCCGTGGTCACCTCCACCCGCTGGCCAGATGCCTGGGCCGCCTGAAGGGCCTTCTGCCCCTCCGACAACGGCACATCGGCCACATCGTCACCGACCGCGGAGGCCACCGGACCAGGAACGAGAGCCGCGACCACCGCCGCACACACGACCGCGGTCATGCCCGCGACGGCCCTGCGGTCACGTCTTCTGCCAGGCCTCCCAGCCCGGACCTTCGGTGCGGGCAGCACTTCTCGCCCACCTGGCAACCGAGTCCACATCCTTGCCACACCCCGCCCACAAGATTCACAAAGTAGCCAGGGAGTAACTAACGCTTCACCAGAGCGACGGGTCAACAGCCAGGAAACGGACAACAACACGCCAAGTTCAGGAAGGCCACGTGAGGAACCCGACGTTTAAGCAGGGTTGTACGGAAAGACAACACACTTTCGCATCCATGCCGACACGCCAAGATCAATGGCACAGCTCACCGCTTCTCCGTCCTGCCGAGCCCGGCCGCTCTGCCCCCAAGGCCGTATACGTTGTGCTGGAGACGCCCGCATCGACGAGGTCGGGGCACGCTGACGGTGGTCCGGAATGAGAGATGGGGTATCCCGGCCCCGGGCCGCAGCGCGGGAAGCGTGGTAGCGGCTGACGGGGAGGCACTTGACACCCTGTCGCTCTCCGTCGGCGTGCCGTTATACGACGACTTCAACAGGTGGCTCCGCTACAGCCTCAGTCTGCTCGAGGAGGAGAGCACCGGACCTCGACCCCTTCGCCTTCCCGGTGTCCGTGGCACTGCACCCGCTGCTGCGGGCCCGACAGGCGGATTGGTCGCCCTGCGGGCCGCCACCTCGCTGGCCGAACGCTGCGGGGGACGGCTCGCGGTCACCCTGCCGCCCGGCCTTACCCGCCCCACGTCCCGAGGGAGGCCCAGATCGCAGACGGCCGCTCCGTTAACCAAGGCTGCCCCTCCGACGACGCCGACCGCTTCGGGCTGCGGCGCCAGCACATCCTGGCCTGCGTTCCGGGGCCCGGGGAGACCAGGGGCAGGGGAGAGGCTCAGCCGGGTGAGGTCGCTTGCAGTCCGGGTGAGCCAACCGCGCTGCGGGTCGGTGACCGTGGCCTACAGGTTGTGGTCCGGGCCTACGGTTTGCTGGCGCCCGAGTCCACGCCACCCATGCCCTATTTGCCGGAATCTGCAGAAGTCGCTGCAAACGCGCCCCTGCGACCGTAGGCTCCCAGGTCAAACAGTCTGCTCCCCGCACACGCGGGGATGGTCCCGCCACGGAGACGTGGCGGGGCGGAGCATCCGCCTGCTCCCCGCACACGCGGGGATGGTCCGTACGCCTCCAGGTCCCGGCGGATCTGATGCTCCTGCTCCCCGCACCCGCGGGGACGAAGCGCTCGGCCTCCGATGCCGTCGCGCTCGAAGCGTTCTGCCCCGCGCCGCGATCAGCGAACGGCGCGGATCATCACGGTCAGGACCGGCGACGCCGGTGACGGCTGGCTCTGGCCGATGTCCTCGTACCCCCACGACCTGTAGAGGGCGTGGACCTTGCCGTCGCCCGCGGCCCGATTGACCATCAGGGTGACGAAGGGCTCGTCGCGGTTGGCGAGGAGGGCGTCGTGGATACGCCGGGCGGTGCCGGTCTTCCGCCACGCCGGCCGGACGCCGATCTCCTTCAGGGCCACGGCCGGGCGCTCGGTGTACGTGTCCGCCGGCGCCGGGCTGGTGCGCTGCCAGTAGCGGTCGCCGTGCTCGATGGAGTTGCCGTAGGCGTAGCCCACCGGGTGCCCGTCCGCGTAGGCGAGGACAGCGGTGAATCCCGGCTCGCCGCCGTGCCGGTCCAGGCGTTCGCCGAACGCGGTGACCGCGTAGTTCGGCAGGTGGAGGAGCGGGGCGCGCACATCGGCGTAGACGTCGAGCAGGTCGCCGCGGGCGGTGTCGAGGGTGGTGAACGTGCGCAGTTCGATGGTGGGCGCCGTGGTCATGCGGCCATCCTCCAGGAGGCGGTGTGCTCGGTCCAGGCCTGCACGGTGGAACTGCGCGGTGCGGTGGCGCGCAGCGCGGCCCCGAACTCCTGCAGCATGCGCGTCACCCGGGCGTGCCGGGTGGCGGCGTCGGCGGGAACCTTCATCGCGGTGGTCGTGGCGGCGTCGGCGGCGCCCTGGGCGAGCTGGGCGTGCGCGAGACGGGTCGTGGTGATGGCCCGGGAGCGGACCATGTGGGGCCGCAGAGCGGAAAGGCAGCGGTGGGCGTGGTACTCGGCGGTCGGGTGGTCGCCGAGTGCCAGATGGGCGGACAGGGCCAGGGAGTGCAGTTCGGCCTGGTCGTAGAAGGCGAGCAGCCACACGGGCCGGTAGTCGCCGGGGTCGGCGCGCAGCATGGCTTCCTGTGCCTGGTCGAACGCACGGCGGGTGCCGGTGCGGTCGTGCGCCGCGCCGTGGATCGCCGCCTGCCGGGCCATGCCGAGGGAAGCGAACATCGGGTCGCGGCGCGTGATGTGCAGGCTGCGGGCTACGTCGTTCGCGGCGAACGCGTCGGCGGGTCGCCCCATGTGGCGGTACATGGTGCCCGTGTGGCTCCAGATGCGGAACTTGATCGCCTGGTCGCCGGACATCTCGGCCAGGGCCTGGGCCTCACGCATGTGCCCCTTGGCTACGTCGTAGCGGCGGCCGTCGATGGCGGCCCACATCGCCGAGGACCGGAAGGCCGCCGCGGAGGCGTAGAGGCTGCTGCGTACGCGCTGGGTGGCGCTGCCGGCGTTCTGCAGGTTCAGTGCCTCGTCGGCGAGCGCGGCCGCCCGCTGTTCGATGCCGAGCTGCCCACCGTGTCGGTGATCGCTGGCGATGATCTCGGCGAAGCGCTTGTTCAGGCGGTCCACGTCACTCATGCCGATGCGGCGGGGCCCTGCGGTGCCGGGCGCGGCCGCTGCTGCTGCGGCAACGGCAGCGATGCCGCCGACGAGGGTACGGCGCTTCATGTCGGGGTCCTCCTGCTGCGGTGGGGCTGGGGTGGACGAAGACCGGCCCCGTGGCACGAACCCCAGAGCGACGGCGGGCAGGCCGCTGATGTCCTCGAGCGCCTTGCGGGTGGCTGATTTGGGCCACATGACGCGGCCCGCCTTCCAGGCTCGGACCGACGAGCCGTCGAGTCCGCCAAGCCGCCCCGTCAGGAGCTCGAGAGCACTGTTCACGGCATCGGCGAGGCTGTTGGAGCTGTAGCCGTGTTCGGCCATCCACGCCTCGAGCACGACGTTGCGCGTGGTGTCCATGCCCGCACCGTAGCCCTGACGACCCCTCACCCACCAGGTAAAGCAGTAGTCAAATCGCCCTAGGTCTTTCCTCGGAGCGGAGGGTGGATCGTCCTAACCACCCGACTACGGGAGCGAGTTGTCTGGGTGTCGGCCGCTCGCCCCCTTTCTCCGGAGCGGGCGGCCGGTGACGGTCCGGCCTTCTCCTGGCGCCTTCTCAGGGTGGGCCGGGCACCGAGACGACGCGAGGGCTCAACCCCGATGACGAGTCTGATCACTCTCATGCAAACCGCAGCCACCGGACATCCCGCCTACAGCCGGACCTGCCCGTGCGAGCCGTCCACGGCCGAAGCAGGCCGGACGCTCGTTCGTGACGCCCTCGGCGTATGGCACCTCGACGACCTCGCCGACGTCACCGCGCTGATCATGTCGGAACTGGTCGCGAACGCCGTCACGCACACGACGTGCCGGTCGATCCGCCTGATCGTCGGGCGGCCGAGCGCGACACGGATACGTGTCGGGGTGGTGGACCGGGAGCCCTCACGCCTACCTGCTCTCGGGCGGGCCGGCGAGGACGACGAGTCAGGGCGTGGCCTGCTCCTGATCGACGGCATCGCCGACCGCTGGGGCTACGACCTGCACGGTCCGCGCAGTCGCCCGTGGGGCAAGGAGGTCTGGGCCGAACTCCTGCTGAGGAGCGGGGCGTGAGTACGCGCCTCAGAGGCTGCCCCGGCCTCCCGGACCTGACTGACCTCGCCCGTCTCCGCATGCCCCCCCCCGGAGAGCGGCGGCCGACTGCCGCCACCCCACCAGACTCCCGCCTCCGGTCATGGGGCGCCCTGCCGTACGGCCGGGGGCGGGCGGCACCGCACAGAACCTTCCAACAACCACCAAGGAGTCGAAGATGACCCGCAACACGGTAGTACCGAACAGCACTCAGGTGAGCCGGCCGGCCCCGGGGACTCCGGACGGCTTCGACCTGGACGTCTCCCTCGTCGAGGTGGCCGACCCGGCGGGTCTGGTCAACCTGACCGACGACAACTGCGGATCCACCTGCGGCGCCTGCACCACGAACGTCGCCTGAGCATCCCGAGGGCATCCGGAGACTCCGCTCTCCGCGCCTTCGCGGCTGGTGCCGCCGCCGCATCTCGCGGCGCAGCGGCACCAGCCGCCCCGTCCCGTCCCGCACACACGGAGGTAGTGGTGGCTGATCAGTACCCGGCGTTCCGCTCCGGCACGACCGCTCTTCTACGAGCCGTTGCCCGGCCGGCGCCACCGTGCCCTCCGCTACCCGACCTCGACGATCGCTCCGTCGCCGGAGTCGCCGCCTGCACCGCGTGGCTGCGTGCGGTCCTGGCCGACGACGACCTCGCCGAAGCACTCGAACACGCCAGCCCGGTTCTGGCCGCGCGGGTACGGAGCCTTTGCATGCCCGCTGAGTTGTCCACGGGGGGCGCCGAGCCGTCCGCGCGCGACGTACGGCGTGCTGTGCTCTCCGTCGCCCGCTACTTGCTGCGTTCCCAGCACAGGGCGACGCCGTTCGGGCTCTTCGCCGGTGTGACCGTCGCGGGATTCGGCATGCAGGCGAGTGTGGCCTGGGGTGGGGAACACGTGGCCGTCGGCCGTGCGGGCGCGGAGTGGCTGGCCGCTGTCGTCGAGCGGTTGGAGTCCTGCCCGGACCTCCTCGAACGACTGCCCGTTGTCGTCAACAACACCGTGACGAGCCGCGGTGACCGGCTCGTCGTGCCGTTCCAATCCGATGACAGAAGCGACCGGAGCGACCGAGGCGACCGGAGCGACCGAGGCGACCGGAGCGACCGGGGTAAGCGCAGTGAGCGGCCTCGCGCGGTTGAGGCGTCCCTGGCCCTGACCGCGCCGGTGCGCGCTGTCCTCGCCGCGGCGCGAGAGCCGGTCCGGGCCGGTGAGCTCGCGGACAAGCTCGAGCCGGAGTTCCCCGAAGCCGGACCGGAGAAGGTACGTCGGCTGCTGGCCGAGCTGATCCGACGTCGGGTGTTGATCACGGGCCTGCACGCGCCGAGCACCGAGACCGACGCCCTCGGACATCTCCTCGACCAGCTCCGCCTGGCCGGCGCCGATTCCTTCCCCGCTCTCGCCGGGATGGTGCGCGAACTGGGGGAAATCCGGACCGCGCTGACGAGGTGCGCTTCGTGCAGTGGGCGCGAGGGTGCCGCAGCCCGGATGAGGGCCCTCGTGCCCGGCCTGCGCCGCCACCCCGTCGCGCTCGACCTGCGCCTGGACGCGCAGCTCGTACTGCCGGACGCCGTCGCCCGTGAAGCCGAGCGCGCCGCGCTGCTCCTGACCCGCGTCAGCGCCCGCCCCTACGGCACCGCGGCGTGGGGCGCGTACCACCAGCGGTTCTACGAGCGGTACGGCATCGGCACGATGGTGCCGCTCCAGGAAGTCGTCGCCGACAGCGGCATCGGCTACCCCGAGGGCTACCCGGGCTCCTCGCCCGGCGCCCGTCGGCCACGCCTCTCCGCCCGGGACGACGCCCTCGTACGGCTGGCGCAGGCCGCCGCGCTCGACGGCCGTGACGAGGTGCTCCTCACCGACGAGCTGATCGACGTCCTGGACGTGGGGCCCGACGAACCTCGCGTGCCGCCGCACTTGGAGGTGGGGGTCCGGGTCCATGCAGCCGACGTGGACGAGCTGCGGCGCGGGCGGTTCCGGCTGGAGATCGTGAGCGTGTCCCGCGGCGCCGGTGTGACCACGGGCCGCTTCCTCGGCGCCCTGCCCCCGGACGACCGTGCGGCCCTGGCCACCGAACTGTCCGGCCTCCCGGCCGCCGACGGCGCCACCGTGCCCGCGCAGCTCTCCTTTCCGCCGCTCCTGCCGGAGAGCACCCACGTCACGCGGACCCCGCGAGTCCTGCCGACCGTGATCAGCCTCCAAGAACACCGGGCACCCGACGCCGACGTCCTCGTCCCCGCCGACCTGGCGGTGGGGTGCGACGGCCGCCGCATGTACCTGGCCGATCCGGAGCGCGGCCGACGCATCGAGGCCGTCGGGATGCACGCGCTGAACCTCCGCACGCACACCCCACCGCTCGTGCGCTTCCTCACCGAGTTGCCCCGCGCCCAGTGCGCGCAGGTCACCGTGTTCGACTGGGGCGCCGCGGCGACGATGCCGTTCCTGCCGCGCCTGCGCTACGGGCGCGTCGTGCTCACCCCGGCCCGATGGCGCCTCGAGGCGTCCGAGCTGCCTGGCCACGCACGCCCACGGGCCGAATGGGACGCCGCCTTCACCGGCTGGCGGGCCCGACGGCGACTGCCCCGGCGGGTCCACCTCGTGGAGGACGACCGGCGACTCTTCCTCGACCTCGACGAGGCCGGCCACCGGACGCTGCTGCGCCACCACCTCGACCGGAGACGCCAGGCCGTACTCGTCGAGGCGGCGGAGCCGGGGGCGTTCGGCTGGTGCGACGACCGTGCCCACGAGGTGGTGGTGCCACTCCGGGCGACCCGCCCGTCTCCGTGGCCAGAGCTGCCCGCTCCCACCCCGGCCCGCGCCCTCTCCACGGCCCAGACACAGACCCCGGCCGCATCGTCGGTGCTGCTGGCCGCGTTGTACGGCGACGCTCGCCGCCAGGACACGCTGCTCTCCCGCCACCTGCCCGATCTGCTCGAACGGCTCGGAGGCCCGCCGTGGTGGTTCGTCCGCTTCCGCGACCCCGAGCAGCACCTGCGCCTGCGCATCGCGCTCCCCACGCCCGATGCATTCGCCGAGACGGCCCGGACGATGAGCGTGTGGGTGGACGAACTGCGCGACGCCGGTCTGCTGGCGGACCTGCGGTACCCCACCTCCTACCGGGAGACGGGACGCTGGGGCTGCGGCGCCGCATGGGACGCGGCCGAAGACGTGTTCCGCGCGGACTCGCGGGCCGTCCTCGCCCAGCTCTCCCAACCGCGGCGCCCCCACGAGCGCACACTGGTGGCCGCGCACACCGTCTCCATCGCCTCCGCGTTCCTCGGCAGCACGGAAGCCGGGACGCGCTGGCTGATCGACCACATCCCGCCCACGGCGCCCGGCCCCGTACCGCGCCCGCAGTTCGCCGACGCCGTACGTCTGGCCGACCCCGGCGATGACTGGGCTGCCCTGCGCGCCGCCCCCGGAGGAACGCCCATCGTGCAGGCGTGGGCGGACCGTGACGCGGCGCTCGCCGCCTACCGGAGGCATCTGCCCGGACCCCACACGCAGGGCATCGCCCTCGACGACGTCCTGACCTCGCTGCTGCACGTCCACTTCGTACGGCACATCGCGGTGAACTTCCCCGAAGAAGAGGCCTGCCTCCACCTCGCCCGAGCCGCCGCCCTGGCCTGGACCGCCCGCACCACCGGGAGGACGCCATGACCGCACAGGCAGAACAGGCAGCACTGACGGCACAGACGGCACTCGGCCTGGCCGACGCCGTCGCCGAGCACCTCGCCGACCCCGGCGGGGTGTCGTTCCCGACGGCACACCGGCAGCACCTCGCCCTCGGTCTCCCCGGCATCGCACTCCTGCACATCGAGCGGGCCGCGGCCGGCCTCGGCCCGTGGCAGCGCGCCCACGACTGGCTCGCCGCCGCCTCCCGCGAGCCGCTCACCAGCGGTCCCGACAGCCACCCGTTCTACGGGGCCCCCGCCTTCGCGCACGCACTGGCCTGCGCCGCCGATCACCTGCCCGGCGCCTACCGACGCGCTCTCGCCACCCTGGACCGGCAGACGGCGGCCGATGCGAAACGCCGCGTCGACGCCGCTCACCGACGGATCGACACCGGACGCCTCCCGGCGCTCGCCGAGTTCGACACCGTCCGGGGCCTGACCGGCTACGGCGCCCACCTCCTGCGCCGCGCCCCCGACTCCTCCGTCCTGCGCGCCGTCCTCGGCTACTGCGTACGCCTCACCCAGCCGATCACCCATGACGGAGAAACCCTGCCGGGCTGGTGGACGCCAACGAATCCGTCGGGCCGGCCGGACGAACGCTTCCCCGGCGGACACGCCAACAGCGGCATGGCGCACGGCATCGGCGGGGTACTGGCGTTGCTGGCCCTCGCCGCCCGGCACGGCACCTCCGTCGCGGGCCAGTACGAAGCGGTGGGCCGGATCCTGACCTGGCTGGACAACTGGCAGGAGGACACCGACGACGGCCCGGCGTGGCCGTACTGGGTCACCCGGCCCGAGCTGCGCGCCGGCCGCCTCGCCCCGTCCGCGCCGCGGCGACCGTCATGGTGCTACGGCACCGCCGGCCTCGCCCGCGCCCGGCAACTCGCCGCACTCGCCCTCGGCGACACCCGTCGCCGACTGGACGCCGAGAACGCCCTCGTGGCCGCTCTCACCGATCCCGTCCAGCTCGGAGCCACGACGGACAACGCCCTGTGCCACGGATTCGCCGGCCTCGCTCACATCGCCGCCCGGGCGGCCGACGACGCCCACCCCTCGACGGCCGGTCAACTCCGCTTCGTGATCCCGGCACTCCTGGCCGCCGCACATCCGCCCGGCACCGACCCGGCGCACACCGCCACGGCGCTGATCCGGGACGAGGAGCGCGGCCCCGGCCTCCTCGACGGTGCAGCCGGGATCGCGCTGGCCCTCCTCGCGTCCGGCGCCGCCGAACCGCCCCGAACCGCCTGGGACGCCTGCCTGCTCGTCGCCTGACCGACCACGACGATCGACCACCGACCGAAGGACATCAGCGTGCCCCCTGACCGCTGGCAGCAGCACAACATCACCTTCGCCGACCGTGAGAGCGCGCAGCGCGCCGTCTCCGAGCGCATCGCCCCCGTCCTCCTCGCCGCCGAACAGGACGGGCAGCTCGCGGGCTGGTGGTTCATGAACAAGCAGCCCTGGCCGCTGCGGTACCGTGCCGACGAGCCGTCACCCGCCGTGGAAGCGGTGCTGAGCGACCTCGTCCAGGACGGCGGCCCGGTCGTGTCGTGGCTGCCCTGCGTCTACGAGCCCGAGACCGAGGCTTTCGGCGGAACCGATGCCATGGAAGTCGCCCACGAGCTGTTCCATCGGGACAGCTGCCACCTGCTCACCCACCGGCGGCCCGGCCCGGAAAGCCTCGGGCGCCGGGAAACCGCCGTGCTGCTGGCGAGCGCGATGATGCGGGCGGCCGGACTGGACTGGTTCGAGCAGGGCGACGTGTGGGCGAAGGTCGCCGCCCTCCGGCCGGCAACCGGCCGTCCGCCCGGCGACCGGGCCGCCGAACTCGGCCCCGCCATGCGCAAACTGATGACGGTGGACGCCCACGGCCTGTGCCGCCCGGGCGGCCCGCTCGCAGGGCACGGCGGATGGGTGGCAGCCTTCGAGCGGGCGGGTGCCGAGCTGGCCGCCCTCGCCGGTCGTGGCGCCCTCACCCGCGGTCTCCGAGCCGTCATCGCCCACCACACGATCTTCCACTCCAACCGCGCCGGTCTCCTCAGGGACGACCAGAGCGCCATGTCCGACATCGCACGAGAGGTAGTCATGGGAACGAGCGACAACGCCGCACCGTCCAGTGGAACGGCGACCGGGAGGGAGGGCGTCCACGGGGTGAACGACACGATCGCCACCCCCGGGGCAGACGCCGAACGCCTCCGCAACACCCTGGTCGACGGACTGCGCGCGCAGGGGTACGCCCGTACACCTGCCGTCGAGCACGCCCTGCGGACCGTGCCGCGCCACGTGTTCGTGCCCGGCGCGTCGCTCGAGGACGCCTACGCCGACGCGCCGGTGAACATCAAGTACGACACCGACGGCACCTCGATCTCGTGCGCCTCCCAGCCGGGCGTCGTGGCCCTCATGCTGGACCAGCTCGACGTCCGTCCCGGCGAGCGCATCCTCGAGATCGGCGCCGGCACCGGCTACAACGCCGCTCTGCTCGCCCACCTGACCGGCGAGAGCGGCCACGTGACCACCCTCGACGTCGACGACGACCTGGTGGAGGGCGCCCGCGCGCACCTCGCCGGCGCCGGGATCGGCAACGTCACGGCGGTGACCCGCGACGGGGCCCTCGGCCACGCGGAAGGCGCACCGTACGACCGGATCGTCGCCACCGTCGGCGCACACGGAGTGCCGCACGCCTGGCTGCGGCAACTCGCGCCCGGCGGCCGCCTCCTCGTGCCCCAGCGCCTCAAGGGCACAGTGTCCCGCTCCGTTGCCTACGAGCAGCGCGACGGCCGGTGGGTGTCGCTCGGCAGCCAGATGAACACCTTCATGCCGCTGCGGCGCGGCATCGCCGACGACGCCCGCCGCGTCATCCCGCTCAGCACGGACGGCACCGTACGGCTGCAGGCCCCGGCCGGGCAGAACATCGACGCGGACGCCCTCACCGGCGTCCTGTACCAGCCGCGCACCGAGAAATGGACCGGCATGACGGTCCGCGCCATGGAGTCGCCCGAGTGGATGGAACTGTTCGTGACCTGCTCCCTGCCCTCGGGCCTGATCCGGATGCTGTTCCCCCGGACCGCCAAGGGCACTCTCCTCACGGAGGACCCCTACCCCTCCTCTTCGGCGGTCGTCGACAAGGGCGCCGTCGCCTACCTCGCGCGGCGCGTGTCGGAACGGAAGACACCGGAGGGCGGCAAACTCTGGGAGTTCGGCGTCATCGGTCACGGCCCCGGCGGCGACGAGCTGGCCGCGCGGGTCGCCGAAGCCGTCCGCACCTGGGACCGGGAGTACCGCGGTCGTGAGGCCACCTTCGAGCTCCAGCCCCTCGACGCCCCCACGACCGAGCCGAGCCCCGGCCTGTTCACACTCGACACCCCGTTGAACCGCATCGTCGTCGACTGGCGCTGACACCGCCCCACACAGCGGACGGACGGTGCCCGCCGGCCGGCATGTGGCCGGCGGGCACCATCTCCCACTCCCACCCGGGGGACCCATGGACCCGCACGGACCCACAGCCCAACGCTTCCCGCTCGTCGCCCGATTCCGGCCTCCCTGCCTGCCTCTGCCCGAGCGCGTACGCGCCCTGGTCGAGCTCGCCGGCACCGCCGTCGAGAAGAGCGACCAGGGACTCGCATCATCCGCCTGCAACCAGGCCGCGCTCATCGCCTCCGACGTCGGCCTCCCCGACCTCGCCCGCGAGCTGTGCCACCGCCACGCCGCCGCCTACCTCCACGCCTGCCCCCTGCCTGGCATGAGCGCCATCCGGGGCCTGGAACCCGTCGTCAACCTCGCCCGCCTCCAGATCCGCGCCGGACACGCGGACGAGGGACGTCGGCGACTGCTCGACCTGTACGCGGCGGTCGAGGCGGGTACGTTCGCCCAGTTCGAGGGCGTCGCCGTACCGTCGGACCTCACCGCGACGGACGAGGACCGTCACGAGGTCCGTGCGTGGCTGTGGCGCGTGCTCCTCGCCGACGGCACCCGCACCCTCACGACCACGGGACGGTGGGCCGAGGCCGAAGCGCACATCAGGGCCCATCGCGGCGTCGGCAGCCGGATGCTCGACGGACGCCAGACCTCGGTACTCGCCGCACTCACCGTCGGCGACACCGCCCGGGCCGCTGCCCTCCTCGCCGACACGACGCCCGGCGACCCGTGGGAACAGACCGTCACGGCCTGCCTGACCGTCCTGTGCCGCCGCGCCGCCGGGCAGCCGGTCGACCGCCAAGTGGCGGACCTGGTGACGGCGTACATCGGTAGGAAGCCCGAACCGGGCATGACCGTCTTCGACACCCGCCTCGGCCTCACAGCCCTCGACGCGACCGGTTCAACCGATACACCTGCCGCACGCCGCATCGTCGACCACCTTCACCGCAGGACGACGAAGGCCCGGGACGGCTACGCGGCCCGCGAGACCCTGACCAGCCCCTTGTTCACCGCGATCGCCTCGGGCCGGCAAGCGCAGGATTGCCGTGACCTGGTGAGTGCCTGCGCCCTTGGGGGAGGGGGCATGCCGGACGAGCTGCGAGGAGGTCTCGTCTCGGTCGTGGGCACCGGAGACAGAGTGATCCGGGCAAGCCTCGCCCGAGCGTTCGACCTTGGACCTACGCCCCCGTGAAGAGAGCCTGAGAAGGGCAGCTCGAAGAGTCCTCAGTGCGTGTTTCTGAACCGAGTCCGTCGTCAATCAGGTAGCTGTTGTTCTGGTCGGTGGCCGATCCTTGCTGGTGGACGCTTATCGGGGCCAACTGCGGTGTTAGCGTTGCTGCTTGACGAGGGGGAAGAAGGCGGCACGTGACATCGACTGCATTTTGTATCGGCGGGGATCTGAAAGTACGACGGCTGGGGTTCGGGGCCATGCACTTGCCGACGGAACCGGGTCCGGCCCGCGAGACCTCTCTCGCGGTCGCCCGGCGGGCCGTCGATCTGGGTGTCACGCTGATCGACACCGCGTATCTCTATGGCGGGGGAGCCAATGAGGAACTCTTGGCTGAGGCCCTGCACCCGTATCCGGATGGACTGGTGATCACCACCAAGGTTGGCGTTGCTCGATCGGACTCCTCAGGCGAGTGGAAGCTCGACGGGCGGCCGGCCGTACTGCGGGAGCAGGTCGAGCAGGCGCTCCGCCGACTGCGTGTCGAGCGGATCGAGCTTCTTCAACTCCACCGCATCGACCCCGAAACGCCGCTCGCCGACCAGGCCGGCACGCTGCGGGACCTGCAGGCCGAGGGCAAGATCGGCCGGATCGGGCTGTCCGAGGTCACCGTCGACGAACTCAACCAGACACGGGAGATCGTCGACGTCGCGAGCGTGCAGAACCGATACAACCTGCTCGACCGTGAGCACGAGCCCGTGCTCACGGCTTGCGAAGCGGCAGGAATCGCGTTCCTGCCGTGGCGCCCCGTCGCCTGGGGCAAGTCAGGGGCGAAGGCCGAGGTCGCCTCCGTGGCGGCCGATCTCGATGCCACCCCCACGCAGGTCGCGCTCGCCTGGCTCCTCGGCCACTCACCCGTCATCCTCCCAATCCCTGGCACCGCCCGGATCGATCACCTGGAGGAGAACCTCGTTGCGGAGCGTCTCGAAATGCCCCCGGTGCACCGCGATCGCCTCGACCGTCTGCCCGAAGTGGCATAGTGCTCCGCTCGACGCCCGGCGGGCGTCCGTGGCCTGGGCCTTTGAGCTCAGGTGCCGGCCGACGCCGGTTTCCTCGGCCAGCTGGGGGTAGCGCCTTTCCGGGCGAGGCGTCTGGTCATGAGGGTGATGGCGGCCCAGGTGATCAGGGTTTCGGAGTGCTGGATGAGCCGTTCGTAGTCCCTGGCGTGGCGGCGGGCGTGCATCATCCACGCAAGGCTGCGTTCGACGACCCAGCGGCGGGGAAGTACGACGAAGCCGGAGGCGTCCTTGGGGCGGCTGACCGGTTTGATGGTGAGGTTGAGGTGTCGTTTGGCCCAGTCGACGAGCTTGCCGGCGTAGGCGGAGTCGGCCCAGACGATCGTGATCTCGGGGTGCATCAGACGCAGGCGGAAGAGGACTTCCTTCGCGGCGGCGGCGTCGTGCAGGTCAGCGGGAGTGACCATGACCATGAGGGGCAGGCCGCGGGTGTCCACGACCAGGTGGCGCTTGCGGCCGTTGATCTTCTTGCCTGCGTCGTAGCCGCGGGTGGCCTTCGAGACGGTCTCCGCGGCCTTGACGCTCTGCGAGTCGATCACGGTGGCGACCGCTCGGGGGCCTTTGCCCATCTCGCGGCGGATCCGGCCGGACAGGTGATCGCGGATCTGTCCGATCACCCCGGCAGCGGCCCAGCGCGCCATGAACCCCCAAACCGTCCTCCAAGGCGGGAAGTCCGCAGGCAGGGCCCGCCATTTGCATCCGGTGTCGACCACGTATCGGATCGCGTCGACGATCTCCCGCCGGGGATGCTTCTCGGGCCGGCCGCCGCGGCTGGTCTCGCAGGCCGGCTCCGGCAGCAGCGGTTCGAGCAGGTCCCATTCGGCGTTCGTGGTGTCGGAGGGATAGCGACGCTGACGCATGACTGCGGCTTCCCTCCAGATCGGATGGGGAGGGGCGCCCGGCCTCCGGCCGGGTGCCCCCGGTGGTGGTCAGGCAGAGACGACGAGGTCGAGGGTGGATTCGATGGAGTTGAGCTGGGCGACGATGTGGCGTACCCACTTGTCGCCCGGGTGGGCGGCGGCGTGAGGGGCGACGGTGCCGGTGATGAACCGGCGGAACTCGGTGAGCTTCTCGGTGAGCACGGCCCGTTCGTATGCCTCCAGCGCGGCCCGTTCGGCGCCGAGCTGGTAGCCGTCGGCCCTGGTCCAGATGAGCGGTGGCCAGCCGTTTTCGGCGATGATGTCCCGCAGGGCCGCCAGCCCTGACCGGACCTGGCTGGGGGACAGCCCACTCGCGCGGGTCAACTGGGGAAACAGCAGCCCCGCTGGTCTGGCCTCGAACAACACGAACCGCAGGGTGTCCGCATGCCGCTGGGCGACCTCGCCCCGGCGCCGTGAAGCGCGGGGCACGACTACTCGCCCCGCAGCATGCGGGCGAGCTCGTCGTCCATGTCGACCTTGCCCGTGTCGACCGCGGTCTCGATCCAGTCCAGCGTCGCCCGTACCTTCGCGACGTTCTCGTGCACGATCGTGCGTTCGTCCTCGCCGAGAGTACGGTCGCGCAGGCCGGGAACGGCCCGGCCGGCCGCGGCGACGAAGGAGTGGCAGGCAGTGACGAGGTCCAGGAACTCCACCGTCCGGTCGATCTTCCTCACCGCCGGCGCGACCGGGCTGGTGTCCTCGAAGTGGTCGCGGGCTTGCCGGGACCGCTCGACCTGGGCATGGTTGACCTGGAAGCGAGCGTGGTCGTCGCTCATCGCCTTGAACGCGACGTCCGGCCTGCGCAGCAGGTTCGTGGCCGCCGTGGTGGCCACGTGCTCGTCGCGGGTGAACTCCTCCACCACCCGGGCCTTGTCCACCGTGGTCACCTTGGCCGTCACCTCGGGCCGCATCAGGAAGTCGCTGGTCACCGCAGCAGCCACCTGATCGTCCTGGGCCAGCGTGTGAATCGCGGTGATCTTCTCCCTCGGCGTCACCGGCGTCTCGACCCGGTTGCCGACCCGACGGCTGGCGTCGTCCGGCGTCCACCGGGCCTTGCCCCCGGGCGGCGTGAGGATCGCGGCGAACCGCTCCTGGTCGTCCTCGATGTATGCCAGGATCCGGTGAACGGTGTAGGAGACGCCCCTCTGCCGGCGGTCGGCCGGCCAGCGCGAGGACGTCCACCTCGCCGACTTCACCGTGCTGAACTTCAGGCCGATGTCCTCGGCCAGCCGTGTGAGCGTCGTGGTCACCGACCACTCCGGGTCCACCGCGTGGTGGCCGCCCGGCTCCCTCATCGGCTCGATCTCCAGGGCGCGGTCCCCGATCGTGAACTGCCCGCGCGTCTGCTGTTCCACCACGTCCCGCAGCTCGGACACGATCTGCTCGTAACGGGACTGACTGACGCTTCCGACCTTGTCGATCTCCTCCGGCATGGGTTTCACCACCCATGCGGGCCGCAGCACGGAGCTGACGTCCGTGACGTGGACACGGCCCGCTCATCACCGAGAGTCAGACCGTAAATCCACTAATCACAACGATTGACCGCAAGTGACCGAATTCTGAGCGAAGTTGGACCCTGGATGCGTTCGCGATAGGGTCACTGCGCCCGTTCGCCAAACGTTTCCTTCCGGCGTCGCCAGGCCCTCACCACACACCGGCGCGAGCAGTACACGGCGTTCGACCGCCGGTCGACGCCGGCCACCCACCGGGCCCCGCACTCGGGACACTCGACCTCGCCCGCACCGCCCAGCACCGCAGCCGTGAGCTTGCGCAACCGCCGGTCCGTACGCCACTGCCTGGCACGGCATGCCGCGGAACAGAACAAGGCGTCAGGCCGCGAGCCCGGCCTCAGCCGGTCACCACAAGCCCGACAGTTCCTCTCCCCGGCCCGCCCGGTGCCCTCGGACACCACGCCAGCGTAGAACCCAAGGCTACTCAGAACCCGGGATCAGAAACACGCACTCAGGAAGAAGGCACTTCGAGACGTAGCATGAGCGGCTGACCCGCCAAGTAGCTACGGAGCTACCCATGCCCTATTTGTCGGAATCTGCAAAAGTCACTGAAACCGCGTCCCTGCAGTCATAAAGACGCAGGTCAAGCAGTCTGCTCCCCGCACCCGCGGGGATGGTCCCAGATGGCGCAACAGTTGGTGCAACCCCCCGTGCTGCTCCCCGCACCCGCGGGGATGGTCCCAGCTCGACCTTCTCGGGACCGACGACACCGCCCTGCTCCCCGCACCCGCGGGGATGGTCCCGGCTGCGGCATCGGGAAGTCGTCGAGATCCTCCTGCTCCCCGCACCCGCGGGGATGGTCCCACGATGTCGGTCCACGTCGCCGACAGCCATTCCTGCTCCCCGCACCCGCGGGGATGGTCCCGTCGCGCGCTGCCCCGGCCGTCAGTAGACGAACTGCTCCCCGCACCCGCGGGGATGGTCCCTCGTGCTGGAGCTGGTCGACGAGCTGAACGAGCTGCTCCCCGCACCCGCGGGGATGGTCCCGAGCCCCAGGTACAGGTAGACGGCCGCCTGGACTGCTCCCCGCACCCGCGGGGATGGTCCCCCGGACCGGGTCGGCGGCCTCTACACCGCACTCTGCTCCCCGCACCCGCGGGGATGGTCCCGCGATGCCGCCGCGCCTGGCCGAGGCCGTCATCTGCTCCCCGCACCCGCGGGGACGGTCCCCCGGATACCACGCGCTGACTACTCGCCCCCGGCTGCTCCCCGCACCCGCGGGGGTGGTCCCAAGAAGATGGTTCACGAAAGGCCGGGTTCCAGAACTGCTCCCGTAGTCGCGGGGATGGCTTCGGGTAGGGTTGATTGACCGTCGCGTTGGCAGCGGCTCAGGCCTGCAACCACTGTTTTGAAGGATGAACGACGACACCAGCACGAGTGGCTACCCGAGAGCTCTTTCGTTCCACTGACGCCAGCTGGAGCCCAGCTCGACGAGCACCCCGTCACGACCGAGGAAATGGAAGTCGTCCTCTTCGAGCGCGCTCTGCCGCCCGAACGCTTCGGGCCCTGCCTCATCGAGCCGAAGCACCCACTCGTACAGCGCTGACGCCCTCGACGGCCGGGCTTCTGACCAGCTGTCATCGTCCACGGGCACGCGCTCCGCGATGTCCGCCCGCACCGACACCGTGAAGTCGGCTTCGGCGAAGTAGGCAGCGAGGTAGGGGGCGTCTTCTCCCGCGAAGCGGCGATTGTCCGGGGCTCGACTCCGGATGGCGCGTACGACAGGCAGGTAGTAGGCGACTGTCAGCATCGCCGGATCGACGCCCGCTGCTCGGCGTTGGTGGGGTGGGTCCTCCAGGTGCGCGCGCCACTCACCACGAGAGAAGTGGGCCACGTGCGCGTACGTCGCTGAGGTGGGGTGCCCGACGATCTGTGGGAGGTTGCAGGCCTGCTTCTTGGCATCCGTGACAAGCTTGTCGGTGTACCCGTTCGAGCGACCCTTGACCTCGGTGGCGATGGCCACCTGTCGGCCATGGAATCCGATGAAGTCTGGACGGGTCCGGCTGCGCTGTGCGCCCAGGTGGGCCAGGTATGCGTCCAGGTGCACGAAGCGGCTGACGCCGAAGAAGTCGTGCGCGAAGACCTTGGCCTGCGCCTGGCCCAGGAAGAAGCTGACGGCACCCTTCTCGGCGGGATCGAGTCGGTTGTACGACGTGCTCCGCGAGTAGATGCCGCTCACAGGTTCAATCGCGGCCCGCATCATGGCCGACCGCCACTGGAGTTCCAGGGCCTGTCCGGCGCGCAGACGGGGACCGAACGGAGTCGTCCCGATCGTGACCGCGGCCCACACCAACTGCGCCATACCGACAGGGTGATTGCCGCTGTCCGGGCTCCGTAGCCCGTTCGGTAAGGGATCAGTGAACGCTCTGAGGTCGTAGTGAATACTGCTCATAATTGCTATGCAGCCTACCGGGGCTGGCGCCTGCCGTTCACTGCTTGCACGCGCCCCGTACGGAGGGCGCTCCACTCGGGCACCGGTTCGCAAGACCGCACCCGCGCGGAGCACGCCGCCGTACCGCCCGCTGCCGACGGCGCCGTCATCGTCCGGGGCGGTTGCGTGGTCCCGAACGAACTGCACTCGCTGTCTTCCTGCCCGTGCCGCGGGCCGGTGTCGCCTGGCGGGGACGTGCCCGTCCGAGCGATTTGCTCCTGGCCGGCCCAAGCACGAGCCAGACAATATCGGGCGACATGGTTGCTCTCCGTGAAAGAGTCAGGCGGCTAATTCACCGCATACGGATCAGCCACTACCGGAACGGGCAGCAGCAAGGCCGACTGCAGCGGCAATTTCGGGTACGTCGCCAAGTCGTACGGCCACGAGGTCTAAGTTCCGGGCCAGGACTGGACTCGCTATTCCTACTGACCTGAACATTCCGCTCTACGGAGCTAGCCACTGCCGGTAGGTGTGGGGAACTCTGGGCCGGCGTGCTTCCGGCGGGGAAGGGCTGCCGGGCTGCAACGCGGCCAGCGGCTTTCCGCACCCGCGGCCCCGGATGTGGCGGACAGCGAGGTCAGGCCGTCGGCAGGCGCAGTGAGCGCAGCCGTTCGGCGACGGCGAACGAGTCGAGCCGCAGGGCGGTGATGTCGGCGATGAGGTCCCGCCAGGCTTCGAACTTGGTGTTCACCCGCTCCCCGTGCATTCCGAGGTACGCCACGGCCACGCCGAAGCCGTACAGCTCGTTGCGGGCGGGCAGCGGCCGGAGCACGACGCACTCCTCCAGCATTACTGCCGCACGCCAGAAGGCGTCTGGGTTGTGCTGGTCGTGACGGGGCGGGTCGACCTTGTGCCGGGCGGCCAGGCCGACGAAGACGGAGTAGTCGTTGACGGCGAGATCGTCCAGCAGCTCAGCCTGGCGTTCGAGGAACCACCGGTAGTCGACGTAGTACTCGGCAGGCACAGGTCAGGCCGCCCGCGGGGCGGTCCGGGCCGGCGCAGAGCCACCGTACTCGGCGTCGAACGCAGCGACCGTTTCCGGGTCGCTGGTCACCTGCCGGAAGATTTCCGCGCCCTCGGCCAGCGCGCGCTCGCGCCGCTTCTCCTCGGCGACCTGCGCGAGGTAGGCGTCCAGCGGCAGTCCCGCCGCGTCGGCTAGGGCCCGCAGCGCGTCCGCGGTGGTGTCGTCGATCTCGATGCCAGCCATGCGTCGAGTATGCCGCGTGAGACCACGTCCAGGCCAGCGACCTGAGGACACTGCACTGAGCAGCGGGTTTCCTGATCGCTTCTATCTTCGGGCTGCTTACCCTGGCGGGATTCGCGTACGCGCCGCATCTCGCTGACCTGCCGGATCAGAAGATGTGGCGCATCGACCGCGCCGCCGGCTACGGCGCCTTCCAGGACGCGGCCCGCGGTCGGATCGACCTCGCCAGGATCGAACGCCACTGGGAGGACAACCTTTGGATCATCGGCTCCATCCACACCGGCGCCGTGCGCGCGTACGACGTGATCGGGATGCTGTCCCGCGACGGCCGCCCCACCCCGCTCGGCGACGCGATCGCCCACTACGAGCGGATCTCCAAGACTCTGCACATCCTGCGCTTGGTCGACGAGCCCGGCTACCGGCGGCAGATCAAGAGCCAGGCCAACCTAGCGTTTCAGCCCCGGCTCGAAGCGGGGTATCGGCGGGCGACAGCTCCGGGCGCATCCGGTGCCAGCGCGCCGGGTGACGCCACCGCCCGGCACCGTCCCGGGCGACGTCGACACCGACCTCCACCACAAGCTCCGGGGTGACCAGCGTGACGTGCAGACTTTCGCGTGACCCCCACCCGGCAGAGAACGACCACCCTGCCCAGGGACGCTGGTCCCCAGCCGAGGTGAGGAACCTGGCGACCGACCGGCCCGAGGCCTGCGGAAGCGGCGTGCTGCGTCCGACGTAGCGCAGGCGCCCGGCCGTGTCGTATCGCCCCAGCAGCAGCGTGCCAGCCGCCGGGCCCGTGTACGCCCCCACTACGGCGTCCTCGGTCACCCTGACCTTGTGCTTGTGCCACCCACGCACGGACGGCTCGTAGACGCCTTCCAACCTCTTGGAAATCACCCCTTCGAGACCGACGGCCGTCCAGGTGCCCAGCCACTCGCGCACGGTGTCCGGGTCGGTGGTCGACGGGCACAACGCCCACGGTGCGGTGAGCCGGTGCTCAGCGAAGAGGGCTTCCAGGGCGGCCCGGCGTCGCCTGTACGTCCACCCGGTGGTGTCGGTGCCCGCCAGGCGCAGCAGGTCGAAGGCGACGAGGTGGGCGGGATACTCGGCGGCGAGCCGGTTCGCGCTAGCTCCGCGCCGCTGCAACCGTCCCTGGAGCCGCTCGAAGGCGAGCCTGTCGTCCTGCCCCATACGACACCTCCCCATCGAGAGCGGTCGCGTCCGGGAGCTGCGAGGCGCCGACACACAGCTCGGGGAAGGAATTGGCGAAGGCCGTTCCCTGGCAGGAGCGCAGCGCCAGGCCCCCGGCGCCCCAGGACAGAAGTACCCGCCATCCGTCCTTCTCCAAAATTTGACGTGTCTCATGAGACATCAGCTCGTGTCTCGGCCCCAAAATGATCAAACACCGCAGGGGCCGCTCGTGTCAGGATGCTGGGCATGTCTGGTCGCGCGCTGAGTTTCGGGGTGGTGGCGGGAGCATACGAACGGTTCCGGCCGGGGTACCCCGTAGAGCTGTTCGACATGGTGATGGCATACGCGGGCTACCCGGTTCGGACCGCACTCGAGATCGGAGCTGGGACAGGCAAGGCAACCCGCCTGTTCGCTCAACGAGGGGTCATAGTCACCGCGACTGATCCTGACGGATCCATGCTCGCCGAGCTGCGCAAGCGCGTGCCGACGAACGTCGGAACGGTGCAGGCTGCGTTCGAGGACTTGCAACCGGGCAATCGGTACGGACTCGTCTATGCGGCAGCAGCGCTGCATTGGACGAAACCGGAGGGCCGGTGGTCGCGCATCGCCACGCTGCTGGAACCGGGCGGCGTATTCGCCTCATGCGGGGGGCCATTTCGACTGGCTGACCCGGCTGTAGAGGAAGCTGTCCGCGCGGCGCGAGCACCGTTCTTGGAGAGTGACGAGGTTGCGTCGCCTGACGGGACGCCTCCGGATCATGAGATGCAGTGGCCGGGTACAGAGTTGCAACGGTCTGACTGGTTCACCGGCGTTCAGCAGTCCGTGATCGAACGGCGCGTGACGATGAGCGCTCGCGACTACGTGGGGCATCTCTCCACCATCTCGGCCTATCTCGTCTTGCCGATCGCGGAGCGAGAGCACGCCTTGAGTCAGATCGAGCAGGTACTGCCGGACAGAGTCGAGATGGTCGCCGACATCACCGTCCATCTCGCGCGTCGGCGCCACGAGGATTGATCACGACATCTGGTCATGTCAGCCCGCCGGCCCTCGTGGTAGCGGCACGGCCGGTCAAGTTCGCCGCACGCCGGGCAGTTCTCCCAGTCGGCGGCGTCGTACGGCTCGATCTCCATGGGCACGTCATCGGTGGCGGGCAGCTCCAGCGCGGCGTGTGGCCGGGCCACGCCGAGAACGCGCTGGGACCAGTCCTCGGGCAGCGCGCGGACCTGCATGGCGAGTGCGGCGACCACGGCGGGCTGGTGCTCGATGAGGCGCTGCCACAGCGTGTCCGCCGTGGTCAGCGCGTCGGGCGATAACGTCATGTCGTCTTCTTCTGGACGGAGTTGTCGGGGGGATAGGAAGGCAGGCACGCGTACGCCGAGTCCCGGGTGATGTCGTAGCCGGTCATCGATGCCCCTGGTCGTCGTCGGATGCCTGCTAGGGATTAACGATGCGGGTGAGTGCCTCGCGGAAGACGGGGACGAGTTCCTTGTCCATCCGGTACGCGATGTTCTGGTGCCAGGACGGGTTGTCGGGGTTGGAGACGGGAGTGACGGGTGCCGGGGTGCCCTCCGGCCACCAGCCCTTGCGGACTCCCCGCGGCATGGCCCGGGTCAGTGCGTTGGACGGGCCGTTGAGCTTGCCGAGGACACGGCGGAGGTGGTCGGCGTCGAGGTAGCCGTCGCCGTCCACGATGACCATCTCGGCCATCCGGCGTCCGCCGGCGGGGAGGGAGCGGAGGTAGCGCTCGGCACGGTCGACGGTCCAGCCGGGGCGGACCGTGGTGACGGACAGCTCCGCGTGGTGCTGGGCGGCGAGCGCAACGATCTTCTCGGCGAACTCTTCGGTCGCGCCCTCGATGACGATTCTCATGGAGACCTTCCGGTGAATCCTTGCCCGGTTCTTCCCGGGCTCCATGGAGGATGCCGCTCCGAGGGTCCGCCCGTCTAGACCGGGGAGAAAGTTGGCGGAATTATGCACTCGTTCGGGTGGCCTGGTGGCACGGTGCGTCTCGCCTCGGATAACCTCTCCTTATCCGACGTCAGGACCGAGAGGGGGAGCGCGTGTTGAGCACCGACACCGAGCACCCGTCAGGAGAGGCCGACTCGACTCCCGTTCCGGCGGAGCGGTCCCCCTTGGTCGTTCAGTGGGCGGAGCGTCACGGCGTGGAGGTGGCTCGGCGTCTCGCGGACGCGGAGGACTTCGCGGACCAGGTCCAGCGGCGACTGCGACCGGCCAACACGACGGACACGTACGCGAAGGCGTGGAAGGTCTGGACCCGGTTCTGCGCGACGCAGGGGTTCCCCGAACTGGAGGCCACGCGCGGTGCGTTGGTGGCGTTCGTCGTGTGGCTGCTGGATCGGGGCCGGGTGGACGGAAGAGGGTACGCCGCCTCCTCGGCGAGCACGATCCTCGCCGGGGCCGTAGTCGAACTGCGCGGCCGCGGTGCGGAGGTGGGCCGGGACGACCAGGCACAGGTGCGGACGACGCTGGAGGCGGCAGCCGTGGAACTGCTGAAAGCGGGGGAGCGGCGCGGCCGGGGCCAGGCCGCCGCGGCCGAGGTCCCCGACCTGTACCGGGTGGCGAGGGCCTGCCCCGACACGCTCGCCGGGGCCCGGGACAAGGCACTCGTCCTGACCGGCTTCCACTACGCCTCGCGCGCACAGGACCCCGCCGGTCTCCTCGCCGGGGACGTCGTCCTCACCCCGCACGGCCTGGTGGTGTCGGTACTCACCGGCAAGACCAAGCACAGCGTCCGCGATGCGAAGATCAACTATCAACAGGACCCGGAGGTCTGCCCGGTGGAGGCCTGGAAGGCGTACCGGGCCCGCCTCGCCGCAGACGCCGAGCCGCGCTGGTCGCAGCCCGACGCGCCCGCGTTCGTCGGCGTCGACCGACATGGCAACGTCACCGGCGGCATGGTCCCCGACTCCGTCACCCGGGCCGTGAAGCGGATCAGCGTCCGCGCCGGCATCCCGCTCGCCTGGACCGGCCACTCCCTCCGCATCGGCCTGGCCACGACCGCCCGCAAGAAGGGCAAGGACGCCGTGGCCATCGCCGACCAGGGCGGATGGGCCCGGCACTCCCGCTCCATGAACGGCTACTTCCAGCGGGTCGACGGCTGGGAGGACAACGCCACCGCCGGCCTCACCTGACCACCGGACGGCGACCAGGGGGCCGCCCGCTGAGGACCATGCCGAGCCAACTCAAGAGGACCATGGCTCAGTGCCACGCCGTCACTTCCTCACTGGTGGTTGAGCCACGGCCGCATGGCTTCCATCCACATCTTTCTCGCCTTCTGGGCCTCCCCGGCAAGGTCGGCCAGCTTGGGAAACTCGCCTTCGATCATGACGAAGTCGCAGATCAGGGCACCGTCGACCAACGCTGTCCAGGTTTCGTGGAAGTGGGCGAAAGTCTGGCGGAGATGAGTCTCGTACGCCTCGATATGGCGAGACTGCAGTTCTCGATCCTCTGCCGCGCGGGTCACTTCCCACTGCGGGATCACTCGAACAAAAGATGACTTTTGTGGCGTATCCGAGCGATCGGGATCGAGCACCCCAGTCCCTCGGTGATGCAGCTCAACAGTCTCCAAGCACAGTGACATGAAGTCGTTTTCGCGAGTACATTCGGCGATTTCTCGGAATGCGGTGACGGTTCGCTCCAACATCCGGGCATCGTGAGACGTAAGCGCCTTGTTCAGTTCCTCAGCCAGAGCCTCGATCCGCCTGCCTGTGGCGCGAAGGTGCTCGGTGGACGACTTCCATGCCTGGATGACGTCGTCGAGAGGAACCGGCCAGTAGTCGTCTGATCCCTCCGGTTCCGGTTCGTTCTTGACGTCATCGAAGGACAACTGATCGTCATGGTCGGACATCGACAACCTCTCATGCCTTGACGGCCCGGTCGAAACACCGGTTCGGCTTGCAGAACTTGTTCTCACTCAATCACCGGGCGGCTGCGGCGGCCGCGCAGGGGACCAACGTTCAGGGACGTGATCTGGTCGAACTCGCCGTGCAGGAAGACGGCTTCGTCCCAGCAACAGGGGCCGGTGCCGGGACGAAGCGTGGACGACGGGTGCGTGGAGCGCGTGCCTCAGTCGTCCTGGAGGCTGGTGGTGGACCACTCGTTGGCGAAGTGCTCCATCTGCTTCAGCACCAGGTCGATGGCCTCCGGGGCCTGGTCCGGCGGGTAGTTGCGGCGGGCCAGGAGGCGCTTGATGGCGCTGCGCAGTCGGGCCCGGACCGGCTCGCGGGCGATCCAGTCCGGCTTGAGCTTGCTGCGTACCTCCGCGACCAGCTCGCGGGCGATCCCGGCCAGCACCTCGTCGCCCATCACCGAACGCGCCGTGCCGTGGTCGGCGACCGCGTCGTAGAAGGCGAGCTCGCGCCAGTCCAGCGGCGGGTCGAACTTCTCACCGCGCCGGCTGTCCTCCATGACCTCCTTGGCCATCTCGATCAGCTTGGCGATGAGCTCCGCGCTCGTGTACTGCTGCCGCATGTACCGGACCATGAGGTCCTGGAGCCGCTCGGAGAAGGTCGTGCGCCGCACGACGTTGTGCCGTGTCACCTCGCGCATCTTCTTCTCGATGAGTCGTCGTAGCGCCTCCGCCGCCAGGTGCGGGGTCTCGCTGTTCAGCAGCCGGCCGACGAGCGCGTCGTTGAGCTGCGTCAGGTCGGCGGTCTCCAGGCCGGCCTCCGCGAACAGGTCGGTCACGCCGCTGGTCTCGACGACCGAGGAGGTCAGCTGAGCCAGGTACAGCTCGACGTCACGGGCCACTGGCAGGCCGCGTGCCTCGCGGTCCATCGCGTCGTACTTCGCCATGTAGGCGCGGACCTCGACGAAGAACTGGATGTCCCGCCGCCAGGCCGGGTGGTCCGGGAACCGCTCGCCGATGTTCGTGGCGCTGCCGCACAGCGCGTAGAAGCGCTCCAGCCGGTGGGCGTGGTCGCGGAAGCGGCGCCCGAGGGTCTGCCGGGGATCGTCCAGCTTCTCCGGGTCGTTGCCCGCAGTCTGCGGGTCCCGCAGGTAGTTGGCGGCCCGGATGGCGGCGTCGATGAACGCCGTCCTCACCGGCATGGCCAGCCGTTCCCGCCAGCCGAAGCCGCGCAGGATGTCGGAGAGCACGTCGTACTCGTTGCGCAACTCGTCCAGCGCCCGGTCGAGGTCCTGGCCGAGCGTGCGGTCCTCCTGGTCGGCCTCGGTGTACTCGGCGATCGCCCGCTGGAGGTTCTCCGTCAGTGGCGCGTACCCGACGAGGAGGCCGTCCTGCTTGGCACGGAAGCGGCGGTTGACGCGGGCCAGCGCCTGCATCAGATTGGCGCCCTTGAGCGGCCGGTCCAGGTACATCGTGTGGACCGGCGGGGCGTCGAAGCCGGTCAGCAGCATGTTGTTGACGATGAGCAGCTCCAGCTCGTCGTCGGGGTCCTTCGCCCGGTTGATGACCGCCTTGCGCCGACCGTCGCTCAGGGAGTGGGCGAGCAGGTGGTCGGGGTCCTTCCGCGAGTTCGTGGAGAAGACGACCTTCATGGCGCCCTTGTCGATCTCGTCACTGTGCCACTCGGGCCGCAGCTCGCGCAGGGCGTCGTAGACGCGGACGCAGATCTCCCGGGTCGCGCACACGACCATCGCCTTGCCGGCCGCACCGCCCTTCTCCGAGACGCCGACGAACGGCTGCATCCGCTCGCGCCGCGCCTCCCAGTGCTTCACCAGGTCGTCGGCGAGGTCCCGAATGCGGGCGGGCGTGCCGTACATCGCGTTCATCGTGGCGACGGCCTGCTCGACGCGGCGGCGCTCGGTGTCGTCGAGGCCGTCGGTGATGCGGTCGGCTTCCTCGTCGATCTTCGTGGGATCGACGTCCTTGTCCAGGACGAGCGAGATCACCCGGCTCTCGTGGAAGACCTTGACGGTGGCCCCGTCGTCGGCGGCCCGCTTGAGGTCGTAGACGTCGATGTAGCCGTTGTACTCGCCCTTGTCGCCGAAGACCTCGCGGGTGTTGCGGTCGGCTTCGGAGATCGGGGTGCCGGTGAAGGCGAGCAGGGTGGCGTGGGGGAGCGCGTCGCGCAGGTGGCGGGCGTAGCCGTCGAGGGAGTCGTAGTGGCTGCGGTGCGCCTCGTCGACGACCACCACGATGTTGCGCCGGTCGGAGAGGAGCGGGTGGTCCGCGCCGGACTCCTTCTCTTCCTTCGTCCGGCCGAACTTCTGCAGAGTGGTGAAGAGGATGCCGCCGACGTTCTTGGCCGCCAGCTTCTCGCGCAGCTCGGCCCGGGTCTGCACCTGGTGCGGGCTTTCCGGGAGGACTTCGCTCTCGAGGAAGGTGGAGAACAGCTGGTCGTCGAGGTCGGTGCGGTCCGTGATGACCACGACCGTCGGGTTCAGCAGCGCCGGGTCGCGCATCACCATCGTCGTGGTGAGCACCATCTCCTCGGACTTGCCCGAGCCCTGCGTGTGCCAGACGACGCCGGCCTTCCCGTCGCTCGCCGCGGCCTCGCGTACGGCCTCGACGGCGCGGGTCACCGCGTAGAACTGGTGCGGCTTGGCGATCCGCTTCATCCGCTTCGACGGGACGAAGTTGATGAAGGACCGGACGAGGGAGAGGAAGCGCGGCTGGGTGAACAGGCCGTGCAGGGCGAGGTTCTGACCGGAGTCCCATATGCCCTCGGCCTCGAGCACGTCGACACGGTTGCCGAACTCGTCCGTGTTCCACGGCGCGAAGTGCTCGTACGGGGTGAAGGGCGTGCCGTACTTCGCGGTGATGCCGTCGGAGAGCAGGACCACCGCGTTGTAGCGGAAGGCGGTCGGGAACTCCTGGACGTACCGGGCGACCTGCGAGTGCGCCGTCTGGAGCGTGGCGTCCTCGTCGCCGGCCCGCTTCAGCTCCAGCACGGCGAGGGGCAGACCGTTGACGTACAGGACGACGTCGAAGCGGCGGTTCTTCTCGCCGTCGATGACGGTGACCTGGTTGAGCGCGCGGTAGACGTTCGCGTCGGAGTCGTCCAGGTCGACGAGGCGGATGGTCGGGTTGTGCTCGGCACCGAAGGCGTCGGTGTACGTGACGGAGCGGATGCCGGTCGTCAGGTACTCGTGGGCGGTGCGGTTCTCCTCGTACGTGTCCTGCGACGCCGGGGTCGCGGCGGTGGCGACGGCCTCGCGGACGGCGTCCGGGGGGAGGCCGGGGTTGAGCCGCTCGACGGCCTCGCGGAGATCGGGGTAGAGGATCAGGTCGTCCCACGACTTGCGGTGGTCGGAGCCGGGGGCGAACGCGTTGCCGGGTGCGGGTTCCCAGGCGAGCTCGGCGAGCTCCTCGAGGGCGAGGAGCTCCCAGTCGGCCTCGTGGGGGCGGTGGTTCTCTCTGCCGTCGTCCTCGTTCGTCATACGTGGTCCTCGACAATCTTCTCGGCGTCCTTGACGCGCAGCCGGCCGGACATGAGCTGGGGGAGGAGGGTGTCGCGGAGAGTGGCGAGTAGCCGGTTCTCACTCTGCAGTGACTTAACATGGGAGAATGCCGCCGCGGCTTCCTCACCAAAATTCGCTAGGGCTTCAGCGTTCGGCCGGTTTACGAAGTAGTTAGCCACATCCGTCGCGCTCACCCGCTGACGTCCGGAAGTGCCGGCCATATTACGAATGGCGTGTGCGCGGAATCTTTTGTCGCGCGCCAAGAAATAACTGAGTTCTCTAGGAACCCCATCACGGGATCGCATGACGATAAATTCGGTGGATCCGAGCCCCACTTCGCCATCTTTCATGAAGTTGACATATCCGGTCTTTCCGTTTTCCAGGCAGGGGGTGATGCGTGCCATGAGGGTGTCGCCGTTCATGAACCGTGGGCCGGACTTGGGCGCCCTCCGCGTCCAGTTTGGGATGCTGGCTTTATCGGTCTGCAATGCCGCCATGTCTACATAGACCGGCTCATCGGTGGAGGGCTTGGTCAGCTTGGGATTGAAGGTGATCAAGTCCGTGACCGGAATAGCGTGTTCATTGTCGGGTTCGTCGGACAGACCCATCACGGTGTACTTATAGCGGAGGATTTGCTCGTATGTGGCCGAGATGCGCTCATTGACGGCGATCTTGTCATCCAGCGCTCCGAGCAGGGCTGCGATCGCCTGCTGCTCCCTCGGCTCCGGTAGAACGACCGGCACTGCACCGAGAATTTGGGTATTGAGGTTCGGCATAGTCGCCCCGACCGCGTGACGGGTGATCCAGTCACGCACCTCAGGGTGACCCAGGTAGTAGGATAGGAAGAGGGAATTCACCCCCGCCCCTGGACGGACGCGAAGGCAACCGGTGCCGCACAGCCACCCCTCCTGGGCGAGGCGTACCAGTGCACGTCTGGTGACGTCGCCTCGGCGTGAATAGACGATGTCACCGTTCCTCAGCAGGTACTTCGACAGCCGTTGGGCGTCCGCAGGCGTAATGTGCGCAATTGCATCCTCGCGGATTACATTCTCGCCGAGGTCCTGCGGCATGACGCTCGGGATGCCCTTCTCTACATAGTCAGACGCGTGCAGTTGGCTGCCGAAAGGACCGGTCTGAATTCCTCCACCATCAGAGCACGCGGCCGCGAGCGTCGTGCGTCGCCACTCGCTGGGCGAGTCTGCGAGAAGAACGTCATTCACCTAGGCCCCCCAGCTGCTTCCGAACCATCTTTTCCAGACCAGCCGACTCCTCGAAGAGCCCGAACAGTTCTTCCGTTAGCGAGGCGATCCTTCTCGCCACCGCTTCCGCATCTTCTTCCTCCGTCTCGACGGCACCCACATACCGTCCCGGCGCCAGCACATACCCGTGCTTCCGCACCGTCTCCAAGTCGGCTGAGAAGCAGAACGCCGGTTCGTCCTCGTACGTCAGCCCCTCCGCGCGTGCCGAGGCCGTACCTCGCCACGCATGAAACGTCCCGGCGATCTTCGCGAGATCCGCTCCCGTCAAGACCCGCTCGGTCCGGTCGACCATCTCGCCCATGCCCCGGGCGTCGATGAAGAGGATCTCGCCGCGCCGGTCCTCCAGGCGTTTCGCGCCCTGCGGGGTCTTGTCCTTGGCCAGGAACCACAGACACGCCGGAATCTGGGTAGTGCGGAAGAGCTGGGACGGCAGCGCGACCATGCAGGCCACCAGGTCCGCCTCGACCAGAGCCTGACGGATCTCGCCCTCGCCACTCGACTGGGAGCTCATCGAGCCGTTGGCCAGGACGATGCCGGCCGTACCCCGCTCGCCCAGCTTGGCGATCATGTGCTGAAGCCACGCGTAGTTGGCGTTGTTCCGCGGCGGCACCCCGTACTTCCACCGCGCGTCGCCCTCGTCCCGTGCCCAGTCCTTGATGTTGAAGGGCGGATTGGCCATCACGAAGTCGGCCTTGAGGTCCGGGTGCTTGTCGTCGGCGAAGGTGTCGCCCCAGCGAGCGGCGAGGTTGCCGTCGATGCCGTGGATGGCGAGGTTCATCTTGGCCAGACGCCACGTGCGCTCGTTGAGCTCCTGGCCGTAGACCGCGATGTCCGCCTTGTGGCTGCGGCCCCGGTGCGCCTCGATGAACTTGCTGGCCTGGACGAACATGCCGCCCGAGCCGCACGCCGGGTCGTACACCCGGCCCCCGTACGGCTCCAGGATCTCGACGATCAGCCGGACGACCGACTGCGGCGTGTAGAACTCGCCACCCCGCTTGCCCTCCGCCCGTGCGAAGTTCCCGAGGAAGTACTCGTACACCTCGCCCAGCACGTCCTGCGCCGGCTTGTCCTCGGTGCCGCCGAAGCGGGCGTCGCTGATGAGGTCGACGAGCTCGGCCAGGCGCTTCTGGTCGACGTTGTCGCGGTTGAAGATCTTCGGCAGGACGCCCTTCAACGAGGCGTTCTCCGCCATGACCGCGTCCATCGCCTCGTCGAGGAGCTTGCCGACGCCCTGGCTCTTGGCGTTCGCGGCGATCCACGACCACCGCGCGGTCTCCGGGACCCAGAAAACGTGGGCGCCGGTGTACTCGTCGCGGTCCTCCAAGAAGTCGTCGAGGCGCTCCCCGTCGATGCCGTCCTCGGCGAGCTCCTTCTTCAGCTCGTTGCGGCGCTCGTCGAAGGCGTCGGAGACGTACTTCAGGAAGATCAGGCCGAGGACGAACTCCTTGTACTGCGCGGCGTCGATGGAGCCGCGCAGCTTGTCTGCGGCCCTCCACAGAATCGCCTGGATCTCCTTGGCGGTGGAGGCGCTGAACAGCTCCGCCTGGTCGGTGGCTTTCTTTGTGCCGGGAGGCATGGGGTGGGACGTCTCCTTCGGTCGATCAATCGGTCGGTGTTCAGTCGGTCATGCGGTTCGGTCATTGGACCCGGGACCGGGAAGGTCCTGGAAGGTCAGCGTGCCGTCGGCCACGCCGGCGGCTGCTGTGCTGGCCAGGTCGTCGAGGGCCGCGCACTGCTCCCGCAGGAGCGCCGCCCGGCCCTCGACCTCGGCCAGCAGGGCGTCGAAGCGCTCGGCCTCCTCCCGCCCCAGGTCCGGGACGAGGAGATCCTCGATGCCTCGGGAGGCCCGTACGGCCCCGCTGGTGCGCGCGTACTCGGCGGCTGCCGCCCGCAGCAGCGCGGCCAGCACCCGAGGGAAGACCGGGGGATCGGCGTCAGGCCGTACCCGCAGGACGCGGGCCGGGGCCGCGACCACGGACAGGCCGGCCTCGTCGAGGTGCACGCCGAAGCGCGGGTTCGCGGTGACGACGAGGTCGCCGGGCTCGGTGAACTCGGCGTGGTCGTACGCGGTGAGCAGTAAACCGCGGTCGATGCGGCGGCCGCCCGGGCGCGCGATGCCCAGGATCTCCTCAGGGGTGAGCACCGTGTAGTGGCCCTCGGCCGTGATGTGCTCGGGGGCGATCCGGTGGCCGGGGCGGCGGCGCAGCCGGCGCTGCTCGATCAGCCGCCGGACAGTGGTGCGCTGGGGCGGCTGCTGGTCCTCGGGGCGCAACACGGCCTGGACGCGCAGCGCCGCGCGCAGATCGGCCCGGTGGCTCGCCGAGGAGTGCTCGTGGAGCTCGATCAGGCGCCGCTCCAGGCCGCTGATCCGAGCCGGCCGCTCGATGACACCGCGCGTGTAGCGGGACTCGTGCGGGCGGTGCTGCGGGGTGAAGGGGCTGCCCGGCCGGTCGTCGAGGTCCTTCGCGGGGACGATCACGGCGTGGCGCGGCTCGTGCCTGCGGTCGCCGCGCCAGCCGGAGGCGCGCCAGATGGCGATGTCCTCAGCGAGCGCGTCGAGGACCGGCTCGGTCAGCGGGCGGGCGGAGAGATCGGCGAGGAGGACGAGACCTGTGCGCTCCTCCTGTGTCGTGCGGGACAGGACCCACACGGCGCTGCGGTAGCCGGGGCGGTAGGGGAGCACGCCCTCGGGGAGGCCGATCGCGGCCTTGAGCAGACCGGAGCTGAGGAAGGAACGGCGCAGGCGATCGGCGTCGTCGTGCCGGGGCAGGGGCCCCACGAGGACGTCGGCGGGGCCGAGGACGACAGCCGTGGAGCCGGTGCCGAGATAGTCGGTGAGTGCCTGTATCCGGTCCAGTACCGTCACGGGGTCGCGGGCCTCTGCGGCCTCGTACGGCAGGACGCAGACCAGCAGGTGGGGGTCGCCCCATACGTCTACGGAGGCGGCCAGTTCCTCGCCCTCGGTGACGTCGAGCTGGAACTCGTACACCCCGCGCACCAGCATTCGGCGGCGTACGAGCCGGACCCGGTCCGGGTCGGGATCGCAGGCGAGGTAGGTGTGGCCGGAACCCTCCGGTGCCAGGGTGTGCAGGGCAGCGAGTAGGTCGCCGGTGCGGGCGTACGGCGTGGCGAGGACGGATTCCTCGCTCAGGTCTTCCACCCCGGCCAGGGCGGCGAGCGCATGGACCACGGCCGGGGCGGGCTCGTCGGCGGCCGGGTCGTGGGAGCCAAGGCGTCTGCGGGCCTCCAGTACCCAGTCGAAGGCCTCGGCGGGGGTGTAGGCGGCCTCGGTCAGCTCGTCGGCCAGGGTGGCCAGGGCCGGGCCCCTGGTGTCCGCGGAGCTCGTGGACCCCGCAGAGCCCGTGGAGCCGCCGGTGTGGTCGTCCGGACCGCCGGGTACGGCGCGCAGCTCCGACAGCAGGAACTGGTCCTCCGGGTCCAGGTCGGCGGCGCGGGCCAGCAATCCGGCCCAGTCCTGGCCGGAGACGGGCGCGTCGAGCTGCTGGCGCAGGCAGATCAGCGCGGTCAGCGCCCCTACCAGGACGGGAGCCGGCAGGTCGGGCGTACGCCAGGCGGCGAGGGTGTACAGGGCCAGCTCCGCGCGAAGACGGCGGGCATCGGTGTTGCCGCGACCGGTCGACGTCAGCCAGTCGACGATCGCGCGGCCGTCGAACAGGGGCCGGTCGTCCACGTGGGCGACGGGCGCGGGAAAGTCCGGGTGTCGGCGGCTCCAGGTGGTGGGCACAGGCCGCCGCACCTGGGCGAGGGCGGCAATCTCGGCGTAAGTGATCCGCCAGGCCGGCGTCTCGGGCACGATGGGCGGTACGGCTTCGCGCGCGGTGGTCACTCGGCCCCGTCCCCCCTCTGTGTCGGACCTGTTCCTCGTAGCCGCTCCCGGGTGGATCGCCCGGTCTTACTACGGCAGGCAGAACATTACAGCGAGGGGGACATTGAGCTCTCGATCGGCCTGATAACCGGGGTTACCAGATAGTTCGAGAGTCTCCGAATCGGATCAGGTGCACCGTTGGTGTCCGCTCACCGCACCACGTTCCGTACGGAGGTCCCACCATGGCCGACACGCCCTCGTTCCCGCCCGCTCCCCAGCAGCCCGGAGGCGCCGACCCGAACGCGCGTCCGGGCTCCGGTCAGGGCCCTGGTCCGCACACCGGGCCCGTGCCCGGCTGGGCCGGCGGCCCGCACCCGATGCCCACGGCGGCCGGGCAGCCGCCCGCGTTCACGCCGCCGTCTGCCCAGGGCATGCCCACCGGGGGCAGGCCCTCGCGCCGCAAGGCGTGTCTCACTCACGGGGCGACGGCAGTCGTCGCGCTGATCTTCGGTGCCGCGATAGGCGGCAGCGGAGAGGCCGACGGCACCGCGGAGGCCTCGGGGCCCGTCCCGGCCGTCACCGTCACCGAGACCGCACCCGCCGGGAAGGGCGCGGACGCGCCGGAGCCGGCGGTCACCGTCACCGAGACGGTCAAGGAGACGGTCACCGCCAAGCCGAAGCCGACGAAGAAGCCCGGCCCGCCGGCCAGCTTCGACGGGGACGGCCAGTACCTGGTGGGCGAGGACATCCAGGCCGGCACGTACAAGACCGCCGGGCCCCAGGACGACAGCATCATCCCCAACTGCTACTGGGCCCGGCTCAAGGACGCCTCCGGAGAGTTCGACGCGATCATCGCCAACGACAACCTCAAGGGCCAGGGCCGCGTGACCCTCAACAAGGGCGAGTACTTCCAGACCAACGGCTGTCAGAAATGGGAGAAGGCCGGCTGACACCTCCGCGCGTCCCCGGCTCTCCGCCCCGCTCACGGAACGCGCGGCCCGCCCCGCACGCTCGGCATCGACGTCGGCGTGGGCCTGCACGAGGGGCGTCCTGCTCCAGCACCGGCGGCTACTCCGGCATCCGCCTCGGCACCCAGGTCAACGTCACCGGCGCCGACGGATCCCTGGTCGCCACCGGCTTCCTCTCGACCGGCGAGAAGACCGGGACCGGCTGCACTCCTTCACGGTCGACGGCTCCCGCCGCCCCGAAGCTCCACACCGTCGAGGTGTCCCACCGCGGCGGTCTCACCCAGACCGAGGACGAACTGCGCGCCGACGGGCGCGAGTTCACGCTCGGCGACTGCCACGGACTCGGCCGCGGCACCGAGGAACTCGCACATGACCGAGCGCCACCCACTCTTACCCCCGTTCGAAAGGGCTGTGCCATGAGCAGCACGCGGCAGCGCAAGCACACCACCCGGAAGTCGACGCTCCACCGTCTCAAGGTGCCCCAGGGAGAGGTAGCCGACCTTCGGGGTCTGGTCCGAAACCGCTATCTCGAGAGCCCCGACCACACGGTGCGGGACTTCACTGCGGAGGGCATCGAAGGCGTGCTGGTCACCGGGGGAGTACCCCGCGAGCGGGCCGACTGGTGCACTGCGGTCGAAGCCATCACCGGCCTCGAGGTCAGCGAACGCAGCCACTCCGCCGCCGGTCTCATCCTGATGCGGACCGAGCGCGGCTTCTACGCCCTCAGCTACGGCGTGGGCCATCACATGCTCGACCCCTCCCACCGCGACGACGACTTCGGACTGGAGTTCGCCACGCGCAGCCTCGACGAGGACGGCGTCATCAAGGTCCGCAACCAGATCATGGACGGTCGGGGGCGGGTCGACGAGTATTCGGTCGCCCGTGGTGAGCGCATCGACGGCTTCGGACTCGACCGGATCGGCGCCATCGTCAGGCGCCTGTGCGGCACCGTCAGCGGCATCCCCCTGACGTCCGTACGGGACGGGAAGGCCCACCAGGTCAGGGTGGAATGCGCGGCGTCGACGATCAAGCTGCCGCTGGCGACCCGCCCCGAGGACTTCCTCAGCGATCTGCGGGCGATCGAGGAGATCTGCGCACGTCCCGAATCCCTTCCCGAACTGCGGTTCGTCGACCGTGTCCGCACCCTCGCCCCTTCCGGCCACAAGGCGGAGGAGGCGACGGGCGCCCTGGAGAGGCTGCTTGCGGACCCGGACAGTCCGCGCCTCGCCCTCAGCGTGCCGGAATCCTGTCTGGAGGCGTTCGGCTCCGCCCAGGCGTTCCGGCTCACCAGACCGAACCACGGCCGCCAGGAGGTGACCGACCTCAACCTGGCCGCCCTGCTGAGGTTCGTCGGGGACGAAGACGCGGGCGACCGGTTGAAGGCGCTCGGAGAGGTACGCGTCACGCTGTACGCCGACGACGACTGCCGGACTCCCGCGAGCTCCTCCACCAAGGGCTCCGAGTGGCTCATCGCCGACGTTCCGGTCGGGGCCCACCGCTACTTCTACGGGCAGGGGAAGTGGTACGAGGTCGGCGCCGAGTTCCTGGAGACGCTGGAGGAGGAGCTGCGGGAGCTGTTCGCGCGGAGGGGGACGGTGACCCTGCCGGCGTGGCCGAAGGGCGCACGCGACTCGAAGGGACGGGATTCCCACGACGAGGCCTGGTACAACGAAGAGGTCGCCAAGCAGCCGGGCTACACGCTGTTCGACAAGAAGACCGTCGTCACCGACAGGTTCAACGGCGGCGGCCTGGAGATCTGTGACGTTCTCGGGCCCCGGGGCGAGCTGATCTGTGTGAAGAAGGCGTCGCAGACTGCGTCCCTCAACCACCTCTTCGCCCAGGGGGTGGTCGCCGTCGAGACGCTCCGTACCGACCTTGAGGTGCGTGAGAAGTTTCGCGCGCAGGTGGCCGCCCGAGCCGGAGGCCACAGCGTCCCGGAGGATCTCGGTGGCCTCCGCGTGGTGTTCGGCATCCTCCTCAAGGAGGGGCGGGACATCACCGTCGACTCCCTCTTCGCCTTTGCCCAGGTGTCGCTCCTGAACGCGGCCCGGCGGCTGCGCGCCATGCAGGCCGAGGTGGAAGTGATCCCCATCCTTCGCTGATCACGGGAGGGCATGTCGCGGGCCAGGGCCGTATGTGGGCGACGCCTGCAGGCTTCGCGGACCGGGCTCGGCATCCGGCCGGGTGCCAGCACGATACCTGCACGTTGGCCTAGCTCCAGTTTGTCCGCTGTGCCCGTTGCCCCTGCGGCAAACGGCTCGTTGGGTCCTACGAGCGGGGGAGCGGTTCGGTGAAGGGGCGGGCAGCCGGGATGGCGCGGAAGCTGGGCCTGAACGAGGTTGTCGATCACTTCACGCTCAGCAGCAGGGACATCGGCTGGCTGTGCAACAAGACCGGCGCTGCCCGGCTCGGCTTCACAGTGCAGATGAAATTTCCGCTCTGGCGCGGCTTCGGAAATCAGCCAGCAGGAAGGGAAAACCGTGATCAACATGTACAAGCGCCTGGCACAGGCGTTCGTTTCCGGAGGTGGGGCCCTCGTCCTCCTCGCCGGTGGCATGGCGGTGGCCCCTGCCGCATCTGCTGTGTCCACTGAGTGCCCGCGCTCGGCTGCGCACCCGGTGGAGGACCCTGCTCTCTGCCTCTTCGACAAAAAGGGGTTCGAAGGAAGGATGCTGAAGTTCCGCGAATACGGGTGTCAGAACCTGGGCTCGACATGGGGATTCGACAACAGGGCAGAGTCGTACATCAACAACACCTACCACCGTGCTGTGCTCTACCACGGGGCCAGGTGCACTGGGACTTCCATCACTGCTGGCGCACGATCAGCAAGCAGCGATCTCGGTAACGCCAGCAACAAGATCTCATCGATCCGCATCTTTCGCTGACTGTCGACCGCTGCCCTGTTGCCGACGAGAGTGGCGTGCGTAGGAGCGCGCGGACCTGCTGTCTCGTTTCCGTTCCTCCGCACGTCACGGGCGGCAGATTCATGCCATCATCCGCCCACATTCACTCCGGGGGGACAGGGTGTCGATTCAGGTGCGGACCCGTCGCAGGCGGCTTCTGCTCGGGGGTGCCACAGCGGTCGCGGCCGTCGGCGGGATGACCGGGGACCTGATCTTCAGTGAGTTGAAGGGCAAGTGGGCGCTCGGTGCCTTCGGGGGCGCCGCCATGGTCGTGGCCGGCCTGACAGCGTTCCTGTACCGCCACTCGGCGGACGACCTCGCCGTGTCGGTACGGGCCGGACTGGAAGAGCGCCACCAGCTCCCCCCGGAACAGTTGCTGGTGGGGAGGGAGACGCTCAGCAGCAGCCTCGTCGAACGGCTCCGGGACGTGCCGGCCCCGACGAGCGGCACACTCCCCGCGGACCCGTCCGCCGGGCAGTGTGCCGTGACCGTCGTCCACGGCGCGGCCGGTACTGGGAAGACGGCACTCGCCCTGCACGCGGCGCACCGCGTCAAGGAGCACTATCCCGACGGTCAGCTGTACGTCGACCTCAGAGGCGGCACCGCCACGCCACGTGACAGTGGGGAGGTGCTGGAGGTGTTCCTCCGGAATCTGGGGACAGCGCAGGAGGACATCCCACGCAACGTCGACGACCGCTCCACCCGCTTCCGCAGCCTCACGAACGCCATGCGCCTGCTGATCGTGCTCGACAACGCACACAGCACGGAACAGATCCAGCCGCTTCTGCCCGTGGGGGCCGGCTGCTCGGTCCTCGTGACGAGCAGAAGGAACCTGTCGGCAGGGAACATCACCAGGCGCCACCCGCTGAAGGTGGAACTCCCCGCGGAGGACCAGGCGTTGGCCATCCTCAGCGCCATGCGGGCCGAGAGCGCGTCGCCGCGGAACCCGGCGCGGCCCTGGACATCGTTAAGTTCTGTGACAGGCTTCCGCTGGCCCTGCGCATCGTCGGCGGGAAGATCCACGCACGAGAGGACCTGACGCTCCGGCAGATGCGAGCGAGGCTCGCGAACGAACAGGCGCGGCTGCACGAGCTGGTCCACGAGAACGACAGCCTCCAGACATGTCTCTCCCTCATCTACCGGGAACTGCCGGAGAGCGCACGGCAGGCGTTCGGGCTGATGTCCTCCCTGCCCGTGGGTACGCTGACCGACTGGCATGTCGGGGGAATCCTGCCGACATCGGCCATGGCGGGCGGGGTGTGTGACGAGCTCGTGGGCGTAGGCCTGATGGAGGCCCACCGGCACGACGACGCAGAGCCCTCCTACACCCTCCACGACCTGGTGCGCGTCTTCGCCCGGGAGCAGTACGCAGACTTGCCCCCGGACGAGCGCCGCAACGCCGAGCAGCGTCTGGTCACCGCCTACCGGGAAGCCGTCGTCTACCTGGCGGCAGCCCGGGCTCCCGAGCTCGACGCCGAAGCTGCCGGCGAGCGGCCGGGAGACCTGGATCGCGAGACGGCCGGCTCCTGGATGGCGCAGGAGAGCGAACGCATCCGGTGGGCGATCACCCGCGCCCGCCGCCTCGGCATGGAGCCCCAGGGAGCGGAGATCGCCGAGGCCCTGACCTACTTCCTCGACGACGTGAACCTGTCCCCGGACTCCGCCCGATACCTCTTCGACGAGAGGTCCGAGCAGCGCACCCGGGTGATCCGGAGCCTGCGTCGTGGCCGCGCCGAGGTCGCCCTGGGAAACAATCTGCCGGACGCCGCCCTGGAACTCTTCCTCCCGGGCGGATCCCCCGATCCAGCCGTCACGCCGACGGCACGGGACCGGACGGTCATCGCGCGTGCCTACGCGGCCAAGAGCGACTACCCGGCAGCCTTGGACCACATGAACACGGCTGTCGGGGAACTGCGCACGGAGAACGACCTGTGGCATGTCCAGATCTCCCTGGAGAAGCTCGGCGAGTTCCAGCGGTGGCGCGGGCAACCCGAGGAGGCGGAGGAGAGCCAGCGGGAGGCGCTGCGGCTGGCCGAGGGGTTCGGGGACAGGCGGGCACAGGCGAGGCTTCGGCGCACCCTGGCCGAGACGCTCGGATACCTGCGCAGGCCCGAGGAAGCCGCCCCGCTCCTGGAGCAAGCGATCCGTGACTTCGGCGTCCTGAACGACAGGGTCTGGGAAGCGCGGAGCCAGTACGCGCTGGGCAAGATCTACCGGCTGCTCGCCCGCCGCCAGGACGCGCTGGAGGCCTACGACAAGGCCGAGGACATCCTGGGCCCGATGGGCGAGCGGCAGTGGCTCGGCCGCATCGACAATGCGCGCATCCGTGTGTACGTCGGCATGGGACGGTTCGACGACGCCTGGGCATCGGCACGGGCTGCCCTTGGCCTGTTCCGGGAGCTCGGGGACGACATGTGGTACGCCCACACCCAGCGAGACATTGGTCTGCTCCACGTGAAGCAGGGCCGCCCGGACGAGGCGCTGGCGCCCCTCACCGAGGCGATCGAGGTGACCCGGCGGGCCGGCGACGCGTACGCGGAGGCCATGGCCAGACACCTGCGAGGTGTCGCCCACCGCGAACTGGGTCAGCTGGACGAAGCACGCAGCGACCTGGAGGCAGCACTGGCCATCTACCGGGGTGGGGCGTACGAGTGGAACCAGGCGGTGGTCCTGCACGACCTCATCCCGGTGCTGCGCGCCGAGGGTGCGTCCGATGAGGCCGACCGCATGGAGTCCTCAGCGATCTCGACCAACCCGGCCTTCGTGCGGATGCCCGGGCGGGACGGTGCCCAGGCGATCCCGGATGAGGAATGACAGCCGGCGACCACGATCACCTGCAGCTACCTGTTGCTCGTTGGCCGTCCGTTGACGGCACTCACGTACGCCGTGACCGCTCCTAGTAGGCCCCGGAGTCCTGGCCCAGACACCAGGGAGCAAGTAACCCGCCGGTAGCTTCAAGTCGGTCACTTCCGCCGTTTCCCGGTGCTGGGGGCCTCGTGGAGCCGACTGGGTGAATGCCTGGATGGTCGATGGCAAAGGGGCGGGGTGTGCGGCAGGGGTGTGATCGCCGGAAGACGTGGTGGCGTGCTGGACGCTGGTGGACGGCGACTGGGACTTGGTGGCCGACAAGTCGGGCCCGACCCGGCTCGGCTTCTGCCCGATGCTCAAGTTCTTCGAGATCGTGGCGGACGCGAAGCGGGGGGAGCGCGAAGCCCGGTCAGAAGCACCCAAGCGAGGGCTGAGCGTAAAGGCCACGCCGCCCGCACCACGCAGGCATTCGCCGACCGTCGGCTCGGGACGATGCCGTCCCGGCCATGATCAATCTCAGTGCCAACCACGGTTCCATTGATCCCTGCGGCCGGTTCATCCGCTGGCGATCCTGCCGCTGACCGATCACCAGAAGACGGAGGACTCGGCGATCACCTTGCGCCGGGGTCCTCCGTCTTCAAGATCGATCTCGCCGAGGACCGACTGGGCCTAGCGGAAGACGGAGACGGTCCCGTCCCCGTTGCAGGTGGGACAGACGCCGTCACCGCCGCATTTGCCACAGTCCTTCTCTCGGGCGAAGCCATCGACCTTGCCCCTGCCCTTGCATGTGCGGCACTTGCCCCTGTGCGGGTCCGGGCATGACTTGCAACGAGGCACAGGAGTCCCCTTCCTCACTCGCGGTTCACTGCAGCCCCATAGTGCGGCACGAAGCGCCGCAGGCCCATAGCACTGCGAGGGGCACGGGATCACAGACCGGCGCTCGCTCCGAGGCCGATGCGCCGCTCTATGCCCTTCGTCGTGTACTGCGTGCTACTCGTGATGACCCGATACGGGCACCACGACAAGGCCAGGACCGTGCTTCGCCAGTCGAAGAAGAGCCGTGGTCACGAAGCCCTGCGATGGCCTCGGAAGAACGGGGCCGCAATGAGGGCCTCCAGCGCGGGGGTCGTCACGTCGCGCTCCCCCCGCTCGATCTCGCGGTCCGTTACTGAGCGCGACGTCTCGGCCGGTTCGGCGGCACTCCGACAGTGTCCGCTGCCCGAAGCCGCGTCCACGGTAGTGAACTGGGTTGGAGATTGGTAACCCCCGTTATCAACTTTCCGCAGCAATAGGCGACTTGTCTCCTTCTATGGTTCGTCGTGTCGGCAGGCGCCGCAGGAACCACACCCCCCGCGGCCTCAGCCGGTGTCCCACCCTTCTCCGCTTCAGCACCGGACCCTGGTAGGCACCCATGACCGAGGCAGAACAGCCCACCCCGCACACGAACCCCACCTCCGCCCATCCGGCCGCCACCGGCCAGCCCGCCCCGCTGGCCGAGCTGGTGCGGTCCCGCCTGGCTGCAGCGGAACTCGCCGAGCCCGTGAAGACGCTGGTCGCGGAAGCGCTGGGAGACGGCGAGACCCAGGGGACCTCCCCGGTCGGCCGCGTCTACCTCGAGTCCGTCGCTGTCACTCGGTTCCGTGGCATCGGCCCCCGTACCTGGCTCAGCCTCAACCCCCGGCCCGGCGTGAACCTCGTCGTGGGCCGCAACGGTTCCGGCAAGTCCAGCATTGCCGAGGGCATCGAGACCGCCTTCACCGGTACGAACCTGAGGTGGGAGGGCAAGGACGCGGCGCGCACCCGCAACTGGCGCAACCTCCACGACACCGTCGGCGGGCCGGAGATCGAGGTCAAGCTCGCTTTCGAGGGAGACGCTGGCCGCAGCACTCTCGTCCGGACCTGGGAGGGCGAGGAGTTCGAGGATTCCCGCGGTGAGCTCAGGCGGCCCGGACAGGGCCGCGTCCCCCTGGACCAGGTGGGTTGGGGGCAGCCCCTGGCGAATTTCCGGCCCTTCCTCTCGTACGCCGACCTCGACCGCATGATCAGCGGGAAGCCGGCCCAGATGTACGACGCCATCGCCACCATCCTCGGCCTGGGCCGGCTCAGCGCCGCCGAGTCCCGGCTCCGCCAGGAGCTCAGGGAGCTCGAGGCGGCGGCGAAGGCGGTGAAGGAGGAGCTGCCCGGCCTCAAGGACGCCCTGTACGAGCTGGAGGACGACGACCGTGCCGTCCAGGCTCTCCTGGCCGTCGACACTCCGGGCACCCCTGACTTCGCCGCCGTCGACGCGCTGGTGTCCGGTCTGCCCGCCCGGGCCGACGACGGCCTGATCGCCGAGCTGCGGCTCGAGGCCGCCGTCCAGGGGCCCGACATGCAGCGGACCGGCGTGGCGGTGGACCGGCTGCGCGAGGCCCTCGCCCGCGTCGACGACCTGCGCGGCACCAGCGCCGAGGACGCCCTGCAGCGCGCGGCGCTTCTCGAGCAGGCGGTGGGCCACCACGACCGCCACCCCGACGCGGACTCCTGCCCCGTCTGCGGAACCACCGGAAAGCTGGACGCGGCCTGGGCCGCCGAGGCCCTCGCTCAGATCGCCACGCTCCGGCAGGAGGCCGAGACGGCCACCGCCGCGCGCGATGAGCTCCGCTCGGCCGCACGGACGGTGCAGGATCTCGTCCACACGCCCGAGCGGGTCCCCGTCTCTCTGACCGATCCCTGGAACGCCTGGACCGCCTGCCGCACGATCGGCGACCCCGCCGAACTCGCCCGGCGCGCCCTCGAGGCCGCCGTGGTCCTGGCCGACGCCTGCGCCGCCGTCCGGGAGAGGGCCGCCAGTGAGCTGGAGAAGCGTGACGAGCGCTGGAGCGCACTCGTCGCCCGCCTGGCGGGCTGGGCGGAGCGCGCCCGGGCCGTCGAGGCGGCCAAGGACCGGCTGAGGGACCTGAGGAAGGCGAGCGCCTGGCTCAAGGCCCTCGCCGCCGAGCTGCGGGAGCAGCGCATGGAGGGCTTCGCCGACCAGTCGCAGCGGATCTGGGAGAAGCTCCGCCAGGAGAGCAACATCGACCTCAAGGCCGTGAGCCTGAAGGGCAGCGAGAAGGCCACCGTCCGCAAGCTCGTCATGGACGTCACCGTCGACGGCCGTGAGGCCTCGGCGCTCGGCGTGATGAGCCAGGGCGAGCAGCACTCCCTCGCCCTGTCCCTGTTCCTGCCCCGCGCGGCCACCACCGACAGCCCGTTCGGCTTCATCGTCATCGACGACCCCGTGCAGTCCATGGACCCGGCCAAGGTCCACGGGCTCGCCCGGGTCCTGCACGAGCTCGGCGAGCACCGGCAGGTCGTGGTGTTCACCCACGACACGCGGCTCCAGCGCGCGTTCGCCGGCCAGGAGTTGCCGGTGACCGTGTTCGAGGTCGAACGGGGCACGTCGTCCCGGGTGAACGTCAGGCCGGTCACCGACCCGGTCCGGCAGGCGCTCGACGACGCCCGGGCCATCGCCGGCAGCCGTGACCTCCCGGCGGCGGCGAGGACCCACGTCCTGCCCAGTCTCTGCCGTATCGCCCTGGAGAACGCCTTCCTCGAGGCCGCCTCGATCCGGCACCACCGCGCCGGAGACCCCGAGCACGCGCTGCAGGCCGCCGTCGCCGGGGCCGACAAGCTCATGAAGGTCGCGGCGCTGGCCCTGTTCGGTGACGCCGGGCGGACCGGTGACGTCTACCGGGAACTGATTGCGCGCTGCGGGCCGCACGCGGTGGACCTGCTCAAGCAGTGTCAGGACGGTGCTCACGCCGCAGGGGCGGGGGTCACCGACCCGCACCGCTTCGTCGACGCCGTCGAGACCATGGCGCAGAAGGTGCGCAGGCCGGAGGTGGCGGCCTGATGAACGCCCCCGTCGTTCTCACCGCATCCTCCGTCCCCTCCGCGTCCGCCTCCCTGACGGCCTCCGCGGAAGGCCTCCTACTGACGGCCGACCTCCTGCTCGCCGGAGATCTCACCGGTACCACGGCCGCCGGCCGCAATCGCGGGGCCTGTACCGCCCTGCGGGCAGCCCTGGAGATCGGCGTCGACCGGGTGCTCGACGCCGCGGTGCCGGGGCTTGCCCGCGCGACCATGCGGGCCAAGCTGCTCTGCCTGCACCACTACACCGCGGAACAGACCGCCCGGCGTACCCGCGCCGTCTGGTCGCACCTGTGCCTGGGGTGCCACTACCACCAGTACGAGATCGGTCCCGCACACGACCAGGTCCGTGTCTGGCGGATGGTGGTCGGGGAGTTGGTGGAGGAGCTGGCCTCCTGAAGTGGGCCCGGACTGTTCGTCACCATCCGGTCTCTGATAGTCATATCGCCGGGGACGGGCGTATGCCCGTAGCGGCGCCCTGCGGGGCGTCGCAAGGGAGGGAAAGCACATGAGCACCACCACACGCGACGACGTCATCGCCCTCGAGCAGAAGGCGGTGGACCACGCGTACGCCTGCTACGAGGCGCGGCTGTCCGAGATGAACGGAACAGTGACCGCCACGGCGTCGGCCACCGGCAAGGACGGCATCGCCAACAAGAAGGACGCGGAGCAGCGGGCAGCGGCCTACGGCAACCTCGGGGGCGAGTCGCTGGTCTTCGCCCGCGTCGACGCCCCGGAGGAGCCCGGCGGCGAGCCCCGCCCCTGGTACGTCGGCCGGCGTCCCGTCTCCGACGTCCGGACCCGCGACACCGTCGTCGTGCTGTGGACCAGCGGTATGGCCACCAAGTGGCTCGAGGCGCAGCAGGAGGCGCCGGGCGACGTCGTTCTGCGGCGGCGGCTGCGCTGCGCGGAGAGTGTCGTCGAGGACTACTCCGATGAGATCACCGTGCCCGGAGCACTTTCCGGCACCGTTTCCGAGGCCGCCCTCGACGCCGCCCCCGACGCGGGCCTCGTTCCCACGCCCAGGCCCGCCGCCGACGACGCCCCGACGGCCGGACGGCCGGGCACCGCGAAGCGCGGGGGGCGTCCGCCGGCCCACACGCCTGCCGACATCGCCCGTATCCAGCGTCGCAAACGGCCCCTGCAGCCGGACGATTTCCTTCTGCGCGAGCTGCAGCGTTCGCGCAGCGGCCGGATGCGGGACATCGTGGAGACGATCCGCCGTGACCAGATGGACCTGGTCACGGGTTCGCCGACCGACATCCTCGTGGTGCAGGGCGGGCCGGGCACCGGCAAGTCCGCGGTCGGCCTGCACCGCGTGACCTGGCTGGTCAACAACGAGCACTTCACGGCCTCGGACATCCTCGTCATCGGCCCCCACCAGCGGTTCCTCGACTACGTCGGCCAGGTGCTGCCCACCCTCGGCACCCGCGACGTCAACTCCGTCCAGCTGTCCCGTCTGTGGGAGGGCGAGGCTCTCGGCACCGACACCCCGCGGGCGCGGCTGGTGAAGTCCGACGAGCGCATGGCGGCCGTCCTGCGTCGGCGGGTCGAGCGCGAGTGCCGCCCCGAAGCCCTCGACGCTCTCCTCACCGCTCCCTCCTTCGAGGGCGACGAGCCGGCGTTCACCGTCACCGCCGGCAGCACCACCCTGCGCGTGCCACGCTCCGAGGTCCTCGCCCTCCTCGCCGAGGCGCGCGGCGGTGACGGTGCCCACCGCGAACGCCGCGACCGCTTCCGCAACCAGCTCGTCGACCGCCTCCTGGCCGAACTCGTGGCCGTCGCCCCGCGGCGCGGCGCCGACGGCACGATCCGCCGCAGCCTGGAACGCAACCGCAGGGTCGAGCGCCTCCTCGACCGGGTCTGGCCCTCGCCCGGCGCCCTGGAGGCCCTGCGCAGCCTCTACGACTCGCCCGACCTGCTGCGCGACTGCGGCGCCGGCGTACTCGACGACGAGGAGCAGGCCGCCCTGCACCGCCCCCGCGCCGCCACCGCCGACGGTGACCCGTGGACCCTGGACGACCTCGTCCTGCTCGAGGAACTCCGGTATCTCATCACCGGCGAGACCCCGCGCCGCTACGGCCACATCGTCGTCGACGAGGCCCAGGACCTGACCCCCATGCAGGCCCGCACCCTGCGCCGGCGCGTCGCGCGGGGCGGTTCCATGACCGTCCTCGGCGACCTCGCCCAGGCCACCGGTCCGCGCGTGCACACCGACTGGGAGGAACTGGGCACTCTGCTGTCCGACCACGGCGACTGGCGCGTGGCCGAACTGACCACCAGCTACCGCGTGCCCGCCGAGATCATGGAGTTCGTCGCGCCGCTGGCCCGCACGGTCGCCCCCTCGCTGCCCTACCCGCAGGCGGTGCGCGAAGCCGGCGAAGGTGCCGTACGGACCATCCTGACCGAGCCGTGGCGGCTCCTGGACGACACCGTCGCCCAGGCCGTCCGCCTCCTCGGCAGCAGCGACGGGCACACCCTGCGCTCGGTGGCCGTCATCGTCCCCGACGACTCCGGCTGGCTGGGCGAGATCGCACGCCACCTCGACGAGGCGGACGGCCTCACGCAGCAGGAACGCGAGGCGGTGTCCGTGCTGGCCGCCGCCCAGGCCAAGGGCATGGAGTACGACCACGTCCTCGTGGTGGAACCCGCCACCATCGCCGCTCGCGGCCCGGCCGGCCTGCGCCAGCTGTACATCGCGCTGACCCGCAGCACCCAGACCCTGACCGTCCTGCACACCGCACCGCTCCCGCAGGCCCTCACGAACACCGGCACCGCGCATGCCGCGGAACAGCCGCCCACCAGCGCCGCCCCCGGCACCGCCGAGGTCGCCGGCAGTACGGCCGGACCGTCCTCGGCGGCGGGGAACGCCCCCGAGATCGGCACCGACATCAAGGTCCGCGTGGTCGGCCACACCACCGGCGGCAACTACAAGGTCGAGGCCGTTTCACCCGCCACCGACCGTCCGCTGCTCCTGGCCGTACGCCACGGCTCCACACCGCCCGAGACCGGGGCGGAGCTGGACGCCTGGGTCCTGCGCCACACCTCCAACGTCACCTTCGTCACCGTCGACGAACGCGGACGCAGGCCCATCTCGCCCACCATGGCCGAGCGGTACGTGGCCGCGCTCACCGTCGTCGGGGAACTGGCCGACGGCAACGTCCCGAACGACGCCCGGGCCCGGCTCTCCGAACTCAAGGGCATGGCCAACCGTTGCCTGCGCCTGGACCAGCACGACTGGCTGGACGTATGGCGCGTCCTCGGCTCCCCGGACAGGGACCGTCTCGCCCTGTTGCGGGACCTCGCCGCGAACACCAACCGCGCGCTCGCCTCGGATGTCCCCGACCTGGAGCGATTCCGGGCAGAGCTGCAGCGCAGCGGCTGGGCCGAGGCCCTGGCCGAGGCACGGCGGACGCTGGAACAGCGCCTCGAGGCCAAAACCGCCGACCGTCCGGTGAACGGAACCCGGGACCCCGAGCCCGCCGCCGCGCGATCCCCCGAGCCCGCCCCGTCCGGCCGGACCGAACCGTCCGCACCACCACAGCAGCCCGAGCAGTCGGAGCTGGAGGAGAACCGCCCCATGCCCAGCACAACCACCGGCACCGATGCGCCGACATCCGCACCGAAGGCCGTCCCGAGCACGGACCTGCTCCGGTTCCTGGAGACCGCGGCCGCGGCCGACCGCGTCTGCAAGACCCATGAGGCGGTGCGCTTCGAGCTGATGGCGGCCCTGCTGCGAGCCGACCGGCAGCCGAACGGCGACTCACCGATCGCCGACGGCAGCTGCACCACCGAGCACGGCCACTTCCTCTACGAGGTCCTGGGCGCCGGTCTGTCCACGTACCCCGACCTCCGCTCGGGAGCGGCCCGCCTCCACGAGATCAACCACACCCTGCCGACGGCCGCCGACCGCCTCTACCTGGTGCTGTCCGAGCCGCCCGCCGAGGACTGGTCGGCCGCCACCGTCCACGACGTCTTCGGCGTCCACCTCCTGTGGCGCACCCCGCAGGGCTGGGGCGGACAGGACACCGCAACCGCTCTCGGCCTCGACCCCGGTCAGGCCTGAATCACCACTGGCCGGGCGCGTCCCGTCCCGCACCGCTCGGGTCGGGACGCGCCGACCGTTTCCCGAGCCTGAACAACACGTCGGACCCCAATCCCGCGGGAAGCGAGCCGGGGAACAACCGGCAGCCCCCGCCCGCGCTCGCCCTCCTGGCCTTCCCAGCCTGACGAACCACTTGTGCATAAGACGAAACGGACTTCTTGTGAGCACTGTCGGCCCAAGCGGGCGGATCCAGCCCATCCGCCCTGGTGACCCTTCACGTATCGGCCCTTACCGGATCATCGGCCGACTCGGCTCGGGCGGCATGGGAACCGTTCACGCCGGACTCACCTCCGACGGGCTTCGGGTCGCGGTCAAGGTGATCCACTCCGCACAGGCCGAGGACGCCGACTTCCGGGCCCGGTTCCGCCGCGAGGTGGACCTTTCCCGCCGGGTCCAGGGCCCGTGCCTCATACCGCTGCTCGCGGCCGAGCCCGAGGCGAACCCTCCGTGGCTGGCCACCGTCTATGCCCCCGGCCCCACCCTCAACCAGCACCTCGCCGACAGCGGACCGCTGTCGGGCGGAACCCTGTACGCCTTCGCGACCGGCACGGCCCAGGCGCTGGCCGCCATCCACGCCGCGGGTGTCGTCCACCGGGACGTCAAGCCGCAGAACGTCGTCCTCACCCCCGCCGGTCCGCGCGTCCTGGACTTCGGCATCGCCCATGCCGCCGACGGCACGAGCATCACAAGAACCGGTGCCATGACCGGTACCCCCGGCTGGATCAGTCCAGAGCACTACCGCACCGGCACCGCCGGGCCCGCGGGCGACATGTTCGCCTGGGGCGCGCTGGTCGCCTACGCCGCCACCGGTCGCCTCCCCTTCGGCACTGGTGCTCCGGACGTGGTCGCGTTCCGCGTCATGTCGGGCGAGCCCGACCTCGACGGCATGCCCGGGAAGCTGCGGGAAATCGTGGAGACGTGCCTCGCGAAGGAGCCCGCCGACCGGATGAGCGCCGCCTCTGCGGCGGAGGAGTGCGTGGCGCTTCTCGCCTCGCAGGACACGCAGGTCCTCGAAGACGGCACGGCACTGGGACCCACCCGCGTCGGCGAACTGGTGACGGCCCAGTGGGACATGCCGCCCCTGGACGACCCCGCCTGGAACCTCCCGCCCACGCGCTCCCGAAGACGCACGGTCGCGACGGTCCTGGCGGCCGCGGTCGTCGTCGGCGGCATCGTGGGCGGCGCCCTCGCCCTCCCCTCCGGCACGGAGAGCCCCACGCACGACGCCGCCGACGCACACGCCACGCCCGCGGAGCCGAACGCCCCGCGCACCGGACCTGCCGCATCGGGTACCGGCACCGGCACCGGGCCTTCGGCCGACCCCCGTACGGTCGGCATCCCGAACGACCCGCTGCTCGGGGTGCCCGATCCCGCTTACACGCGGGCCGACGACCCCGCTCAGCCCGGTTACGACGAGTGGACGAGGAGCACCGGCGCGGCCGGCCCGGACGAGAAGGACGTCGAGAAGGCCATCCGGAAGGACATGACGTCCATGCTCGCCACGAAGGACATGGCCTTCATGAAGCCCACCGTCACGTTCAACAGACGGGCCCAGACCGTGATGGTCACCGGCGGCCCGATCTCCACACTGACCGACGACTACAAGGAAGTGTTCGGCAGGGCAGGGGCGATGGCCGCCTGCACCGCCCTCGCCCACCGCCTCGAGGGAGCCCCCACCACCTGGCCGTACGGCCGCTACTACGTCCTGTGGAAGGACTTCGACGGCCAGACGGAACCGACCTTCCTCGACTTCGGGCAGGCGACCGACGGCTGTCTCCCGGAGACCGCGGGGCAGTGGCAGGGAAGCGAGACCGGTATCGCGACCGCCACGACTCCCAGCAGCGACAGGGCCGAGATCCGTGTCGCGGACACCGTCGTCAAAGCCGTCACGAAAGCCTGGAACACCAGAGCCGTCGAAGGGCAGTACGGCTTGACTCCCTTCGGCAGGGACGACTCCATCAGCCTCGGCTTCGATCCCGTTGAAAAGGCCGCCTACGTGTGGGCCGCGGACGACCTGGATGTGCTCGTGGGCCGCGCCCAGAGGAGCCAGTTCCAGCAACTCGTCTCCAAGACCGTCTGCCAGAAGATGGCCGCCGAGTACGACCGAAACGTGAACTGGAACTACACCCGCTGGTCGGTGGCGGTCTATCAGGGGAACAGCGGAGTGGCGGAATTCATCGGCTCGGGCACCTGCACTCCGGACTGAGCGGTGCACGGAGGACGTGCCCGTTCGAGGACCCTGCTGCAGGCCGCGCCGCGTTCGATACTCCGTTCGCCAAGGGCTGCCCGTGTCACCGGGCCGACGTACGGCAGAGATGGCCGTGGTCCGTGCGACCTCCCGACCCGGCTGACCCGCGCGCAGGCCTGACTATGTACTTCCTCTTCCTGGAGCTGCGGCACGAAAACGAGATCCACCGGATGACCGGGCGCATCGAGCTCTGCTGCCTCGACAGTCGGTGTGCTCAAGGACCGGGACACGGCCGCCATGGCCGCGGCGCACGCAGTCGTGCGTGCCACCGTGTCACAGAACTCAGGAAGCCGATTTCGGTACACAGCCGCCTGCGGCCTGCAAGGTGTCGGCTCGGCTGCGCCCCAACCTCGGCGACCGGGGCGCAGTGAGAACGCTTCAGGAATCCCGAAGTCACGTCAGCCCGCGAACAACTGCCGGGGAGAAGACGAACCCCCTGGCCACGGGGTCGTGGACTCAGCGACCCTCAGAGCAACCCACGGGATGTCGCACACCAGCCGCCGGCCCCCGCAACAACGGGGCGGCACCGGCAGAACACCAGGACGAGACACCGTGGCAGAGCCTCGTCGCCCGCCTGGTGGAGGCGGTGCTGGAGGTGAGGGTCTGGGCCGCTCGCGCGGCGGGTTTACCAGCGAGCTCCACCTGAGCGCGGACGGCCGCTGCCGGTTGTGCAGCCAAGTTCACCTTGCAACCTCGGTAACTTTTCCGGACACCAGGCGTCCCGCTGAGAGCACGACTTGTCCGGTCTGCGGTGGCGCTTGTGGCCTCGTTCACGGTGTCGTCGGCGCCGCACGGTTCCCGTTTCCTGCTTGACGTTGCCCGGGTCGCGGCCGTCACGTGCGCCGGCCGCTGTAGTCCGGCCTGGGTATGCGTCGGCGAACGGCTCCGTCACGGGTGCGGCGGTGGCGGCGTCAGGGGCGGGGGAGGAGCGCGTACGGGCGCAGGGGGACGCCGACGACCTGGAGGACGAGGTTGCGGTGTGCGGCGTGCAGGGTGCGTACGGCGGCTCGGGTCAGGCCGGGCTTGGGCGGTTGGACGCCGGCGCGTTCGCGGCCGGGCTTCGTGGGGATCCAGAGGTATCCGGGGTCACTGCCTTCCAGGGCTGCGGTGATGCCGGCACGGACGTCGAGCCAGCGGCGCAGGATCTCCGCGGTGTGTTTGTCGAGGGGGTGGTCGGAGTCGGCGACGGTCACGACGGGGACGGGGCGGCGTTCCAGGTCGACGTCGGTGACGTCGAGTCTGTGAAGCTGGGGCACGGTGCGGCCGGTGGCGGCGACGAGGGCGGCCACCGCGGCGGTGCGGACGGCGGTGGCGGCGTTGGCGCCGGTGGGGCGCCGTACGGCGAGGGTGCGCAGCAGTGTGTGGGCCTGCTCGGGCTCGAGGCGGTCGGCGTAGCCGGAGGCCGGGTAGGGCCGGTGCAGGTGAGGGAGGGCGAGGTGGTCGACGAAGGCGTTGTACGTCTGGATGCGGGCGCGCTGGGAGTCGGACGCGGCGGCGGCGTTCGGGCCGGTGAGGGTGTTGCGGCGTCGGGTCTCGCCGGCGTCGGCCGCGTCGAGCCACGAGCCGGCGTGCTCGGGCTGGACCAGCTCTTCGGCGGTGAGACGCGTGCTCTTCTCCTTGTCGAGGACGTGCTCCAGGTACTCGGTGAGGAGAAGCCCGCGCAGGCGGACGGTCTCGTGGGCGTACCCGGCGTCCTGCTGGGCCCTCGTGAAGGTGCCGATCGCTGCGAGGGCATCGGCGGTGCGCGGGTTCGGCATGCCGACAGGGTACGGAACCCAGTCTCGTCATGCTGGATAACAGCAAGAAGCATGGAACACTCCTTCCCCAGCCGACTGCAGGTCTCGTTTCGGTCCGTGTCGGACCAAGACGGCCCGATCAGGCCCGATACGGTCCTTGTACGACCCCCCGGCGACCGGGAAGCGGGGGCCCTGGCCCCGTGGAGATCACTCCCGCTTCTTGCTGTTATCTGCGACTAGACCGCCACACAAGGTCCGCCGCCGGACGCGGTCGAGCACGTCGCCAAGCAGGCGGTGCAGCGCGGACCGGGTGATCGCGTTGACCTGGGCTGCGGTCGGCGGCTCGGTCGGGTCCGCGCGTATCTGCCGCAGCAGTTCGGCCCGCACCTGCCCCTCACGGCGCTCGTCGTGCCGGATCACGTCCACCAGGTGCGAGACGAGCTCGACCGGTCGGTCTTCGTGCACTCGTGCCGGCCCGTCGGATCCCGCAGCTTGCTGCGATGCCGCTTCGCGGCACGCGAGGTGAAGTCGTAGAACCCCCGCTGGACGCGCCGGTCTTCGACGACCGCGGTCGGGAACGCAACATCCGCTTCGCCGTGACCCTGCTCCCTCGAGGCCCTGCGGGACCTCTTCGGCCCCCAAGATCACTACGCGATGGGTTACGGCCCCCGCCGCTGCGCGACCCCGGACCGCCTCTGGGCCTGCGCGCCGTGCACACCGATGCTGACTCACCGTCAACCCCGCCTGACTGAAGAGCAGATGAACCCCTCTACACTTTCAACGTTTTGTTGAAGTAGCGAGGTGGGGGCAGAATCACTATGGCCAACTTCGACCGATTTGCAACGATATATGACAAGTATCGACCGTCATTCGAAACGCTGCGCGCGGAAGCTCTTTCGAAGCACTCACTGGACGACGGTGGTGGACGCACTGCCGTAGATCTGGGCACGGGGACGGGCGTCATGGCGTTCGTGCTCGCCGAGCACGGCTACCGTGTGACCGGCCTCGACCACTCGCCGCGAATGCTGGAACAGGCACGGAAGTCCGCGGCCAGGCGGCGGGCGGAGGTCGACTTCCGGGTCGGTTCCGCAACCGGCACCGGTCTGGTCCGCGCCTCGGTCGACATCGTCACCGCCTCGCAGAGTTGGCATCTGTTCGACGGGCGTCGGGCGTTCACCGAGTGCCGCCGCATCCTCAAGCCCGGCGGGGTCCTTCTGGTGACCACGTACGACTGGCTCCCGCTGCCCGGCTCCGCCGCGCGCATCACCGAGGAGGTGATCCGCGAGGTGAATCCCGACTGGGCGGACCACGGCGGGACGGGCAGCCACGACCGCCTGGCGCCGGTGGCGGCCGAACTCGGCTTCACCTCGATCCGCACGCACGAACGTCGGTTCGAGCAGCGGTACACGCTGGACGACTGGGTAGGCCGCATCCGGACCAGCTCGAGTGGCGGAGCGGGCCTCGACACCGCGCAAAGGCGCGTACTCGAAGACGGCATGCGCGAGAAACTGTCGGCCACCTTCCCGGACGGCGACATCGTCGTCACGCACGTCGCCTGGTCGATGTCCGCTCGCAAAGCCGTCGCCTGGCGGCCGGCGCGGGCTCACGCGATGACGGGAACAGCGGGCTGACGGCATCCATGCTCACGATCCATCCCGAGGTCTTCCGCGCCTACATGAGGGCCGGCGCACTGTGGCCACAGCTCCGCGGCCCGCTCAGCTGCGCCATCGTCGACTCCGCTGCGAAGACACAGCCCGCAGTTCCGCTGACCGCGCTGCTCGCCACCCGCCTCGGCCCGGGGCAACTCAAGGAATCGGCAGACACCGTCCACCGGCTGCACCGGCGCTTCGGCATACCCGAGCGGGGCCCGATCGACCACGACGAGCTTCAGCACGAATGGGTCAAGTCACTCAACGCCGTTGCCTTCGTCCACCTCGTTGCGCTCGGACTCGCGCCCGACGCGGTCTACGACGGCTACGCCGACTACCTCACCGACGCAGGACCGGCCCTCGCCGGCGTCTCGCGCGACGGCACCTTCCGGCGGACGATCTCCGCCATGTGTGCCGCCCATGACACGTTCGCGTCGAGCAAGCAGCTCGCCCGCACGTTCAAGTTCACCTTCACCGGCCACGGCCCCGCGCGGAGCCCGCGAGAGGCGGCACGCATCCGCATTGACTGCATGGACGAGATCCGCCACCGACTCGAAGCACGCCTGACTGGTCATGACCCCACCGTCCGCCAGGCCCTGGCAATGGGCCTCGACTCCCTGTCGTACCAACGCGCCCGTGCCGGGCTCACCTCCGCCGGAAGCTAGGGCCGCTCGGGCGGATCAGGCACGCTCGCGGGTCTTGGCGCCGTGCCTGTCCGCCGTGAGGCCTCGGTCACGGGCGGCCCTCCCCAGCGTCGCCGGCCGCTCATTGCCCCACTCCGCCGCCCAGCGCTCCACGGCACCAGGCCCCCTGGCTGTTCCGGCCTGCTCCACACGAAAGGCCCAGGCATCATGCCCTACCTCGTACCTCTGGTCGTCGCGATCGTCCTCAACACGGCCGACCGCACAGTCACGCGCGCGACGCTTCGCCGGCACGGCGACCGGGCGGACGAGTTCCTCCTCGTCTACCAACTCACCAGCACCCTGCTCACCGTCCCCTTCGCCGCTCTCGCCCTGCTCCGCCCCGGCCACCCCGCCGGCGTCCCCAGCGGCGAGGTTCTGCTCCTTGTCCTCGCCGCCATCACTTGCTGGAGCATCTACTCCGTCAGCGCCTTCCGCAGTTCCGCGCTCCTCGAACTGTCCGTCGCGGCGACGATCAGTCGGCTCCGGCTCATCCTGGCGGCTTTCTTCGGGGTCGTGTTCTTCGGCGAGACGGTCAGTGCGACGCACGCCATCGGACTGGCCGTCCTTCTCGTCGCCTACATACCGCTCACACAACTGCCGCGTGAACAGCTCAACCGCAAAGGCCTGGCCTACGCGGCGGCATCGACAGTCGCCATCACACTGGCCCTGACCACCGACAAGGCACTGACCGCCTGGTTCGACCCTGCGGTCATCCTCTTCCTCGGCTTCGCAGGTACCACCCTGACCGGCTTCGCCCTCAACAAGGGCACCAGCACCGCCGCCCTCCGGCCCGTCCTGCTGCCGGCCGTCCTCGCCGGAACAGCCGGTGCAGCCGGCTATTACGGCCTGGTGGTCGCCATGACGGAAGGACCTGTGGGTGTCATTTTGCCCGTCTACCAGAGTTCCGCGTTCATCTACGTCCTGATCGGCATCGTCCTGCTCGGCGAGACGAGCGGTTGGCGACGCAAAGTACTCTCGGCAGCAATCTCCCTACTGGGGGCCGCCCTCGTCCTCTCCAGCTGACGGCTGCGGCAGGCCGACTCGCACCACGTACTGAGCCCGACCTGCCTCCGCGACGCCGCCGCTCTGCCGACCGCGGCCCGGCGTTCCACGGGGACCGGTCGACGGAGTCAGCGGTGGACGCTGACCTGGGACAGTCACGAAGCCGGTAGTCCGTCATGCGGGACCGGGGCGGCGTCGGCGCTGAGCTTGTAGTTCAACCTCGCCTGATCCTGGCCGTTGCCGAACCCGAGAGGGGTCGGCAGGATGTTGGACGTGGCTGTGTCACCAGCAATCCGTCAGCTTTGCGACGCCACGTTTCCGGATGCCGAAGCCGCGAACGTCCTGTCAGTCCTTGATCTCTATGCAGGCGCGGAGCGTGAACGTGTGCATTAGGCTGTCATCCGGCTGAGCGGAGGACGACTCGGCAGGCTTCGCATGTGGCTCGATGAGGCCAAACACAGCCCGGAGACTGTCCTGTGGTTCGGCGAGTCGCCCTCCGATGTCTCTCGGAGCACACACGTTTTCGGACTGGAGTTCATCAACGCCTTTCTGGACAGACACCTCGACACTCCCGCGGAGCCTGCGGACGAGTGACAGACATCTGTCGGCACACCGCGCCGCGACGTCGAACGACTGCCTCGAACTTGATCAGCTTTCTCGCAGTTCAGCGGACGTACAGGCGGCCTTCGTCTGATCCTGTGCTCCGTCACGGAGTGGATCAGCGCGAAGGCCGTGGGTCGTCACGGCGCGATCCGCACCGCCGTCGCCGGCCTCGTGCCCGACCACACCGCCGTCGAGGAGGTTCCCCGCCGCAGAACTGCCGGCCACTCTCGACATGCCCGGCACGGTCGCCGGCTTCCTCCGCACTGCCGAACTGGACCTCGCCGAGCGGGCCGCGCTCGACCAGGGGATGACCGTACGGCGCAGCCAGGGCTACACCCTGCGCGTCAGCGCCGTCCCCGACGTGCACCGCCAGCTCCTCGACCGATGCCAGCCGCTCGTCGGCGCCCAGGGCGTTCCGGCGTTCCCGGCCCAGCGCAAGGCCCGCCGCGAGCACGAGAACCGCGTCAGCACCCTCGGCGTAGCCGAACCTTGCTCCGAGTCAGCCACTGTCGCTGATTACCGTCCGGATACTCCCCGAGGGCCCAGTACTGACCGGCCTGCCCCGGCTCGGGGTACGGCCGGCCGCCCGCACACGCCGAGCAGGGAACCGTTTCCGATGGTTGGCACGTGGACAAAGAGCCGGATACGCCTTTCTTCCAGCCGGGAGGGAGGTCGTGTGCTCGAGACGGAGGGGGACGAGATGAGCAGTGCGAGCGGAGCGGACGAGGAGTGGATGGACCTGGCGGACGCGGTCACCCTGCTGCGGGACCAGATCGCCGAGGCCCAGGGCAGGATCGCCGCCACGACAGGGCCGGGCGACAAGGGGGTGCTGTTCACGCTGGAGGAGATCACGCTGGACCTCGGTCTGGAGCTGACCGGCACCAAGGGTGTCAACGGCGGTCTGCGCTGGAGCGTGATCAGCCTGGGAGGCAAGAAGGAGAGCGGCCGCAAGGCCACCCACACGGTGACCGTGAAACTGACCCCGCACCGTCCCGGTGGGGGCGACGTCGACGTCAGCGACGCCGAGTAGCCCCGCCTCACCCGCATCACCGCACGGAGAACCGAGACAGGGGGATTGTCCGTGGAGTTGGACCGCCGGGCCCAGATCCGGGTCAGCAAGGCAGGCACCGGGAGACGGGGGTTCGGCTCGGGCTATCTGATCGCGCCACGCCTGGTCCTGACTGCGGCTCACGCTCTGGACGGGGCGGACCAGGCGGCGCGAGCCCCGGTGACGGTTTGCCTGCCCGACACCGGCGGGCGGGAGTTTTCGGCAATCGTGCGCTGGCAGCGCTGGGACAAGAAGGTGGATGCCGCCCTGGTCGAAGTCACCGACGGCCAGGACTGGCAGGTCCCCCAGTCCCTCGCGGATCTGCTGACCCGGCCGCCCCAGCGCTACGGACTGCTCATCGGCACCCGCCCCCACCCGGTCACCGCGACCGGATTCCCCCGTCTGCAGAAGGACTCCGAAGGCGGCCGGCGCCTGGACGAGCAGCTGACCGGCTCGATCGCCCCGGGCACCGGCGCCCTCGCCGGCCGCTACGAGATCACCAGCACCAGCCCCACCCACGAAGGCCCTGCCGGCGCCGGCACCCGCTGGTCCGGCATGTCCGGAGCCGCCCTCCTGGCCGACGACGGCTACGGCGGGGACATGCTGTGCGGCGTCGTACGCCGCGACCGCCGCGCCGACACAGGCGGCAGCCGCCTGACCGCCACCACCGCCGCGAACCTCCTCGCCGACCCCGACTTCCGCGCCCTCATCACCGAGCACACCGGCTGGAACCCCGTCCTCGAACCCGTCGAACCCGCCACCCTGCTCACCCCCGCCGCCGTCGACCGCACCTTCCGCTCACCCGCAGCGCTGCTGCGCGCGGACACCCAAGCCGTCGCCTTCCACAGCCGCGACCGCGAACTGGACGACCTGCGCACCTGGTGCGAGAGCGGACCACCGGCCATCTCGGTACGGGTGCTGACCGGGCCCGGCGGACAAGGCAAGACCCGCCTCGCCCGCCACCTCACCGACACCCTCTCCTGGGCGGGCTGGGCCACCGGACACCTGCGCTCCGACCTCACCGACGACCCCGCCATCGACGGCACCCCACCCGACTTCGCCACCCTCAACACCGCCCTGCCCCTCCTCCTGGTCCTCGACTACGCCGAGACCCGACCCCGCCTGCTACGCCGCCTCATCACCCACCTGCACCGCTCCCGCCACCGCGTGCGCCTGCTGCTGCTCGCCCGCTCCGACGGCCAATGGCGCACCGGCTCCTTCCAGGCCCTCCCCGACGTACGGGACCTGCTCGAAGAAGCCCCCGTCGTCGGACTCGGTCCGCTCACCCCTGCGGACGGACACGCCCAGGACCGGCACGACACCTTCCGGCAGGCCGCCGGCGACCTCGCCCGCCTGCTGCCCCAGGTACCCACCCTGCCCGCCCACGACTGGACAGCCCTGGCCGGCACACTCCACCCCCCGGCCGACCTGCACAACCCCGGCTACGACAACGCCCTCACCCTGCAGATGACCGCCCTGGTCGCCCTCCTCCAGCACGGCCCCCGACCCGCCGACACACCTCCCGGCACCCCTGCGGAGCGCACTCTGCTCAAACACGAGGAAAGATTCTGGGAAGCCAGCGCGACCACCCCGGCCTACAAAATCGCCCTGCCCGTCCCCACCCTGGGCGCCGCCGTCGCCGTGGCCGCCCTGTGCGGGGCCGCAACCCGAGAGGAGGCCCTGCGCGTCATCACCGCCCTGCCCGGCCTGCCCGATCACCAGCACACGACTGCCGCGGCCTGGCTGGCCTCCCTGTACCCGGGCGGCCCCGACCACTACTGGGGTTCCCTCCAACCCGACCGCGTCGCCGAGTACCACGCCTCCCAGACCCTCGAAGAACACGGCGACCTGCTGCCCGCTCTCCTCACCGCGGGCACCCCCGCCCAACAGGCCCAGGCCATCACCGTCCTGGCCCGCGCAGCCATCGCCCACTACAACGCCGAACGCACCGCCGACAGCGAACACACCCTGCACACCATCGACACCGCCCTGGACACCACCCCCCTCGACCACGAGGCCATGGAGACCGCCTCAGGGGCACTCCCCTACCCATCCCGCATCCTCACCCCCCTCGCCCTGCGACTCGTCGGCACCCTCGCCAAGGCCAACCAACGACTTGCGCACAGCGACCCCGCCGCCCGCGAACCCGACCTCGCCGCCTCACTGAACGACCTCGGCATCCGGCTCTCGGAGGCCGGACGGCTGGACGAGGCACTCACCGCCGAACAGGAGGCGGTGGAGATCTACCAACGGCTTGCCACAAGCAACCCCGCCGCCTACCACCCCGGCCTCGCCCGCTCGCTGTCCAACCTCGGAACCCTCCTGTCGAAAGTGGGGCGGCGAAGTGAGGCCCTCACCGCCACCGAAGAGGCGGTGGTGATCCGGCGCAGGCTTGCCACGAGCAACCCCGCCGCCTACCAGCCCAACCTCGCCCACTCGCTGTCCAACCTCGGCGTCTGGCTGTTGGAGGTGGGGCGGCGAAGTGAGGCCCTCACCGCCACCGAGGAGGCGGTGGTGATCCGGCGCAGGCTTGCCACGAGCAACCCCGCCGCCTACCAGCCCGACCTCGCCCACTCGCTGTCCAACCTCGGCAATCTCCTGTCGGAGGTGGGGCGGCGCAGCGAGGCTCTCACCGCCGAACAGGAGGCGGTGGTGATCCGGCGCAGGCTTGCCACGAGCAACCCCGCCGCCTACCAGCCCGACCTCGCTCGCTCGCTGTCCAACCTCGGCATCCGGCTGTTGGAGGCCGGGCGGCTGGACGAGGCCCTCACCGCCGAACAGGAGGCGGTGGAGATCTACCAACGGCTCGCCACAAGCAACCCCGCCGCCTACCACCCCGACCTCGCCCGCTCGCTGTCCAACCTCGGAACCCTCCTGTCGGAGGTGGAGCGGCACAGCGAGGCCCTCACCGCCGAACAGGAGGCGGTGGAGATCTACCAACGGCTCGCCACAAGCAACCCCGCCGCCTACCACCCCGACCTCGCCGCCTCGCTGTCCAACCTCGGCATCCGGCTGGCGGAAGCAGGGCGGCCGGGTGAGGCCCTCACCACCGCCGAAGAAGCGGTGGAGATCTACCGACGGCTCGCCACGAGCAACCCCGCCGCCTACGAACCCAACTTCGCCGCCTCATTGAACAACCTCGGCATCCGGCTGTCGGAGGCCGGACGGCTGGACGAGGCCCTCACCGCCGAACAGGAGGCGGTGGAGATCTACCAACGGCTCGCCACAAGCAACCCCGCCGCCTACGAACCCGACCTCGCGCGCTCGCTGTATGTCATGGCCGCGATCTCTGCGACGGGAGGCGAGCTTCTCGGGGCGCTACGCGCGACGGGGGAGGCCGTGGAACTGTACCGCCGCCATATCGGCACGCTGCCGACAGTCCTCCCGCGACTCCATGGCGTGCTGCGCCTGCAGGCGCGGCTACTCGACGGCCTCGGGCGTGAGCAAGAGGCGGAGCAAGTGCGTCGCTGGCTCGGGGAGAATCCGCTCCCCGTCTGATTCTCATAACTGACCGGTTGCGAGAGTTCCGCGAGAGGCCCGGCGTCAATCACGTTTCCGCAGGTCGCGATTCGCAGTAGTCCTCTCAGAACCAACGCGTTGTGCGAGACAGTTCTGACAGGCTTCCGCGGTGAAGGCGACTTCGTCTGCCTGAGGCGGCGGCAGCCTGGGAAAGCCCTCTGGCGGGAGGGCGGACTGCCCGGCCGTGGCGGTGGCTCCCCGCCTTCCGCCCCTGATCTGCTGCGGCATGACGGAAGGCAGCGCTCCACGGGGAGGCGGCACGGACGGGCGGGCAGGTCGCCTCCGCGGCGTGCCCGATCACCTGGTCCTCACCGGCTAGGAGCACGCCGCCGGGGTTGCTCACTCGCCTCGCAGTTCGGCGCGGGCCTGCTGCAGTTGCTCGACGGAGACGGCGCCGGAGTCCGGCAGGCCCGCCTCCGCCCATGCGGCCTGTGCGCGGGGGACGGCGCCGCCGGCGTCGTCGAGGAGGATCTTCTTGGCCAGGTTCACGGCGATGGCGCCGTCGCCCAGATCCATGAGGTGGGCGAGCATGCGTACGCTCTTGGTCGCGGAGGCCTTCTCGTTGTACCGGAAGACCAGCACCCACCGGCCCTGCAGGCCGCGGGCCCGCTCGATGAGGTCGCGGCCGCGGTCGGTCTCCTGCTGCTCGGTGCGGATGTGCTCCGTGTCCCCGGCCGGGGAGCGCAGGGTGAGCAGGCCCCGGCGGCTGGACTCCTCGATCTCCACGTTCTCCAGGAACGCCACGAACCGCGAGGCGCTCTCCAGGCGGTCGATGTCCTGCGCCGCCTGCTGGGCGATCAGGTGCAGGTCGACGGTCAGGGCGTGCACGCGACGGCCCCAGGCCGATTCCTCACCGAGCGGGCAGGGGCCGGCGGCCTGGGCGGCCGCGATGACAAGGCTGTAGTCCACGTCCTCAATCATGACGGCCCGGCGCGGCGTGCGAGCGGCCCGCCAGCTCCACGCTGCGCAACCGCGTCGGGCCTCTAGACAGCGACGGCGGGGCGTGGGCCGTCTCTGGCACGGCTGGCCTCTCGCTCGGCCTCTTGCCGGACGGCCATGCGGCGCAGCTTCCCTCAGCACGAGGGTGCCGGTACCGCTGTGGCTGTCTCCTGGCCGACGGCGCCTGATTCGGGTCGTGAGAAGCGGTAGCACTGGTCGATTCGTGCGTCGGAGCTGGAGACGAGGACGGAGACGATCACCGTGTCCCCTTCGTGCACTACATTCTTGACGTCGAAGGATCGGCGTCTCGTGGGGTTCAGGACATGCTGTACACCCTCGGGTGTCAGGTCCTCGGTGTACATGCCTGATATGCGCGTCAGCGCCAGGCGGACCCGGTTACCGATTTGGGTGCTCGGACGGCACGCGGCGTCGTCGCGCTCGGATACCTTCGATGTCCACGTCTGGCCAGGGTGTTGGGTGTACGTGAAGACGAAGCAGCGGGTCACCTGGATCGATCCGCCACCGGGGAGCATGGTTTCCGCATCGTATTGGGCGGATGACGCAGCCGTGGCAGTGAATTCGCGGTAGGTCGCGTCGTAGGTGACCACCGGGGCTTTGGAGTGCTGCCAGATTACTCGGGTCAGTGTGTCGACGTCGGTGGTGCCGCTCGTCTCAAGTGCGCGGTCTGTCTCGTCCGCCCTGGCTTGAGCCTGCTCGAGGATCGCTGCCAGGGCCCGCTCCCTGCGCTCGCTGTTGACGTTCCCGTCGTGCCAATGCCGATACCACAGCCAGGAGACGACGAGGCTTAGAACGGCAGCCAACGCGATCAGCACGGTGAGGCAGCCGGTGGTCACGAGGCGGTTCCCCGGCCTCGTGACCACCGCACCTCCTGTTTGGTCAGGTGCCACTAGCTGCCTTTGTATCCGATACCGGCCAGTGTCTGCTCCATGACCCGTGCATAGCCTGTGGTGCCGGCGTTCTTGGGATGGAACGACTCGAGGCTGGCACAGATGTTCTCCCCGGGCCAGGGCAGGCATGGGACCTGGTTGGCCGGGTCTCCGGCGTGGAAGTCGCCATCGCCGTTCGGGCCGGCGACGATACGGTTGATCCACTCGTCGCCGTCACAGATACCGTGCCCCTGGAAGGCGGGTATCGGGTCGGCGAAAGCCACCTTGGTCCCGGCCTTGCTCAGCTCCGCCACCTTGGCCTTCTGCTTGTCTCGGACGTAGTCGGCCAGCTGGTTCAGGGCGTCGAAGTCGGCTGTCACGCATTGCTCGTCACTGACCAGGCGTGGATAGCCCGTAAGGACGATCTGTGCGTTCGGCGCGGCGAGTGCGATGTCGGCGATGAGACCCCCGGTATCAAGTACCGCTTGGTCGACCTTGCCTGTGTAGTCGGCGGGGTCACATACTCCGACGATGTAGCAGTTCGTGACGGCGTTGGTGAAATTGTCCCCGTCGTTGCCGCCGATGGTCAGCATGACCAGTGTGGTGTCCGGGCTGAGGACGCCGGAGTCGATCTGGCTCACCTCATGGTAGTTGCCGATCCTTCCCCAGGGCAGAGGGTCGCCTGGGGTCAGCTGCGAGGTCTTCGCACCGGAACAGCTGACGTCGAGGAAGTCGACAGTGGCGCTCCTGTTGTCCGAGAGTTCGCCGAGGCTGGTGCTGTGACCGGGCAGCCGGAGCTTGCGCGGCCAGGAGTTGTCGCTGCGTCGGCAGGCGTTCCAGTCGCTCTCTCCGTGGTCTCTGTCGGACTCGGGTGAGTAGGCTCCGGCTCCCTCGCCGGAGGTGTAGGAGTCGCCCATGGCGACGACCATGTGCTTGGGCTTGCCTGACAGCGGCTGGAAGGCGACGGCGTCCCAGGCGACGTCTTCGTCGGCGGTGCCGTCGGCGGTAGTGTTCGTCAGTTGGACTTGAGGGGTGCCGGTGAAGCGGTAGACGCCGAGTTCCACCCAGGTGTTGGCGCTGAAGTGGGTGTTGACGTAGCGGTGTCGGTCGCCGCCGGCGACTCCCTTGATCACGTAATGGGCCTGCTGGGTGTGCGCCCCCGTGTCGGGTTGGTGGGCGAAGACGCGTGTCCACTCGACGTCGCGGTCGAGGGTCCAGGTGCCGTCGATGGTCATCCTGTTGCCAGGACCGCCGAGGTGAGCGATGTCGCGGGTGTGCGTGTACCAGAAGTGGCCACCTTGTCCGCCGCCGATCTGGTGCAGGTCTCCCTTGGCTTCGTACTGGCCCAGGCCTGGACCGGTCGCCAGGGGGTTGGGGTGGAAGGTGAACTGGAAGTGTCCGGCGTCGGTGCCGGACGCGCAGCCGCCGTAGGTCGCGGTGTTGTCAGGTACGGACTCCACGATCAGTGCCCCGGCAGGGGCAGCGCCGCACTCCGGTGTGCCGTACTGCAGACGGTAGCCACGGCCGGGTTCCGCGCGGGACGTGACGTACTTGACATTCTCGTGACCGCAGTCGGCGTCACAGTTCGCCTTCCACGTCACGTTTGCGCCGCGCCACCAGTACGTCTCATAGCACTTCGCGTCGGGACAGTCGGGCGGGTTGGCGGCATCGCAGTTGTTGGTGGCGTTGCAGAACGCGTCCAGTGGCGGCTTGATCCGGTCGCGCTGGCCTGGGTTGATCCACCAGGCGGGCCGGAAGCCGGCGGAGTCGTAGCCGGACTCACCGGGCCAGTCCTGCCGCCCGGAAGTGGCATAGGAGTAGCCGGTGTCCATGGACCAGGCGGCCCAACCCATCACCTTTTCCTGGTAGGGCCAGTTCTGGGGCTTGGCGGCGTCACGCGGGTCGGACATGAACGGGTCCCGCGAGGGCGGGTAGAACGGGTTCGCGGGGTTGTTGTACCAGCCCAGGCCCCACGGCGTGCCGTCACCCTTGTTCTCGTTGAACCCGAGATTGTAGTTCCACAGGGCGGCGAACCAGTTCTCCGGTTTCGACGGGTCGTCGTTGTTGACGGTGATGGTCTGCCCGGCGGTGTGCACCTGGTTCCACTTGTCCGCGAGGATGTACATGGACGCGGCGATGTTGACCGCGTAGTCCAGAGCGACGGCCTTCTGCTTTGTCGGGGACAGGGACGTCTCACCCGGCTTCTCATAGCCGGCGAGCCGCATGCCGTCGGTGACCTGACCGACTCCGTAGCCACAGTCGGACTCGTGCCAGCGAATCCTCCAGTACGCCTCGGACGTCTCGCCCTCATGACCGTAGAAGCCGGCGATCGCCGCTTGAGGGTTGCCCATCTGACCGGGGATGGCGCCGCCTTCCGCCTGCCACAGGTTCGACTCCTGGGCGAGCACGCCCAGCAGCACCTGCGCCGGGATCTGTCCACCGCCCTTCAAGGCGGGAGGCGGGAAGAGTCCCTGAGGGTCGACGGTGCCCAGGCCCAACTGGGAGCGCCAGCCTCCCTGCGTGATCCAGTTGGCGCGCAGTTCGCCGCGGATCGCCATGTTGACAGCCCATTCGACCTGGTTAGGGGTCGGCTGCAGGGCCAGCGCCTTGACGTCGTTGCGGGGGATGGAGCACCAGCGGTCGGTGTCCACCGGGTTGTGCGCCCGTGCGTCGGCCGCTTGAACGGTCCGCGCGTTCTTTCCCGGTGCCTTCTCCGTGGCGGCGGCTGCGCGCAGGGCAGGTGAGAAGGAGCCTTTTCCTGTGTCGCTGGTTGTGTCGGTGACCGCCTGGGTGATCTTCTCGCCGGTGGCGGTCGCGACACTGGTGATGGTCAGCGGGTCGGCACTGTCCCGCGTGGGGTCGTCAGTGGCGCGAGCTCGTGGTGTCGGTTCTGCCTTGGTGAAGCCCTTGCCTGCGTTGCCGATCCGTTCCAGGCCTGCACGGACGCCGGGCATGAGGACGGGATCGACAGCGAGTCGGCCGTGGGTGGACACATCGGTGTCTGCCGAAACGTGCAGGCGGGTGATCCCGGTGCCGGCAAGGTTTGCGTCTGTGGTGTCTCCGGTGAGGAATGCCCGGCCGTCGGTTCCCTGCTGGAGGGCCAGGTCGCCCAGCTCGCCCGTCGCGAGAAGCGACGGTGCGCTCCCCTTCTTCCACAGTTTGGCGTGGGCGGTGTTGTCCTTACGGTCGAGGAAGGCGATGCCCTTGCTGGTGGGGCGGATGCTGAAGGGCACCTCGTTCGCGGAAGCCAGCCGCGTGAGGCTGCTCTTCGTCGGGTCGACGCGCACCAGACGGCGGCCGTGTGCCGCGACAAGACCGTCCTTGGTCGGGACGGCGGAGGTCACCTGACCAGTGACAGAAGTGTCGCTGGTCGTCTTGCCGCTGGTGTCGACGGTGACGAGCCGGGTCTTGCTGTCGCGAAACGCCGTGAAGACGGCCGTGCGTGTTGTGGGGTTGCACGACGGATCGAAGTAGGCCAGCGATCCGGTGAAGGGCAGTTTCGTCACCTGACCGGACTTCAGATCGACGACTGCGGTGAACGCCCCACCCTGCATCAGGTCCGGCTTGTTCGTGAACGTCCGGGGCGCATACACGACCGCAGCGTGATCACGGTCCATGACGCAGGAGTTGCCGATCCACGAGTCCGCCGGCATGCCGGGCTCGGCGAGCGTCGCAGCGGTTCGCCACTGGTAGGCGTCCTTGCTGTCCGCCACGAGGACCTTGAATCCGTCGTTGTCTGCCGCTGTGGTCACGGCCCGGTCCAGCGAGGTGTCCCAGCTCTTTCCGAGCTTCTTGCCGGGGTCCGGCACACGCGTGGGCACGTCGGACGACGGGTAGCTGCCGGTCGGCTTCGGTGCAGGCTTCGGGTTGGGAGGGCTCGAGTCGGCGAACGCCGGCGCGGCCTGTATGAGCCCGGTCAGGATCGCACTGGCCGCAAGGCCGGCGATTCCGCTACGAGCTAGTCTGTGAGCTCTCAACTACTACTCCAACAATGCGATGTCAGGGCGTACGGAAGGGGCCCGGCGCGGCTTCTGCGGAAGCTGCGACGATCGACCAGAACAGTGACGACGTGGCATCAGCGAGGACCTTTCCTACTGCCCTCCTGAAGACCGGCCTCGGCGGTGGAGCGCTCGGCCCGACGCTGAACCGGATCGCCGCGGTCCCGACCAGGGGCGTACGGGACCGCGGCTGACAGCCAGGACGCACGTCTCTCAGGCGCCGTCGTGCAGTGCGTCGTCAGCACGAGATGAGGCCGACCCGGCCGATCACATGGTTATGTAGTCGGCCTTGTCGTTGAAGGTGCCACCGGTCGGGTAGCTGGCAGTGGAGAACTTGTAGCAGTACCCGTTGGTCAGGACCATGTACGGGTCAGGCAGGCCCGTTCGGGCGTCGTAGACCGACACACCGCCCTGATCGCGCTGTACGCAGCCGGCACTGGCCTTGTCCCGGAAGTCCCAGTCCCCGAGCTGCTTGGTCCCCTTGGCGCTCCACTGAAGCCGGCGCCCCGTGAAGTCCGAGTGCTCCCACAGGCAGACCCACCCGTACGCGCAGTCGCTCCAGGCTGTAGGACCGAACGCACCGCCGGCCGTCGCTGCAGCCCTGCCACTCTCCGACCCTCTGGTCGTTTTCGGGGCGATCGCGGCCATTGCCTGGTCCGCTTCGGCGGCGCTGTCGTAGCAGTAGACCTCACCGCTCGGTACTTCGTTACAGGCCTGCGCCCCCTGCCAGCCGTCAGCCAGGTTGATTCTCTCGCCCTTGTAGGTGGCGATGACGGGCTTGGATTCGGCGAGCTGCTCCTGCAGCTGGGCCTCCTCGGCCTGCGTGGTAATTCTGACCTCAGGTACTGCGACGGGCTCCGGTACCGCGGTTGCAGTCGTCGCGCTCGCCGCCAACGCACAAAGGGTGGCGACAGCCGGGACAAGGACGCGTGCAGAGCGCATGCTGCTTCTCCTGTGCTGGTTTTGTGCCGGTGATTCACAGGGATCCCACAGCACGCTCCGTGGGTGCGGGACGGCCGCGATCGAGTATGTCGGGTTCTCGATCACGATCGTCCGGATGTTCGATCTTGTGCGGGTCGTCGTCATGGGTGTATGACGTTGTGCCGCGCGGCCGTTCGCCCTCTACGGAGTCTGTCCGGCCTCGTCGACGATGCCGCTGTCGATGACGGCGACGGAGGTGACGACTGTGCCGGCTTCGCCCCAGGCGTTGTCCACCACAAGAACTGTGCGCTCACCCAGGAGTCGGGCCGTGCTCCTGTCGAAGATCCATTCAGTGCGCTCACCGTCGTGCGTCCGGGCGACGGCGACCCCGTTCCGTCCTGCCGCGTCGACGGCGTCGGGGACGACGTCGACGCCGGGAATAAGGGCAGCGGCACGGTAGAGAGCCGCAGCGGTCTCGGGAGGTGTCACCCCGTTCCGCAGAAGATCACCGATCGTGACGAAGGCTTCCTGGTCCGGTCCCGTCGTGGAGCCGGAGCCAGCTCCGTGATTCCTCTCGGCGTCGTCGCGGATCCGCTTCAGCAGAGTGTCAGGATCGGTCGGCAGGGCGGCCAGGAAGTCGTAGGTCGGCGCGTTCAGATTCCCCTCACCTGCGGTGCCGGGCAGCAAGCTGTCGTTGCCGTCCTTGCGCTGCAGAGTCTGCTCGCTGCCGTCCACCGAGGTCCACTGCTCCATGCTTTCGTCCTCGCGCAGGAGCTCCATTTCGCCGGCCGTGGTCTCGGACAGCACCGATGTGTGGCCGACCGTCTTCACGTACGAGTACTGTCCGGCGCGCACCGTCGTCTGCGGCGTCGTCGCGGCGGCCAGAGCCGCTCTTTCCAGCAGCTGGACCGATGCTGCTGAGGCCGGTGGCACGTTACCCACAGTGTCAGAGGGTCCGGAGCCGAGGCTGAGGACCGCGACGACAGCTCCTGCAGCGGCAGCTGCCCCCCATACCAGGCCCCAACGTCCTTTCGGCCGCGGTGCCAGTCGGGAAGCACGGGAATGCGTCTGCCGGTCGACCTCGCTCAAGAGGTGTGCGCGGCGCGCTGCCACGCGTTCGGGTGCCGGGTCCGGGTAGGGAGCGGGAGGCAGCGTCCGGCTCGCCCGCTCACGCTCGGCTCGTTCCCGCTGTTCCGGATTCATCGTGCTCTCCTTCGGTGGGACGTGCGGGCTGCGGCCACCCCGCTGTGCGATATGTGTCCGCTGTCGGTCCGCGGTTCCGCACCGTCCAGATTCGGCACCACCAGTTCCTCATCGACGAGCCTGCGCAGTTTCTCTCTCGCCCGGGAAAGCCGGGAACGCACGGTGCCTACCGGAATCCCCAAAGCCTCAGCGGCCGCCGCGTACCCCAGATCGGACCAGACGACCAGTGTGAAGACCTCGCGCTCGCTGCGCTTGAGACGCTGCAGCGCTCTGGCGGCGGCGGCCAGGCGTTGAGCATCGGCCATCTGACCGACCAGCTCGTCGGAGAAGTCCGGCAACGCTTCCGGGGGCGGCAGACGGGACATTGCCTCCCGGTGGCGGCGTGCCGACCGAGCGATATTGCGCATCACGTTCGTCGCGATGCCCAAGAGCCACGCCCGAACGCTTCTGACTTCCTCACGCAGCTTGTCACGCAGCCGCCAAGCCTCCAGGAAGGTGAGAGACATGACGTCCTCGGCCATGGCCCAGTCGCCCGTCGTCCGGATCGCGTGGGCGTAGACGACTCGCGCGTGCTCGTCGAAGATCTCGGCGAACGCCGCCCGATCGCCAGACCGGACCCGTTCGTGCAGTAGGAAGTCCACAGCAACAAGTGTCCGCACAGCCACAACGGTTCCACTTCCTCTGCGAGACCGATACGGAACTCAAGCTGAACTAGCACCTATCCCCGCAAAAGGCGCAACGACCCGAGGCCGGCCCGACTGATCTGGTCTTAACGAGGATTGAGTCGGAGCCGCAAGGACAGTGCGCACAGGGTTCCGACCGTTGGTTTGCCTCAGTGGGGTCAGTATCCAGCGCTCCCCGCGACCGGTAGTTGCCTTCCACTGATCGCGGTCATCCGTTGTCGTCGATTTCCCGGCCCCGAACCACATCAACACCCCAGCCACGAACCAGTCCACCACGACGGCGGGGGCACCGACCGTCCAGGCGCGCGTGTGCCACCTCAGCCACAGATTCGACCAGCCACGCCTTCCTGCTGCTATGCCAGCTGAGCCCCAGTCAACCCGCGCGCCAATGTCAGGTCGTGTGCGACATGCCCGAGGACCGGAGCTCCCGACGGGCCTGAGGGGCCTGAGGGGCCCCGACGGATGCGAGACCTTGGGCACTTTCATGCATGAAGAGAGCGTAGCCCCGAAGACGCCTTTGACCTGCGGAAACACGTTTGGCGATCCGACTCCAGGATCGGGT